>JBKJOO010000137.1:0-3045 GCA_046595615.1 Mycobacteriales bacterium | reverse complement strand
CTGGAGAGGTGGGACCGTGGCAGAGCAGCAGTTCGATGTCATCGTCGTCGGAGGAGGATCGGCCGGTGCGGTCATCGCCGCCCGGTTGTCCGAGGACCCGTCCGTGCGGGTGGCGCTGGTCGAGGCGGGCGGTCCGCCGCCGCCCGAGGAGTCCATGCCGGCAGCGGTCGCATCGCTGCAGCTGAACCCGGAGACGGACTGGATGTACACCGGTGACGCCGGCGGCGTCGGCCGCGGGCTGGCCGATGGTCGGATGATGGTGCCGCGCGGCAAGATGCTCGGCGGCTCCTCCGGCATTAATTACATGGCGTACGTGCGCGGCCACCCCGGCGACTTCGACTCCTGGGCCGACGGCGGTGCTCGTGGCTGGGCGCACGAGGACGTGCTGCCCTACTTCAAGAAGTCCGAGGGCATCCAGCCCAGCGGCGACATCGTCGTGGACCACGGCGCCCACAACCCGGACGGCCCGCTCGGCGTCTCGGTCCGCTCACCCGTCATCCCCGCTGCGCAGCAGTTCGTCGACGCGGCCGCCGCCGCAGGTATCCCCACCGGCGATTACAACGGCGGAGACCGGGCCCGACCCGAGGGCGTCGCGTCGCTGTTTCAGACCACCACCAAGGACGGCAAGCGCAGCTCGACCTTCCACGCCTTCCTCGAGCCGGTGATGGCCGAGCGCGACAACCTCGTCGTCATCCCCTACGCCACCGTGCAGCGGATCCTGCTCGCCGACGAGGCGGAGGGTCTGGCCGCCACCGGCGTCGAGTACCTCACCCGCGACGGCGACCTACAGACCGTGCGCGCCACCCGCGAGGTCGTGCTATCCGCCGGCGCCATCGGCTCGCCGCAGCTCCTGCTGCTGTCCGGCATCGGCCCGAAGGACGAGCTGGCACAGGTCGGCATCGACTGCCGCCTGGACCTGCCCGACGTCGGCAAGCACCTGAAGGACCACCTGCACACGCCCATGGTCTTCCCGGCGCCCGGCATCGGCCTGAACATGACCGAGGTCGCGCTGTCGCTCGGGCCGGACGCGCTGCGCGCCCCCGCGGGGCCGCTGCCGGCGGACCCGCGCGACGACGTGGACCTGCCGCCCGAGCTCGCCGGTGTCAAGGCCGAGGCCGAGCGGCGGCTCGGCGAGTGGGTGACCACCGGTCGCAGTCTGGTCTCGTCCTCCCTCTACGACGCCGGGCTCTGGTACTCCACCGGGCTCGGCGACGAGCACACCCACGACGCGCAGATCGGCTTCCTGGTCTGCGGCTACACCCCCGACCTGTGGCGGGCGCTGTTCCGCATCAACCCCGAGGAGTACTTCCAGGACGCCGCCGCGACGCTGGCCGCCGACGCCGAAGTCGTCGTGATGCTGCCCAACCCGGTGCAGCCGCACAGTGAGGGCGAGGTCCGACTCGCCAGCGCGGATCCGCTGGAACCACCGGTCATCTCGCTGAACTACTTCTCCGACCCGCACGACGTCAAGGTCATGGTGGCGGTCATGCGCCGCGCCCTCGAGCTGGTCGAGGCGTGGCCGGTCCCCGGCATGGGTCCGTTGCACGTGCCGCCGAAGCTCGCGGAGTCACACGGCCACACCCCGGGCGACGTGCCGAGCGACGAGCTGCTCGAAGACCTCGCGCGGCACTACGCGCTCACCGTCTACCACGAGACCTCGACGTGCCGGATCGGCAGCGTGGTCGACACCGACCTGCGCGTCCTGGGTGTGGCCCGGCTGCGCGTGGCGGACGCCAGCGTGATGCCGAACGTCACCTCGGGCAACACCAACGCACCCACGATCATGATCGGCGAGAAGGCGGCGGAGCTGATCGCGCAAGAGCACGGCCTCCGCCTGACCGAGACGGTCGGGGCCGGCTGACAACAGCATCGTCACGAGCAGGCGGCCGGTGCGGGACAGGGCATCGGTCATGAGGTCCTCCGAGGGTTATGTCGAGCTGCCGCTGGTCCTGACGCCCGACTGGCACCGGAGGTTGCCGCAGCTTTCGACCACAGAGCTGGCGCCCTCGACTCAAGCGCGTGAACTCGCGGCTGACCACCGGAGGGTGCGCACCTGGATCAACAAGCCGCCTACAGGCGGGTGTCATCTGGGTTCGCGCACTCCGCTAGCTTGGGATGCCGACGACCAGGCCAGGCTGATCCTTACGGCGAGCTCTGCCGATGACGTCGTGCCGGCCCCGAAGGTCTGCGGGACGACGGGCCCACCGACGCCGATGGTCATCCTGCCGAGCGCGGGCCACCAACATCCAGTAGAACGACAGCCGGTGGAACAGGTCCTCCGCGAAGTAGACCAGGGCGGTGGCGACCACCACGAGTAGCCCGGAAACGAGGCCGAACAGGACGCAGGCGGCGTAGGCCGCGGTCGACAGGTGGAACGGGGCGTGGCTGGGGAACATCACACCGCGGCCAGCAGCGGGAAACGCAAGACAGTCGCCACCCTGACGGCGCTCAGATCAGGGACGAGACGACGTGCCGCTACTCGAGCAGCAGCAGCTCCGCGGACTGCAGGCCAAGTCCGGCAGCGTGGCGGCGGCTAGTTCGCCGATGCCGAAGGCTGACCGGGCTTAGCTCGCTAGCGGGCGATGCAGGCCGGGCCGGCGTTGGATCCAGTTCACGGTGCTGCTACCCGTCGTGCCAGTCAGGCCGCCGGCCAGACCGCCGCCGGCGGACCACTCGGCTCCGATCGTGCCGCTCGCCACCGACAACGAGGCGTACTTCCTGCGCAGGTCAACGAGCGTCGTCCCGAGCCCGGTGCCGAGGCCGTCGGCGAGGTGCCCCCTAGCGGAGGTGTCCTTACCTGGGTTGAGGGACCAGCCCTGGAAGTGCGTCGCGTTGATGACCCCTGCTGGGTAGGCGCAGTGTCTGCCAGCGGTCGGACGGTGTGCAGCACAAAGACCTCCTAAGCAGCTTCCGCATCTGCCGCCGTGGGCGTGCCCCAGAGCGCCCGCGGAGGACTGTGGTCATGTTAGTCTGACCAACATGACCACACACAATGTGGCGGACGCCAAGGCGCACCTGTCGCAACTGCTCGACGCGGCCCTGAAA
>JBKJOO010000113.1:0-8369 GCA_046595615.1 Mycobacteriales bacterium | reverse complement strand
CGTCGGGCCGTCGATGGCGATCGCGCCTGCCGCGGTGAGCTCGGCGGTGGAGGCGTTGACGATGACGGCGACCAGGGCCGCGACGATGCCGCCGAGGGCGAGCACGAGCTGCACGCTGCGGCGGGACTCCCTCGGCGCGAAGGCCTCGACGAGCACGCCGACGACAGCGACTCCGAAGATGATCAGCATCGGCGAGATCGCCGCGTAGTTGATCGACGGGCTGGTGAACTCGATCATCGGGAAGCTCCTGAGCCGACTCGAACGGGTCCGAGCTGGCTCGGCTCGGGGTCACTCTGGTTCGACGACACCTGGGTGTTCTGCACCGCCGGCGTGATCACGTCGAGCAGTGGCTTCGGGTAGATGCCCAGGACGAGGATGAGCGCCAGCACCGGGGCGATGACGACGCCCTCACGCAGGCTCAGGTCGACCATCCCCCGGTTCGGCTCGGACAGCTCGCCCTGCATGGTCCGCTGGAACACCAGCAGGATGTAGAGCGCGGCCAGGATGATCCCCACGGTCGCGATCACCGCCGCCGGACGGTTCACCGTGAACGTGCCGACCAGCACCAGGAACTCGCTGACGAAGCTGTTCAAGCCGGGCAGCGCGAGCGACGACAGCCCCGCGAAGAAGAAGCAGCCCGCGAGCACCGGCGCGGCCTTGCCGACCCCGGAGAACTCGCTGATGTCCTGCGTGCCGCGGCGGTACACCAGAAAGCCGACGATGAGGAACAGCGCACCGGTGGAGAGGCCGTGGTTGACCATGTAGAACACCGCGCCGGTCTGACCCTGGCTGGTGAAGGCGAAGATGCCCAGCGCGATGAACCCGAAGTGGGCCACCGAGGTGTAGGACACCAGCCGCTTGAGGTCCCGCTGACCCATGGCGAGGAAGGCACCGTAGAAGATGCCGATCAGGGCGAGGGTGATGACCATCGGCGCGAAGTAGCTCGAGGCGTCGGGGAACAGCGGCAGGCAGTAGCGGATGAAGCCGAACGTGCCGACCTTGTCCAGCACGCCCACGAGGAGCACCGCGGTGCCGGTGGGGGCGGCGGCGCCGGCGTCGGGCAGCCAGGTGTGGAACGGGAAGAGCGGCGCCTTGATCGCGAAGGCGATGAAGAAGCCCAGGAACAGCGCCTTCTGCACCCCCGGCGTGATCGTCAGCTGGGTCGAGAGCACGGTGAAGTCGAAGGTGCCCTGGCCGAGCTGGTCGCCGCTGACGACGTAGAGGCCGATCACCGCGGCGAGCATCAGCAGGCCGCCGACGAGGCTGTATAGCAGGAACTTCACCGCGGCATAGGACCGGCGCGGACCGCCGTAGCTGCCGATCAGGAAATACATCGGGATGAGCATCGCCTCGAAGAACACGTAGAACAAAAAAACGTCGGTGGCGGCGAAGACGCCGATCATCATCGTCTCGAGCACCAGCAGCAGTGAGAAGAACGCCTTCACGCTCTTGCGTCGGGCGACCGGCGCGTCGCTGCCCGCCAGCGGCAACTCGGCGTCGGCGTCGTCCCAACTGGCCAGCAGCACCACCGGAACGAGCACAGCGATCAGTGCGATCAGCACGAGCGCGATGCCGTCGACGCCGACGGCGTACTTGACCCCGAATGCGCGGATCCAGTCGTGGCTCTGGACGAACTGGAAGCGGCTGCCGGTGGCCTTGAAGGCCGCGCACATCGCGATCGTCAGGCCCAGGGTGACCAGGGAGGTGAGCAGGGCAACCTGCTTGGCGAGCAGCTCACGGTGGCGAGGCAGCACCCCGATGACTGTTGCCCCGGCGAGCGGCACGATGCCGAGCACCGTCAGCCACGGAAAGCCGCTCATGCGCCGAGCCGTACTGCGAGCAGGGCACCGACCACGAGCAGGGCTCCGCCGAACATCGACAGGGCGTAGGACCGGACGAACCCGGTCTGGGTGCGCCGCAGCCGGCCCGATCCCCCACCGACACCGGCGGCCAGCGCGTTGACCGCACCGTCGATCCCACGGTTGTCCAGGAAGACCAGCGCCCGGGTGAGGTATTGCCCGGGTCGCATCAGCACCGACTCGTTCAGCGCGTCGAAGTAGAGATTCCTGCGGGCGGCCACGGTGAGCGGCGTGACCGCGACCGGCGGCGTCAGGGGAACGGCGCGGCGGCCGAACTGCAGGTAGGCACCGGCGACCCCGCCGGCGACCACCAGCAGCGTCAGCAACGTCAGGATGACGGGAGAGATCGTGTGCGCGCCGACCTCGACCGACGGGCCGAGCGAGGGCTCCAGCCAGTGCTGCAGGGCGCCACCGAGCACCAGCAGCCCGCCGGAGGCGAGTGAGCCGATGGCCAGCAGCACCATCGGACCGGTCATCGTCAGCGGTGACTCGTGCGGGTGGATGTCGTCGGCCCACCGCTCCTTCCCGAAGAACGTCATGACCATCAGCCGGGTCATGTAGAAGGCGGTGATGCCCGCACCGAGCAGGGCCACGGTGCCCAGCAGATAACCGCTCGTACCGCCCTTGTCGTACGCCGCTTCGATAATTTTGTCCTTGGAGAAGAACCCGGCGAACGGCGGCAGACCGATGATGGCGAGATAGCCGGTGAGGAAGCAGCCGAAGGTCACCGGCATGACCTTGCGCAGCGCCCCGAACCGGCGCATGTCCACCTGGTCGTGCATGCCGTGCATCACCGAGCCGGCCGACAGGAACATGCAGGCCTTGAAAAAGCCGTGGGTCAGCAGGTGCAGGATCGCGATCGCGCCGGCGCCCTTGATGCCGACGGCCAGGAACATGTAGCCGATCTGGCTGACCGTTGAGTAGGCCAGCACCTTTTTGATGTCGTCGTAGGCGCAGCCGATGACGCAGCCGATGACCAGGGTGACGGCGCCGATGATGGTGACGACGGTCCGGGCGTCGGGTGACACGTCGAACACCGGCGTCGACCGGGCGATCAGGTAGACGCCGGCGGTGACCATCGTCGCGGCATGGATCAGGGCCGAGACCGGGGTCGGGCCCTCCATCGCGTCGGGCAGCCAGGTCTGCAACGGGAACTGTCCGGACTTGCCGCAGGCCCCGAGCAGCAGCAGCAAGCCGATCGCGGTGGCCGTGGCGCCGGTGAGCGCGCCGGCCCCGCGGAACACGCCGGCGAAGGAGGTGGTGCCGAGCGCGGTGAACATCACCATGATGGCGAGCGACAGCCCGACATCACCGACCCGGTTGGCGATGAACGCCTTCTTGGCCGCGGTGGCCGCCGCCGGCTTGTAGAACCAGAAGGCGATGAGCAGGTAGGACGCCAGCCCGACGCCCTCCCACCCGACGTAGAGCGCCAGGTAGCTGTCGCCGAGGACCAGCAGCAGCATCGCCGCGATGAACAGGTTGAGGTAGGCGAAGAAGACCCGCTTGCGGGGGTCGTGCTCCATGTAGCCCAGCGAGTAGACGTGGATGAGGAAGCCGACGCCGGTGATGAGCAGCACGAACGTCGCCGAGAGGGGGTCGAACAGCAGCCCGGCGTCGACCCGGAACCCGGCGACCGGGATCCAGGAGAACAGCTGCAGATCGACCGAACGGGCGTGCTGGCCCTGCAGCGCGAAGAACTCCACCAGAGCGAGGACGAACGCCGCACCAGTCGTCGCGCAGGCGAACAGCGGGCCCCAGCCGTTGGTTCGGCGGCCACCGAGCAGCAGCACCGCAGCGCCGACCGCGGGCAGCACCAGCAGCAGCCACACGATCGACAGGCTGCCGGTGGCGGCGACGTAGCGGCCTGGCTCGGCGGCGAGCAGCGCGGTCATGCCGTCGCTCGTCGGGGGGTGCGGGGCACGCGTCGTCCTCGTCTCGTGCGGCGGAGCACGACCCGGAGCAGTGGGCCGCGCAGGGGCAGGGCTAGTACTTGAGCAGGTTGGCGTCGTCGACCGACGCCGACCGCCGGGTGCGGAAGATGCTCATGATGATCGCAAGGCCGACGACGACCTCCGCAGCGGCCACCACCATCACGAAGAAGGCCATGACCTGGCCGTCCAGTGTGCCCTTCTGGCGGCTGAAGGTGACCAGCGTCAGGTTGACGGAGTTGAGCATCAGCTCCACACACATGAACACCAAGATGGCGTTGCGGCGCAGCAGCACGCCGAGCGCCCCGATGGTGAACAGCAGGGCGGCCAGGAACAGATACGCGCTCGGGTTCACGAACGCACCGTCCCCTGCGCCTCGTCCTGATCGCGCAGCGTCGGCGCGAGGCTGTCCGGGGCGACGCTGCCATCGGGCAACAGGGCGCCGCTGGCAATCGAGTCGTGCGTGGCAAAGACACCCGGGCCGGGCAGCGGAAACGGATGGTCGCTCGCGAAGCGGGCCCGGGAGCGTTGCTTCTGCGTGGACCGCGGGACGAGCCGCTCCTTGTGCGCGAGCACCATCGCGCCGAGCGCTGCGGTGATCAGCAAGGCACTGGTGGTCTCGAAGGCGAAGACGTACCTGGTGAACAACAGGCGCGCGATGCCGACGACGTTGCCCTCGGCGTTGACCTGGGCGAGCCCCACGCCACGCCCGGAGACCGCACCGCCGATCGCGCCGATGAGCAACCCGGCGAAGCCCAGGCCGACCACGAACGCCGCCACCCGCTGGCCCCGGAGCGTCTCGACGAGCGAGTCGCTCGAGTCGACACCGACGAGCATCAGCACGAACAGGAACAGCATCAAGATCGCACCGGTGTAGACGATGACCTGCACAGCGGCCAGGAACGGCGCGTCCTGCAGTGCGTAGAGACCCGCGAAGGAGAGCATCACGCCGGCGAGGAAGAGCGCCGCGTGGACGGTGTTCTTGGCGAAGACCATGGCGGTCGCGGCGATGACGGCGAGCGGCGCGAGCACCCAGAAGCCGATGACCTCACCGGTGTCGGATGCCGCGAGCAGCGTGGGGGTCATCCCCTCATCCCTTGCCGACGTAGTAGTCGGTGTCAGTGGTGCCCAGGCGCATCGGATGCGGCGGCTGCTCCATGCCCGGGAGCAGGTCGGAGAGCAGCTGGTCCTTGGTGAAGATCAGGCTCTGTCGGCTGTCGTCGGCCAGCTCGTACTCGTTGGTCATGGTGAGCGACCGGGTCGGGCAGGCCTCGATGCACAGGCCGCAGAAGATGCACCGCAGATAGTTGATCTGGTAGACGGCGGCGTAGCGCTCACCCGGTGAGAACCGCCGCTCGTCGGTGTTGTCGGCGCCCTCGACATAGATCGCGTCGGCCGGGCAGGCCCAGGCGCACAACTCGCAGCCGATGCACTTCTCGAGCCCGTCGGGGTGCCGGTTGAGCACGTGCCGCCCGTGGTATCGCGGCGGTACGGGCCGGACGTGCTCGGGATACTCCTCGGTCGTGACCTTTTTGAACATGGTCGCGAAGGTGACCCCGAAACCCTTGACGGGGTCGAACAGGCTAGCCACGGAACACCTCGTCCTGCGTCGTCGGCGCGTCGGCGGGGGCCGCCGCGATGCTCGTCGGCTGCAGCGAGCGTGGTGTCGGCGGGACCACCAGGTCCAGCGGCGGCAGCGGGAAGCCGCCGTCGGCGACGGCCGCGAACCCACTGTCGGCCTCGAGCTGATCGCCCGTCTCCGGCTCGGACTGCGGGATCGCGAAGAAGATCGCGAACAGCACGACCACCGCGATGCCGATGTAGGTCAGCCGGGTCTGCGTCGAGGAGACCTCGGTGGTCAGCGTGCGGATGGCGGCGACGAGCAGGATCCAGACCAGGCTGACCGGGATGAGGATCTTCCAGCCAAGCTTCATGAACTGGTCGTAGCGCATCCGCGGCAGGGTGCCGCGCAGCCAGATGAAGAAGAAGATGAACAGCACGACCTTGGCCAGGAACCAGAACAACGGGAAGAACCCGGTGCTCAGGAACTCGATCCGGGAGAACGGGAAGGGCGCCCGCCAGCCGCCAAGGAACATCGTCACGCACAGGGCCGAGACGGTGACCATGTTGATGTACTCGGCCAGGAAGAACATCGCGAACTTCAGCGAGCTGTACTCGGTGTGGAAGCCGCCGACCAGCTCGCTCTCGGCCTCGGGCAGGTCGAACGGCGCCCGGTTGGTCTCGCCGACCATCGAGATGACGTAGATGACGAAGGACACCGGCAGCGTGATGAGGAACCACCGGGACTGCTGGGCGGCCACGATCTCGCTGGTCGACAGTGACCCGGCGTACAGGAAGACGGCGACGAACGACAGGCCCATCGCCACCTCGTAGGAGATGACCTGCGCGGCGCTGCGGAGCCCGCCGAGCAGCGGGTACGTCGAGCCGGAACTCCAGCCGGCCAGCACGATCCCGAACACCCCGAGCGAGGAGCAGCACAGGATGAACAGCACCCCGACCGGCAGGTCGGTGAGTTGCAGGGCGGTGCGGTGGCCGGCGATCGACACCGACGGGCCGAACGGGATGACCGAGAACGCCAGGAACGCCGGGACCGCCGACAGGACCGGCGCGAGCACGTAGACCGGCTTGTCGGCCAGCGCCGGGATGATCTCCTCCTTGAGCGCCAGCTTGATCCCGTCGGCCAGGCCCTGGGCGACCCCGAACGGCCCGACCCGGTTGGGGCCGGCCCGCTGCTGCATCCGGGCGACGATCCGCCGCTCCCCCCAGATCGACAGCAGCGTCATGACGACGAGCAGCACGAACACGAACAACGCCTTGCCGACGGTGATCCAGATCGGCTCGTGGCCGAAGCTCGTCAGCGGCAGTTGGGTCTGTGCGTCCGCCAGCATCATCGGCTGGTCCCCCGGGACAGGCGTACGACGTCGCCGGGGCCAGCGGCCAGGTCGCGACGCACGGCGGCGTCGGGCGAACGGGTGGGCAGCCAGACGACCCGGTCGGGCAGGTCGGCGAGCACGAGTGGCAGCACGATGCTCCCGCGGTCGGTGCTCACCGTCACGGGGTCGCCCTCCTGCGCGCCGAGCTCGGTGGCCGTCGCGGGCGACAGGTGCAGCCGGGCCTTTTTGGCGGTGCCGGCCAGGTGTGGTTCGCCGTCCTGCAGCGAGCCGTCGTCGAGCAGCCAGTGCCAGGTGGCGAGCAGCGCCTCGCCAGGCTGTGCCTCGGCCGGCGACGCGGCGGCCTCGGTCGGGGCGGCCGGACGATCGTCGGCCACCCCGAGCCGGCTGATCTCGGCGCGGGCGGCGGCGACGTCGGGCAGGCCGAGGGCGATGTCCATCTCGTCGGCCAGGGTATGCAACACCCGGCCGTCGGGGAGCGCGCCGGTGGTGCGAAGGACATGCTCGAACGGGCGGGCCCGGCCCTCCCAGTCGAGGTAGGTGCCGGACTTCTCGACCGCGGCAGCGACGGGCAGGACGACGTCGGCCCGGTCGGTGACCGGTGAGCGGCGCAGCTCCAGGCTGACGATGAACTCGGCGGCGTCGAGCGCGTCGAGCGCGAGCAGCGGGTCCGGGCAGTCGGCCGGGTCGACCCCACCGATCAGCAGGCCCTTGAGCTCGCCGGCCTTGACGGCGGTGAGGATGCCGGTGAGGTCGCGGCCGCGACCGGTCGGCAGCGGGCCCCAGACCGCCTCGACAGCCCCGGCGTCGCCGACGAGCCGACCCCCGGGGAGCAGGGTAGGCAGCGCGCCGGCGTCGACCGCGCCGCGTTCGCCGGCCCGGCGGGGGATCCAGGCGAGCTTGGCGCCGGACGCGGCGGCGAGCCGGGCGGCGGCTGACAGCGCGCCGGGGACCGCGGCCAGCCGCTCCCCGACAAGCAGGATGGCGCCGGGCAGCCGCAGCGCGGCGGCCGCAGCGTCGTCGCCCGAGATGAGGGCGGTGAGCGCCGACGCCTCGGCCCCGGGCGCGGTCTGCAGCAGGGTCGCGCCGGTCTTGGTCGCCCCCGGCGAGCGGAACGGCGCGATCGTGAAGACCCTGGTGCCGTGCTTGCGGGCGGCCTTGCGCAGCCGGAGGAAGACGATCGGCGACTCCTCCTCGGGCTCGAAGCCGGCGAGCAGGACCGCAGGTGCCTGCTCCAGATCGGCGTACGTCGTCTCGAGGTAGCGGCCGGCGACGTTGCTGGCGAGGAAGTCGAGCTCCTCGTCGCTGCTCGGGCGGACCCGGCTGTCGATGTCGTTGGTGCCGAGCGCGACCCGGGCGAACTTGGCGTAGGCGTAGGCGTCCTCGACGGTCAACCGGCCACCGGGCAGCACCCCGACGCCGCCGCTGCGGGCCGCGTCGGCGAGGCCGCGGGCCGCGCGGTCGAGCGCCTCGGTCCAGGACGCCGGGCGCAGCCGGCCGGTGTCGTCGTCGCGGACCAGCGGGGCGGTGATCCGGTCGGCCTGGGTGGCGTAGGTGAAGGCCCAGCGGCCCTTGTCGCAGTTCCACTCCTCGTTGACCTGCGGGTCGTCACCGGCGAGCCGCCGCAGGACCTTGCCGCGGCGGTGGTCGGTGCGCAGCGCGCAGCCCGA
>JBKJOO010000106.1:0-4890 GCA_046595615.1 Mycobacteriales bacterium | reverse complement strand
GGACCGGCTGCTCGCGCAATCGGTGCCAGCCGGCGCCCGCGCCACCGGCAACCGGGTGCTCGTCCTCAACGGTGTCGGCACCCCGGGCATCGGCGAGAAGGTGCGCGGTCGGCTCGTTCCCGCCGGCCTGGTGTTCGTCGGCTCGCGCAACGCCGAGCATTTCGGCTACGCCACCAGCCAGGTGCTGATCCGCGACGCGACGCCGGAGAGCCAGGCGCTCGGCGCGAAGGTCGCCACGGCGCTGGGGTTGCCCCAGGACGACGTACGCACCGCTGATCTCGGCGCGCTCAGCGACGTCGTCGTGCTCGTCGGCGCCGACTTCGCGCCATGACAAACTAGGAGCTCCCTACTGGAAGAAGTCGCCGTGCCTGCCTCCGAGCGCGCCGTCGAGCTGGGCCTGGCGGCCGCCCAGGCCGCTGCCGACAAGCTCGCCAGCGACATCCTGCTGCTCGACGTCAGCGAGCAGCTCGTCATCACCGACGTGTTCCTGCTGGCCTCGGCGCCGAGCGACCGGCAGGTGCTTGCCGTCGTCGACGGGATCGAGGACCGGCTGCGCGAGCTCGGCGCCAAGCCGATCCGCCGCGAGGGCGCCACCGAGGCCCGCTGGGTACTGCTCGACTTCGGCGACATCGTCGTGCACGTGCAGCACCAGGAGGAGCGGGTGTTCTACGCCCTGGAGCGCCTGTGGAAGGACTGCCCCGTCATCCCGTTCGTCGACGCCGACGCACAGCGCGCCGTCGGGCGGACATCCTGAGCCGTCGGCTGGTGCTGCTCCGGCACGGTCGTACGACGCACAACGTCGACGGCCGCATCCAGGGCCAGCTCGACATCCCACTCGACCAGGTCGGCCACGAGCAGGCCAGCGTGGTCGCGCAGGTGCTGGCCGCGTGGACGCCGTACGCCGTGCTGTCGAGCGATCTGGCCCGGGCCCGCGACACCGCCGGACCCGTTGCGCTGGCCTGCGGGGTGCCGCTGCGGCTCGACCCGCGGTTGCGCGAGCTGGACCTCGGCCGATGGCAGGGGCTGACCTCCGGCGAGGCGCTCGAGCAGTTCCCGGACGAGTACGAGGCCTGGCGGACAGGTGTCGACGTCGCGCGCGGCGGGGGCGAGACCTACCAGCAGGCCGGTGCCCGCGCTGCGCAGTGCGTGCTCGAGGTCGACCTGCCGGCCGACGGGACGCTCGTCGCGGTCACCCACGGTGGTACGGCCAGGGCGCTGCTCGGGACCCTGCTCGGGCTGCCCGCCGACACGTCGTGGCGGCTGGCCGCGCTCGGCAACACCTGCTGGTCGGTGCTCGTCGAGGCCGACCGTGGCTGGCGGCTGGAACGACACAACGCGAGCCCCGGTCCGCTCGTCGGAGCGCCCGAAGGAGCCCAGGACCTGGGCAGCGTTCCCGCCGACGTCACCCTGTAGTATTGGCCGCCGTACGACGCGGGGCTGTGGCGCAGCTGGTAGCGCACCACACTGGCAGTGTGGGGGTCAGGGGTTCGAGTCCCCTCAGCTCCACCCGTAACTGCAGGTCAGGGCCATGATCACGAATCATGGCCCTGACTGCTGTTCGGCCCCGACCGCAATACGACCGCAGGATTTTCTCGGCTCGACCGCGAATCAAGCTGCCGAAGAGGGCCCACACCCCACGTGAGCCGGCGTCTAGCCGGCGCAGCGGCGCCGGGGATCGGACGGAACGGCTGGTTCTGGAGGGTTCGCCACCCGCCCCGAGGCCTGCCATGGGGCGGCTGCGCATCGTCAGTCACTGCCCCGCAGCCAGGCGCTGCCGCAGCTTCGTCCCTCCGCATCGTGGTCGAGGTGCCCGCGTCCGACGCAGGACAGCTGGTTATGGGCCTGGCCATGGCTGTCGGGCAGATGGTGCGGCAGATCTACGGCAAGCTTCCGGCCACCGTCGGCGAGCCACTCGACGCGCTGTGCGAGCTCGGATCGGCGCTGCGAACTACGCGCCAGACACCCGACGCGGCACCGGTCCCGGTCACGCTCCAGACCCTGACGATCGCGCAACGCACGCTCCGTGTGTTTGATCGGCTTCGGGAACCTGGCAACCGGTACCTCCAGCAGCTACGACCGGCACCTATACCTCACCAACACCGGGAAGCTCGTCTTCGGCGTTTACCCGAACGCCGTGAAGACGATCGCCAGCCCGAACAGTTACAACGACGGCAGCTGGCATCACGCCGCCGCGACCCTGTCAGCCGCCGGGATGGTGCTGTACGTCGACGGCGCTGGCGTCGCGACCGACCCGGCAACGACCACCGCCCAGGCCTACACCGGGTTCTGGCGGTTCGGCTACGACAACCTCAACGGCTGGACCAACCAACCCAGCAGCGCCTACGACGCCGGCAACCTTGCCTACGGGGCGGTCTACAGCACCGCCCTGACCGCCACCCAAATCAAAACCCACTACATCGCCGGCCGGTGAACCCTTCCCCTGGCGACCATCTCGTGGCACCGGTCCCGGTCCCGGCGGCGTCGGCGTCGGTCCCGGCCCGGCCCGGCGTAGGCGTAGAGCAACTGCTCAACGGCTACCTCCGGGGACACGGGGCTGTGAAGCAGGCGCCGGCCGGACGAGGCGGTCGGGTCCGTCGGGGCTGAGATGTTCGCGTGGAGGCTGGTCGCCCTAACGCACCATCCGCGTCGGCCGGCCGGGTCGCTGCGTGAGCAAGAGGTGGCCACCTGCGCGACCCTGCGGACCTGCCGGTCGTGGCCAACGCGGACCTCGTTGGTCGGGACCACCGATGCCGGTTGTGGTCGTGTTCGTAGAGGCGCTGGCGACCTTGCTGAACAACGTGCGTCAGCATGCTCTGGCTCAAGAGGCCATAGTGCACGTGGAGAGCGATGAGGCCGGGAACTGGTCGTGCGCGACGACGCCGTCGGAGTAGCCCAGCGCAGACCTCGCTGGGCTACTGACTGCGCCGGCAGGTTCTGGTGGTGGCCGGCGAGGTCGGCGGGCAGGTCAGGTTCAGCAGCGAGGTCGGCGATGGCACCGCAGTGCGGCTGTGGGGTCCGGCGTGAGCTCGCCGGCGGATAGCAGGGACGGGTTGCGGGCCGATGTCGTCGACGGCGACTCGGTCATGCGCCAGGCTCTGAGGTTGTTGATGGTGCCGTAGGGCATCGACATCCAGCCGTTCGTCGACGTTGCTGCGCTGCTGCGAGCGCAACCGGACGTTGACGTCGTGCTGCTGTGACCTGAACCTGTCCGGGACGGACAGCGGGAGGCGTGCTGTGGGCCCGCCTCGCCGTCGGGGCCGTTGCGGCGCACTGGCCCGTCCTGATCTACACAAACCAGCGCAGACGATTCGTGCTCGCGGGCAGACGACTGAAGAGAAGCGGCACTTCCTCGTCGCCCAGGGTTGCTCGACGACGAAGAAACTGCCGCTGCACGTTGCAGTACGGGGGGTTGATCGGCAGCAGCCCGTGCGTTAGCGGCCTCGTCTGCGCGAGTGTGCGGGAATGTCCCTTGCGCTTCTAGCCCCTGAGCAAGAGGGCCAGTGCCGCACTCATGACCGGATCGTCGGGTGTGCAGTCCAGGGTTGGTCTCTAGTCGGGGACATCCGGAGCGATCCGAATCAAACGCTTGCCGAGATTCTCGCCGCGATACAGCCCTGCGATCGAACCCGGTGCCTGCTCGATTCCGTCGAGGATGTCCTCTCGGTAGCGGATCTGTCCGCTGCGCACCCAGCTCTCAAGGTCCCGCAGCGCCTCGGGACTGCGCTGAACATGGTCAAAGATGAGAAACCCCTGCATTCGCGCGCGTTTGACCAGAAGATGACGCTCGACCCGTGGTCCCTGGGGTGGCGGATCCCAGCTCGCGATGGACGCCGTGCCGCAGATCACCACCCGTGCTCCGACCGCAAGACGTTGCATAACGGAATCGCTGATAGGGCCGGCCGTGTTGTCGAAGTAGACATCGATGCCCTTAGGGCAGGCAACATCGAGTGCTGACTCAAAATCGTCAGCCCTGTAATCGACGGCGGAGTCGTAGCGGAACTCCTCGCGACACACACGCACCTTGTCAGGCCCGCCAGCAATGCCGACGGTACGGCACCCCTTGATCTTGGCGATTTGACCGACGCATGACCCGACCGCTCCGGCTGCCGTGGACACCACCGCGGTCTCACCCGACTTGGGCTGGCCAGTCTCCAGAAGGGCGAAGTAGGCGGTCAAACCATTGAGGCCGAGGACGCCAAGCGATGTCGAGATGGGCAAGCCCGAGTCGCCGACCTTGCGCTCGATCGCCGCGGTGTCCACCACAGCGAAGTCCTGCCAGCCGAACATGCCAGTCACGTACTCGCCCGGGTGGAAATCAGAACTTCGCGACTCCTCGACGCGCCCGACGGCTAGCGAGCGCATGACCGAACCAGGCGCTACCGGCTCGGAATAGTTGGCGACCGCGCTGACCCAACCGCGCATCGCGGGATCCACCGACAGGTAAATATTGCGCACCAGAACCTGACCATCCGACGGGTCCGGCACAGGCGCCTCGACGATCTCGAAGTGCTCCGCCTGAGGAATGCCGGACGGCCTCGACTTCAGTCTGACCTGCCGGTTGACCCGTTGATGCATAGCCGCGACCCCCATTGCACCCTAGTGCCCGTCTCGCCGCGCAGTAAGAGCGACCGCTTCACAAAGCGCGACATACTGCGCTTGCCTCGGGCGGCGGCTCGCCTCGACTGACCGTGTAGCCGTCACTATTGAACGCCGTAGCCGTCCTCATCTGCCGCGTAGCGCGTCTGCGTGCTGCAGGTCGACGGTGCGGCGCTGCTCGCGCTGGTTGGCATGCGTCGGCGGGATCGGGTTGGCGTGCACCACCGGATGCTGCACGATCCGGGGCGGGAGGCAGCGACCGCGGGATGCGGAGGCGGCACCGGGGTATGGTCG
>JBKJOO010000458.1:0-4978 GCA_046595615.1 Mycobacteriales bacterium | reverse complement strand
CGGCGGCGTCCTGGGACTCGGTCATCTTCGACGTCGGCCGCGAGTCCCTCCAGCGGGTGCCGACGCTCGAACCGCTGCGCGGCACCAAGGCGCATGTCGGTGACCTGCTGGACAGCTGCGACAGCGCGCTCGAGCTCGTCGACACCCTCGCCGGGCGGCGCTGAGCCGGCCTGTCGGACCTGGAGCTGCGACGCTCTCTCCCGTCTCGTCTCGTGATGTTGCGGCCCGAAACCGGCCCGGAATCACGACACGAAACGGTACGGCAGCGATGGCCGGCCCGACGCTGCCCGGCCGACGTCTCCCGCTCCCGCTGCGGCCGACAGGAGGTTGTCGGCGCCGGCAGGTAGGTTCGTGGCAGGTCAACCCCACGAGCTTGGAGCGGTCATGGCGACGAAGGATTCCGGTGGTCAGGAACGCGCCTCGCGCAGCTCTGAGGAGGTCGACGAGGTCGCTCCCGAGGTGGCAACTGACGTCCACGAGCGAGTCGAGAAGCTCGGTGACGATGTCGATGCACTGCTCGATGAGATCGACGACGTCCTTGAAGAAAATGCCGAGGATTTCGTCCGGTCCTATGTCCAAAAGGGCGGCGAATAGCCGGCGAGAGGGCCCGGTCGGCAAGCCGCCTGATCGGCGCGCGCACGACCGAAGCAGCCGCGATCGGGTCGATCTCGACCGCGGATACCAGCGCGATCGAGGACTTGGAGAGCACCAGATGCCACTGGACACAGGGTTGCACGGGCGGCTGCCGGCGGCCTTCACGGCGCCTGGCAGCAGCAGCTTCACCGACTTCCTCGGCGCTGCGGCACCAGACCTGCTGCCATCCCGACGGACGCTGCCACCCGGCATCGTCGAGGCGCCCCATGGCACGACGATCGTGGCCGTCACCCACGCAGGCGGGGTGGTGATGGCCGGCGACCGCCGGGCCACGATGGGCAATGTCATCGCCCAGCGCGACATCGAGAAGGTGTTCCCCGCAGATGACTACTCGTGCGTCGGGATCGCCGGGACGGCCGGGCTCGCGATCGAGATGGTGCGGCTGTTCCAGGTCGAGCTCGAGCACTACGAGAAGCTCGAGGGCTCGACGATGTCGCTCGAGGGCAAGGCCAACCGGCTGTCGGCGATGATCCGCGGCAACCTCGCGATGGCCATGCAGGGGCTGGCTGTCGTCCCCCTGTTCGCCGGCTACGACCTCGTCGGCGCCCTCGGCCGGATCTTCTCCTACGACGTGACCGGCGGGCGCTACGAGGAGCACAGCTTCCACTCCGTCGGCAGTGGCAGCGTCTTCGCCCGCAGCGCCCTGAAGAAGCGGTATCGCGAGGGCCTCGACGAGGCCAGTGTCGTACGGCTGTGTGTCGACGCCCTGTACGACGCAGCCGACGACGACTCCGCCACCGGCGGCCCGGACCTGACCCGGCGGATCTACCCGGTGGTCATGTCGGTCGACGGCGACGGGGTGCGACGCCTACCGGACGAAGAGGTCGGCGCCGTCGTCCAGAGCGTCGTGGACGAGCGGATGACCAACCCGGGCGGCTGAGGCACCGAACCCCCACCGTCCCGGCCGCAGCAGAAGGAGCGCCGACCACCGTGTCCATGCCGTACTACGTCTCACCCGAACAGATCATGAAAGACAAGAGCGACTACGCCCGCAAGGGCATCGCCCGCGGCCGCTCGGTCCTCGTCATGGCGTACGCCGACGGCATCGTGTTCTGCGGCGAAAACCCCTCCAAGGCCTTGCACAAGATCAGCGAGATCTACGACCGGATCGCCTTCGCGGCGGTCGGGAAGTACAACGAGTTCGAAAACCTGCGGTTGGCCGGCGTGCGCTACGCCGATCTGCGCGGCTACCAGTACGACCGCAGCGACGTCACCAGCCGGGGCCTGGCCAACGCCTACGCGCAGACGCTCGGTTCGATCTTCACCGAGTCCGGCAAGCCCTACGAGGTTGAGCTGTGCGTCGCCGAAGTCGGCGCGACCAGCGACGACGACCAGATCTACCGCCTGACCTACGACGGGTCGGTGGCCGAGGAGCATGGTTACGTCGTGATGGGCGGCGCGGGGGAGCCCATCGTGGCCCGGCTCGCGCAGGACCACCGACCCGACCTGCCGCTGGCCGAGGCCCTCACGCTGGCGGTCGCGGCGCTGTCGACGTCCGGCCCGGACGGTGAGCCGCGCACCCTGGAGGCGGCCAGCCTGGAGGCCGCCGTACTCGATCGCACCCGTCCGCGCCGGGCCTTCAAACGGCTGGCGACCCCCCGTCTCGAAACCCTCCTGGGAGCACCTGCGTGAAGCGCGTCCTGCTCGGCACCGTGCTCGCCCTGGCCCTCACCGGGTGCGGCGGCAGCAATGCCGCAACGACCTCGACGGCGACCGCGCCCACCGGGGCGACCCAGCAGCCTGGACAGGGGTCGGCGCTCACCGCATGCGTCAACGCGCCGGCGAGCGCGCCTGCGCCAGCCGGGGCAAGCACCGACCTGACCAAGAAGCCGGTCGTCGAGGTCCCCGACACCGCGGCGCCCTGCGAGCTGCAGACCATCGATCTCGTCGTCGGCAAAGGAGCCGAGGCCAAGACCGGCTCGACGGTGTCGGTGAAGTACCTCGGCCTGCTCTACCAGGATGGCAAGGAGTTCGACTCGTCCTGGAGCAGGGGTGCCAAGGAGGTGCTGCCGCCGTTCCAGCTCGGCGCCCACGGCGTCATCGACGGCTTCGACAAGGGCACCCAGGGGATGCGGGTCGGCGGCCGGCGCGAGGTGCTCATCCCGAGCAAGGACGGCTACGGCCCGACGGGACAGGGACCGATCCCGCCCGATGCCAACCTGATCTTTGTGATCGACCTGGTGAAGGTCACCTAGCGCGGCCCGTCGTACACAGCTGGACGGCTGCGGCGTCTGGTCATTTCGGGCCATCTGCTGGTAAAGGTCTTGCAAAATCTCCTGCCGTCGGTGCTTGATTGCCACGTCACCCATGACCACGGGGGCACCAGGCACGCCGCGCAGGCCTTGACCCGCGTGGCCGACTCGGGGGATCACTGTCATGGAGGTCATGGGTGGGCACGACGAGTGAAGCCATGTCCCCGGCGCCGACCGTGACGTTCATGCCCGTCCTTGCCCGATGGCCGGTGAGCCGCAGGCGGGCCCGGATCCTCATCCACGACGTGCACAAGGTGTTTGGTGAGGCCGTGGCCGTCCGGCTCGACGTCGAGGAGGATCTGGAGATCGTCGGCGCGACCACGGACGTCCTGGCGGCAGTCGCGATCGCCCGAACCACCGGACCGGATCTCGTGCTGTTCGAGTGTCCGGCAGACGGCAAACAGCTGACCGACGAGCTGGCGACCCTCGAGCAGCCCCCGCTGCTGCTCTGCATCAGCGAGGCGGACGACTCGGCGGGGGTGGTCGCGGCGCTACGATCCGGTGCGCGCGGGTGGGTGCCGAAGTCGGCGTCGGTGGACATGCTCCTGACGGCCATCCGGGCAATCCTGCAGGGCGAGACCTGGCTGCCGCCGGCAATGCTGACCGAGGTCCTCGGGCTACTGCTGGCCGAGCCGGTCGGGACGAAGGTCGAACCGATCGACACGCTCACCCACCGGGAGCTCGATGTGCTCTGTTGCATGATCGACGGCCTGGACCAGGCGGCCATCGCCCGGCGGCTGTTCCTGTCGGTCAACACCGTCCGGACTCACCGGCGCCGCACGCTGACCAAGCTCGGCGTGCATTCGTCTCTGGAAGCGGTCGAACTCGCCCGCCGCTCGGGCCTGCAGCGGGGAACCCGCGGCTGAGCCGCCGGCCGACGATGCGCCACAGCTTGGATGACGACATGCGTGAGGTCATCACCGTTCAACATGCTCCGGATGCCGTACGCGATGAGCTCGCGACTCGTGAAGGGCCCGCCGGCACGTCACCGCAAGGACACCTGCGTGGCATGTTCGTGGGCTCGATTGCGCGTCGTGTGCCGACTTCGCCGTTCCTGTCGGTCCCCGGCTCGCCCAGCGCCGCGTCATCGCGGTGATCCAGGCTCAGCGACGGAGGGGCCAGCAATCTTCGGTGTTCGGCAGCGTGGCCCGCGGAGAGGACGCCCGGACAGCGAAGTAGATCTCCTTGTCGATCTTCCCGAGGACACGACCCAGTTCGCGGTCCTGGCGCTGGAAGGCACCTTGGAACGCACGCTGAAGGTGAACGTCGACCTGGCGCCCGTCACGAGCCTGAAGCTGCGGCCGGCTCCCCCCGCGGATGCTCGATGGGCAACCAGCGGGACCAGAACCTGTCGATCACCGGCCCATATCCCGAGTGGGTAGCGGCACCTCGCCACCCCAAGATGATCATGACTAGCGGCATTCCTGAACGGGGTGGGGTTGTCAACTCCCTGTTTCCAGCGCTTTTCAGGTCGGGGTGGATGGCTGAAGGCATGCGTTGACCGTAGGCGGGGTCAACACGCAGCGCCCGGAGCCACGAAGTGGCGAGGACGAACGGTGTTGAGGCCGCCCGAGGGAAGGCGCCACGATCGCCGCCGGCCACGTCGGGCCAGCTCACGCATCACGGCGGGTATGGAGTTGTGGTCGGCTTCGGTGTCGATGTCGAGATCGACGGCAGCCAAGGGCTGCCAGGCATTCCTCCGCGACGACCTGGCCGCATGAAGCCGTGCGGCGTGCGCCCTCAGAGCTTGAGGGTCGTGGAACCAATCAGTTACCCGACCGCACCGTGGTGGGTCATGCCGCTACCCGGCCCGCACGAGGACTTGCTGCTCACGTCGCCGCCGACGTCTGGGTCAGGCAGCGGGCTTGTCCGTCGCGCAGCACGTAGAAGACGACCTCGAGCATCTTGCGGCCGGCGGCGACCTTCGCGATGTTGCGGGCCTCCCGACCACGACGCGCCACGATGTCGGGCTTGACCTTCGCGACCACCGGCTCGCAGGCCCGCTGAACGGTCTCGACGGCGGCCCAGCGGACCAGCGCGCAGCCTTCTTTGCTGATATGTCCACGCCGGAC
>JBKJOO010000327.1:0-5040 GCA_046595615.1 Mycobacteriales bacterium | reverse complement strand
GTTCGGCCAGGGCGGGGCTGATCGCTTCGGCCCGGAGGCGGAGTTCGCGGGCCAGGGTGTCCGGGTCGGTGAGCACAGCAACGGCCCAGATCGCGTCCAAAGAGTCGGTGACGATGTTTGTGTCGAGGCCGCGGACGCCGTGCACGACCGCGGCGGCGTGCCGCCGGGTCAGCTTCCCGGCGATGAGCAGGTCGCCGACCGGCCGCAGGTCGCTGTCCAAACGCCGGGCCAGCCGGACGGTGCCGTTCGCGACGGCGGTGGTGCAGTCCACCGCGGCCTGCACCAGCGCGACCGCGGACGGCTGGCCGAGCTCGACATGCGTGCCGAAAGCATCGACCGCGGCGACCTCCCGCAACGCCAACCCCTCGATCGTCGACACGGCTCGCAACAGGGCGGCGCACATCCGCGGGTCACCGGTCGGGTCGAGCGAGCCGAGCCGGTCCAGGACGTCGTACAACTCGAACGCCATCGACGGGACCGGCGGAGCAGTGATCGTCATCGCCCCGCCTCCTCCCGGTATCGAACGTGTGTTCGAAGATTATCGCAGGAGTGGAGGGAACGCAAGGGGTGTGGACAACGAGACCACATGTCCTGCAGCGTCTCTCGCTAGTCCTCGACCGGGGTCGGCCCTGGCGAGCAGTCCAGCGCGCAGCCCGCGGCAGCCGCCACCGTCGACAGAAGTCAAGCGGGGTGCCCATCGTTCCGATGGGCTGATGTGGCCACCTATGCCGACGTCGATACGTCCACCCGACTGGCCATCGACTGGCCCAAGGTGGCCACGCTCGTCCCGGACGCCGCCGTCGGCGCCGTCCTGGTCAGTTGGGCGACCTGGCTGACCTGGGGCACAGGTGGACGGGAGCCGTACCGGCTCTCGATCCACGCGCTCGTCATCGCCATCGCAGTCGTGGCGATCAAGCCGTGGCGGGTGCTCCCGACAACGGTCATGGCGTTGGGGACCGGCCTCGGCGTCGCGGCCTTCCTGGTCACGGCGACCGCACCGACCGGCTGGGCCGGTGCGGACGACGCCGCGTCGTACGCCATCGCAGGCCAGACCTTCCTCGTCGTGGCCGCGTGGGCACGCGACAGCGGTCGTCGGATGGCGGTGCTCGGGGCGATCATCGGCGCGGCCGGCCTCGAATTCGCCCAGGGGTGGCTCGCGTGGTGGGGATCGGCAACGCCGACAGTGCCATTCCAAGGCACGTTCTTCTGGCACAACCAGGCGGGGATCTTCCTCGCGGCCGGCGCCGTCGCATCATGGGCGACCATCGCGTACGCCGCCAGGCCGCTGTCGACACTGGCCTGGGTGACCGGTCCGCTCGCCGGTGCGGGCGTGCTGTTCTCGACCAGCCGCGGCTCGCAGATGGGCCTCGGGCTCTCAGCCGCGGTGCTCGCCGGCGCCTGCCTGCTCGGCAGCGACAAGGTGCGGCGGCTGGTACGGCTCGGCGGCGCCTTGATGGCAACCGCTGTGGTGTCGGTGCTCCTGACCGGTCCACCGTTCTTCGCCCACCGCACCTCCCCGACCGCCGCGACGGCGGTGCGTGGCGCCCACGAGGACCTCAGCGGCAACGGCCACCAGCGGCTCGAGGATTGGCGTCGGGCCTGGGAGGTCTTCAAGCACTGGCCGCTGACCGGGGCGGGCTTCCACTCCTACAGCAGTGCGAGCGGGCTCGTCACCGACAACCGCGACCATGTCCACACCGCCTTTGCCCACAACGGTTTCCTGCAGTCGCTTGCTGACGGCGGCCTCCTGCTGTCGCTGCCCTTCTGGGGTGCCTGCGTCCTACTCGCGGTGGTGGCCGCGCGTCGGCTGCCTGCCGCGGCGCGACGGCGCGATGCCGCGCAGGTCGGCGGAGCCGTGTTGCTGTTGCTGCTCCTCGGTCACAGTGGGATGGACTTCGACTGGGGCTACCCGGCACTGCTGAGTCTGGCGGCTGTCGTCGCCGTCCTTGCGGTCGGTGTCCTTCGCCCGCGGGCCAGGGTCACCACCTGCCGGACAGGCACCATCTGGTGCACGGTGCTGCTCCTCGGCCTGCTCGTGTCCGCAGTTGGGGCCTGGCACGGTGGCCTCAGCCTCAACGTCGCGGTGGACGCGCTGTGAAGCAACTCGGGGACATCTTGCTCGAGGGTGGCCTCGTCTCACCCGACCAGCTCACCGGTGCGGTCGAGCAGCAGCAACGGCTCGGCCGCAGCCTCGGTCGGGTCCTGGTCGACCTCGGGATCCTGACCGAGGGGCAGCTCGTCGCGGCCCTCGCCCAGCAGATCGGGTTGACCTTCGTCGATCTCTCGGACTACCCGGTCGACGGCTCGGCGGTCACCAGGGTGTCCGATGCAGTGTGCCGCCGGCACACGGCTCTCCCGATCGGGTACGACGACGGCAAACTCGTGGTGGCGATGGCCGATCCGGCCAACGTCTTCGCCCTCGACGACATCCGCTCGCTCACCGGGATGGACCTCAAGCCCGTCGTCGCGACCAAGCCCGATCTGCTCGCGGCCATCAACCGCTACCACCGCGGTGACGCGGAGCTCGACGACCTCACCATCGCGATGGAGGCCGGCAAGGAGGCCGACGACGACCTCTCCAACATCAAAGAGGTCGTCGAGGACGCCCCGATCGTGAAGTTCGTCAACCTGCTGATCACCCAGGCGATCCAGGACCGGGCCTCCGACATCCACATCGAGCCGGCTGAGCGTGACCTGCGGGTGCGGTTCCGGATCGACGGCGTGCTGCACGAGGTCATGCGATCTCCCAAGTCGATCACCTCAGGTGTGACGAGCCGGCTGAAGATCATGGCCGACATCAACATCGCGGAGCGGCGCATCCCGCAGGACGGCCGGCTGTCGGTCAACGCCAACGGCAAGAAGATCGACCTGCGCGTCGCCACCTTGCCGACCGTGTGGGGCGAGAAGATCGTCATGCGGATCCTGGACAACTCGAACGCCATGCTGAAGCTCTCCGACCTCGGCTTCGCGGACGAGAACTACGAGGTCTACTCCAAGAGCTTCATCAAGCCCTACGGCATGATCCTGGTGACAGGCCCGACCGGCTCAGGGAAGTCGACAACCCTCTACGCCACGCTGAACATCGTCAGCAAGCCCGAGGTCAACGTCATCACGGTCGAGGACCCGGTGGAGTACCGCCTCCCGGGGATCAACCAGGTGCAGACCAACGTCAAAGCGGGCCTCACCTTTGCTGCGGCGCTGCGGTCCATCCTGCGCTCGGACCCCGACATCGTCCTGCTCGGCGAGATCCGGGACCACGAGACGGCACAGATCGCCATCGAGGCAGCTCTCACCGGACACCTCGTGCTGTCGACCCTGCACACCAACGATGCCCCTTCGGCCATCACCCGCCTCACCGAGATGGGCATCGAGCCCTTCCTGGTGGGATCGGCCCTCGACTGCGTGCTGGCCCAACGTCTCGCGCGAAAGCTCTGCCCAAAATGCAAGGAGGCCTACATCCCGTCGCGCGAGATGATGACCGAGAACCGGTTCACCTGGTCCGCCGACGAAGCCCTCCCCACGCTGTACCGGCCGATCGGCTGGAGCGCCTGCTCGAAGACCGGCTACAAAGGCCGTCTCGCACTGCATGAGGTCATGGCCGTCAGCGAGGACATCGAACGCATGGCGGTCGAGCACGCCTCGGCGCTGGCCATCAGCAAGGTTGCCCTCGAACAAGGGATGATCACCTTGCGTGAGGACGGTCTGCGCAAGGTCACGGCCGGCATCACCTCGATCGAGGAGATCCTGCGCGTCGTCGTCTGACCGCTGCGCCGGATGGCTCAAGCGCGCCGATGAATCGGTCGATGCAGCCGGAGACATGGTGCCGGGTGGACCGGGACCTCTAGGAGGTCGCTCGTGGACGCCCCGCGCGGATCGTCGTCGATGGACGGCTACTTCGGCAACACATCCGGTACGCCGGGCCCGCTCGACCCAGCCTGGACCCCAGCCCCCCAGCTGCAGCCCCAGGAGCCCTTCGAGTCGGCTCAGCCGGCGATGTCGTTCGCGCCTGTGATCGCTCCGCCGCTGGTAACCGCCCCGCCGCTGGTGACCGCCCCGCCCATGGCGCCACCCGTCCCGGCGGCAGTGTTCGCACCCGCACCGCCCATGGCGCCGCTTCTCGATCTACCCCCCCGCGCGGCACCCGTTGCCGCGGACGTCCTCGCCCCGGTCACTGTTGCTCCGGCGGCCCCGGCGCCGGCTGCAGCGCCGCCCATCGTCGACGTGCCCGCAATGGCAGTCCCGACCGTCATCCTGCCGCCCATCGACATCCCGCTGACGGCCGCGGCGATGGCCGCGCCGGTTGCTGCCGCGTCGCCCGCGCCCAGCACCGCACCGGCGTTCACCCCGTTGATGCCGAGCGAGCCATTCCTGCGCGACGCTCCACCGCAGCCGATGGCCGCTGTCGTGCCGGCACCGGTGTCGCTTGCCGAAGCGCCGCAGCTGGCGCCACCGCCGATCCCGTCCCAGGCCGAACCGCCGTCGCAGCCAGCCCGCGAGGAGGCGGGCACGGTTCGCCTCGGCGCGGAGGACACCACCGAGGACAGCAACTTCCTCGGCAACCTGCTCGCCCACGTCTTGGAGTCCGGCGCGTCCGACCTGCACCTCACCGTCGGCGCGCATCCCACCGTCCGGCTGCACGGTCACCTGACGCCGCTCGAGGACTACCCGATCATGACGCCGCAGACGGTCCAGAAGACCCTCTACGCCATTTTGACGCAGAAGCAACGGGAGAAGTTCGAGGAGGTGCTGGAGCTCGACTTTGCCTACAGCCTGCCGGGTCGCGCCCGTTTCCGGGTGAACATGTACCGCCAGCGCGACGCTGTCGGTTCGGCGTTCCGGCTCATCCCCTACGACATCAAGCGACTCGAGGATCTCGGTGTGCCGCCGACGGTCTCCAATTTCGCGATGTTGCCTCGTGGGTTCGTGCTCGTGACCGGTCCGACCGGCTCGGGCAAGTCGACGACGCTCGCTTCGATCGTGGACCTCGCCAACCGCCAGCGTCGTGACCACATCATGACCGTCGAGGATCCGATCGAGTTC
>JBKJOO010000168.1:0-6089 GCA_046595615.1 Mycobacteriales bacterium | reverse complement strand
GAGTACGCCGGCCACGCTCAGCTGCACGTGCGCATCACCAGCGCGGCACTGGACGGCTGCTGAGGTGGCGACGCGGCCGCGTGGCTAGGATACCGGGGGTGGTATCCGACGACCAGGGAGCGAGCCGGTGTGCAGAGCAGCGACGTGCAAGATGTGCGGCAAGGCGACCTGGGCAGGGTGCGGTGAGCATGTCGCCACCGTGATGGCGGGGGTCCCGACCTCGCAGCGCTGCTCCTGCGACCGGTCCGCGCGCCCGCGGGCGAGCTCGGGGCGACGCTGGGGACTGTTCCGGCGCTGAGCCGTCAGCTCGCGCGGGGGTGCGTCTCGTACATGCGCGCAGCGACCACGACCCCTGACGCGGCGGTGAGCGCGGCGACGGTCCAGACGGCGGCCCGGATGCCGTAGGCGTCGGCGACGACGCCGGCCAGGATCGCGCCGACGGCGAAGCCGGCGTCGCGCCACAGCCGGTAGACCCCGACCGCGCGGGCCCGCCACGCGGGGTGGGCGACGTCGCCGATGGAGGCCATCAGGGTCGGGTAGACCATGGCGGTGCCGGCTCCGAGCAGGGCCGCCGCGACCGCCCAAGCAACGAAGGTGTCTGCGGCGGCGACGATCCCGAGCGCGAAGGCCTGCAGCAGCATCCCGCCGACGATCAGGTGCTTGCGCCCCCAACGGTCGGACAGCGCTCCGGTGGCGAGCTGGCCGATGCCCCAGACGGCGGGGTAGAGCGCGACGAGGACGCCGATCCGCGCCACCGACAGGCCCGCGGTCGCGAACAGCACCGGGAACAGCCCCCACGCCAGCCCGTCGTTGAGGTTGTTGACCAGACCGGCCTGGCTCGCCGACGACAGCGCCCGGTCACGGAGGGTCGTGTGCACGAACACCTGCCGGTCGCTGAGCGCCCCGCTCAGGTCGCCGGTCGCGGGCACGTGTCGAGCGGCCTCGAGCCGGGCGTGCCCGCGGGTCTCGCGGATCACCAGCGTCGACAGGCCCAGGCCCAGGGCGGCGAAGGCCAGGCCGAGCAGGAACGGCGCCGGCCGCAGGCCGTAGGCGTCGGCGAGGTAGCCGGTGGCCAGAGCGGTGGCGGCCACGGCCCCGTACCCGGCGGCCTCGTTGAGCCCCATCGCCGTGCCCCGGCGGGCCGGGCCGACCAGGTCGATCTTCATGATGACCGTGGTCGACCAGGTCAGGCCCTGGCTGATGCCGAGCAGGACGTTGGCCGCGACCACCCACCCCCAGGACGGCGCCCAGATCAGCAGCAGCGGGACCGGCACGGCGACCAGCCAGCCGGTCACCAGGACCGGCTTGCGGCCGACGCGGTCCGACCAGGTGCCAGCCAGGTAGTTGGCTGCGGCCTTGGCCAGGCCGAAGGCGAGTACGAAGGTCAGCGCGGAGGTGTAGCCGGTGAGCCCGAACTCCCGCTCGGCCAGCAGTGGCAGGACGGTGCGCTCCTGACCAAGCATCCCGCCGACCAACGCGTTGACGGCCACCAGGAGGGTGAACTGCGCGGCGTTCTGCCGCAGTCCGAGCCGCAGCAGCGGCGCGGCCGGACTCGTGGGGGTGCTTGTCACGCGCCGACCCGCAGCGGCTGCCCGGTATGCGCCGACCAGTCCTCGGGGCCGCCGACGACGACCGCGACGTCACGGGCGCCGGCGCGTTCGAGCAGACTGACGGCGGTCATGGCCCGCTCTCCGTGCCCGCACATCACCGCTGCCCCGTCGCAGTTGCCCGGGCGGTGACCCTCGGCGAGCCGGCCCAGCTCGACGCTGTGGGCGCCGGGGACGTGGCCAGCGTCGAACTCAACCCGCTGGCGCACGTCGATGACCGGGCGGCCCTGGAGGGCGTCGGCGCCGAGCAGCACGGTCTTTGTGGTGGCCAGCCGGGCAGAGGTCCAGGTGGCCATCCCCCCGGCGAGTTCCCCGACCAGCAGGTCGTAGCCGATCTTGGCCGCCTGCCAGATGATCTCGTCGGGATCCTGGTCGACGTCGCGGATGACGACCGTCGGCTGGTCCGGATCGACCGCCCAGCCCAACCAGGTCGCGAAGACGCCCCGTAGTGGGATCGACAGGGCCCCGGCGATGTGGCTCGCGGCGTAGGACTCCACCGGGCGGACGTCGACGAGCAGCGCGCCGCCCTCGACCTGACGGACGACGTCCTGCGGCTCGAGCGCAGCCAGCACGGGCGCCGCGGCGAGCAGTCGCGGCCCGAGCCGGTTCGTCTCGCCCAGGCGCAGGAAGTACGGAGGGAAGGCCCCAAGGCTCGCCAGCAGGGCATCGACAAAGGCCTGCTCGCTGCCGGCGTTCAGCAGCGGGTTGGCCTGCTTCTCCCGTCCGATGGTGCTCGTGCGCGCCGCGCCCGGAGGTGCGGCGCAAAAGGAGCCCGCCCCGTGCGTCGGCCAGACGGCCGTGACGTCGGGTAGCTCGGCTAGGCGCTGCAGCGAGTGCCATTGCTGGCGGGCCAGCGGCTCGGTGTGCTCCGGGCCGAGCAGGTCGGTGCGGGCGGCGGCACCGACGATGAGCGACCCTCCGGTGAAGACCCCGAGCGGGGCGGGGCCGTCGAGCAGCAGGTAGGACAGGTGCTCCGGGGTGTGGCCGGGGGTCGCCAGGGCCCGCAGGATCAGGCCACCGAGGTCGACGTCGTCACCCTCCCGCAGCCCCTCGTGCGGGAACTGCCGGGCGCCGGCGGCCGAGGCCAGCACCCGAGCGCCGCCCGCGGCGAGGTCGCGCGCTCCGGACAGGAAATCGGCGTGCAGGTGGGTGTCGGCGGCAAAGGCCACCCGCAGCCCGTGCCGCTGCGCGCAGGCGCGCAGCGCCCGTAGGTCTCGGCCGGCGTCGACGGCGAGAGCCCGGCCGTCGCCCAGATCCACCAGGTAGGCGCTGTTACCCAGTCCTTCGTCCACGATCGCGTGCAACTTCATGATCCTCCGAGCAGATTGTTCAAGCGATATCTTGAACAATCTGCTTCATCCCGTAGGTTGTCAAGAAAACCCTTGAGTAATGGGAGCGCCGCGATGACCGACCGACGGAGCAAGGACGCCCTGTACGACGCGCTTGCGTCGGTCGCCAAAGCGCTCGGCAACGGCCGGCGGGCCGAGATCGTCGATGTCCTGGCCCAAGGCGAGCGCCGGGTGGAGGACCTGGCGCGGGAGATCGACCAGAGCGTGGCCAACACCTCCCAGCACCTGCAAGTGCTGCTCCGTACCTCGCTGGTCACGACCCGGCGAGAAGGCACCCGCGTCTACTACTCCCTGGCCGGCGACCAGGTCGCGGCCCTGTGGCCGGCGTTGCGCCAGGTCGCCGCCCACCACGTGAGCGAGGTCGACGAGCTCGCGGCTGCCTACCTGGGTGACCGAGACGGCTTGGCGAGCATCGGCCGGGCCGAGCTCGTGGAGCGACTACGCGCCGGGGACGTCGTGGTTGTGGACGTGCGGCCGGTCGCCGAGTTCACGGCCGGCCACCTGCCCGGCGCGATCAACGTGCCGCCGAACGAGCTAGAGCAGCGCCTCGGCACACTGCCCCCCGGCCAGCAGGTCGTGGCCTACTGCCGCGGGCCGTACTGCGTCTACGCCGACGACGCGGTCCGGCTGCTGGTGTCTGCCGGCCACGACGCCCGGCGGCTCGTTGACGGCTATCCCGAGTGGGCCGCCGCGGGCCTGCCCGTGGCTGCCGGCGATGCACCCACATCTCCACGATTGCGGCGGGCCCGGCCCCATACTCGGTCCGTGTCCGCGAACCGAGGAGTCCGATGACCGAGCCGCAGCCCTGGCAGCCGCCCGCGCAACAGGGAAACGTGTGGGTTCCGGGGTCTGGAGGTCCGGGCTACGCAGAGCTGGCGCTGACTCCAGGACGCGGGCCGCTGGGCACGCCCCGCGACACCGGCGCGTGCATGGGGCTGTTCGTCATCACGTTCGGCCTGTACTCGTTGTACTGGTACTTCCAGGTGCACGAGGAGATGAAGCGGCACACTGGCCGCGGCCTCGGCGGCACGATCGCGCTGGTGATCAGCGTTGTGGCAGGCATCGCGATGCCCTACCTGACCAGCAACGAGGTCGGCAGTCTGTACGAGTCCCACGGGCGACCCAAGCCCGTGTCGGGGCTGACCGGGCTATGGAACTTCCCGGGAATCTTCCTCCTCGTCGGACCGATCGTCTGGTTCGTCAAGACCAACGGCGCGCTGAACACCTACTGGCGCAACCTCGGCGCCGCCTGACCCGGGCGGCTGCTCACATCAAGAAGATGGCGAGCAACCCCAACGCAGAGGCGACGGTGACGCCGACGGCCAGCGGGATGGTCGTACGGCTGGTCGGCAGGGCGGCCCCCTGGCGCATCGCATGGTCGACCTGGATCCATCGGTGCCGCGCCGAGGCGCCGACGAAACCGCCGAGCAGCAACAGGGCAACCCCGGCGATGCGGCGCACCGTGACGGCCCCGGCGTCCGGGAGCGCACCCACCACCGCGATGCCTGCGGCACTGAGCGCCAAGGCAGTACGCAGGTAAGCCAGGTAGGTGCGCTCCGCCGCCAAGCTCATCCGGTAGTCCGGCTCGCTCAGCGGCGGAACGCCCGCCGCGCCCGTGCTCTCGGTCGCGGCCTCGTGTGGATGGGTGGCCGCGCTCACTTCGGCGCGTGGGCGGCGGCTACGTCGGCCCGCGCCAGGACGAGCTGCACCATCTCGCGGGCGACCATCGGGCCAGCGTTCTGGTTCTGACCGGTGACGAGATTGCCGTCGACGACCCAGTGGTTGGCCAGCGGGTCGCGGAAGCGGGTCGTGCTCTCGAAGACGGCGCCCATCTTGCGCAGTTCGGTCTCCGGGTGCTGCGGGGTCTGACCGATCCCGAGCTCGCGCACCTGCTTGTCGGTGACCGCCGTGAGGTGCCGGCCGGCCACGAGTGGCGTGCCGTCCTCAGCCGTGGCGCCGAGCAGCCCGAGGGGGCCGTGGCAGATACCGCCGATGACCGCGCCGGCCGTGTTGGCCGCGGTGATGAACTCCGCGACCGCCGGCGAGGTGCCGAGGTCCCACGCCGCGCCCCAGCCGCCGGCGAGGAAGACGATGTCGTAGTCCGCAGCGTTGAGGTCGCTGACCGATCGCGAGCTGCCGACGTGGTGGCGCAGGACGTCGTCGCCGAGGAAGCGGTCATCGGCCGCCGACCGCAGGACCGGCTTGAGTGACTGTGGCTCGACCGGGATGGTGCCGCCGAGCGGGCTCGCGACATCAACCTCCATACCGGCGTCGAGGAACAGGTAGTAAGGCACGGTCATCTCAGAAGAGAAGACCCCCGTCGGCTTGCCGATGTCGAGCGTCCCGTGGTTGGTGCAGATGACGACGGCCCGCTTGCCGCGAGCGCTCAACGCGACCGCGTCCTTGTCGTCGGGGTGCATGCCGAGGCGCTGCAACACCTTGCGGAGCGCGCGAGCCGGCAGCGGAGCGGAGCGGGACACAGATCCTCCAGAGGCGCGGCGAACCGCGTAGGGCCAGGGGTGGTGCCGTTCGGGGACGCAGCGGCGCTGCTCTTCCTTCAAGCGGGTGGTGAGGACGGCGAGGACGTCGGCATACGCCGGGTCGGCCTGGCGGTTGACCGCCTCGATGGGGTCAGCGTCGAGGTCGTACAACTCCCACTGATCCGGGAGTGGCTCAGTCCGATACTCCGGGCCGGCTGGTCCGTTAGCCGCCAGGTGTCGAACTCCCGGCTGGGTCCAGGTGCTGGGGTCATCGTGAGTGCGCACCAGCTTCCACAGGTGGTCGGCACCGGCTGCGACGGCCGAGGAAGGCACGCGGGCCACGATGCCCTCGAAGCTCGACGCGACGTGGGCGGCGACGCGGATGCGCAGGGCCGGCGGCGTACGGCGGAGGTTGAGTCGGCGAGCGAGCCCCGACTTGCCGCTGTCGCCCTCGAGGAAGTTGTCGCGGGTCATCAGGTAGACGGCCCGCTCGTCGCAGCCGTCCTCGTTGCCGTCGAGCAGCGGGGTCAGGTCCTGCCCCGGCAGCGGGTGGACCTCGCTGAAGTCGGTGGTCAGTTGACGAGCCACCTCAGCCACGTCGATCCCCGCCGTCGCCAATAGGGTCGGGAGCAGGTCGACGTGCGAGGTCGGGG
>JBKJOO010000088.1:0-3101 GCA_046595615.1 Mycobacteriales bacterium | reverse complement strand
GGCGACCAGCAGGCCGCCGACGCCGACGAGCAGCAACACCCCAACGCCGAGGGCGGCCCCGGTCGGCTTGCCGGTCCGGAACAGATCGACTGCTCGGACGACCAGGTAGGTACCGAGCAGGCCGACCGCTCCGCAGATCATCGCCGCACTGGTCCGCGGCCTCACCGGTCGAGCAGGGCTTCCAGCCCGACGGTCAGGCCCGGCCGACCAGCCACCGTGCGGACACCGAGCAGCACCCCGGGCATGAACGACGCCCGGTCGTAGGAGTCGTGCCGGATCGTCAGGCTCTCCCCCTGCCCGCCGAGCAGCACCTCCTGGTGCGCGACGAGCCCCGCGAGCCGAACGGCGTGCACGCGGATGCCCTCGACGTCGGCGCCGCGCGCGCCCGGCAGCGAGCTGGTGGTCGCGTCCGGCATCGGCGCCGACCCGGCCTCGCGGCGGGCAGCCGCAACCAGCTCAGCGGTTCGCCGGGCGGTCCCGCTCGGCGCGTCGACCTTGCCGGGATGGTGCAGCTCGACGATCTCGACGCTGTCGAAGAACCGCGCGGCCTGGGCAGCGAAGCGCATCATCAGCACCGCCGCGATCCCGAAATTCGGGGCGACCAGCACGCCCACGCCCGGGGCCGCATCCAGCCAGCCCCGCAGTTGCGCCAGCCTGCCCTCGTCGAAGCCGGTGGTCCCCACGACCGCGTGCACCCCCGCGCCGAGGCACGCCCGCAGGTTGGCCAGCACCGCATCGGGATGGGTGAAGTCGACCGCCACATCCACCCCGGACAGGTCGAGGGCATCCCCCACGTCGTACGCCGCACCGAGGCTGAGGTCGGCTGCATCCTGGACCGCCCGGACGACCTCGCTGCCCATCCGGCCCTGGGCGCCGAGGACCGCGACGCGAATCACCCGATCACCTCGGCGAAGTCGCGGTCGGCAAAGGGGCCGATCACGCCGAGCGAGAGCGGGCGTCGCAACACGTCCCCGGCGACGGCGAGCACGTCGTCGAGGGTGACCGCCTCGATCCGCGCGAGCAACGCCTCGACCGGCTGGACCTCGCCGTGCACCAACTCGGCCTTGCCGATCCGGCTCATCTGGGCGCCGGTGTCCTCGAGCCCGAGCACCAGGGAACCGCGCATCTGGCCCTTCGCCCGGACCAACTCGGCGTCGGTGATGCCCTTGCTCGCGACGCTGTCGAGCTCCTCGCGGCACAAGCCCAGCACCTCGTCGATCTTGCCGGGCGAGCAGCCCGCGTAGACGCCGAACACCCCGGTGTCGGCGTGGTGCGAGGAGTAGGAGTAGACGGAGTAGGCCAGCCCACGCCGCTCGCGGACCTCCTGGAACAGCCGGCTCGACATGCCGCCGCCGAGCGCGTTGTTGAGCACCGACAGGGCATAGCGCCGGTCGTCGTCGCGGGCCAGTCCGGGGGCGCCGAGCACCAGGTGCGCCTGCTCGGTCGGTCGGTCCTCGACGACGGCCCCGGACACCATCGGCGGCGGACTGCTCGCGTCGCGCAGTGGCGCCGGCGCGCGGGAGCCGTCATCGCGAAAGGCCTTGCCGACCAGGGCGACAACCTCGTCGTGGTCGAGGTTGCCGGCCGCCGCAACGACCATCTGCGAGGTGGTGTAACGCTCGCGGTAGTAGCCGGCGATCGCCGCGGCGGGCAGCTGCTCGATCGACTCCACGGTGCCGATCACCGGCCGACCGAGCGGGTGGTCGCCGTACAACGCCTCGGCGAAGGCGTCATGGACGACGTCGCCGGGGTCGTCGTCGTGCATCGAAAGCTCCTCCAGGATGACCCCCCGCTCGCTCTCGACATCACTTCCGGCGCACAGCGCATCGGTCACCAGGTCCGAGACGACGTCGACCGCCAGCGGCAGATCGGTATCGAGCACCCGGGCGTAATAGCAGGTGTATTCCTTGGCGGTGAAGGCGTTCATCTCGCCGCCGACGGCATCCATCACAGCCGCGATCTGCAAGGCGTCCCGGCGGCGGGTGCCCTTGAACAACAGATGTTCCAGGAAATGCGAGGTGCCGGCCAACCGCGGGCTCTCGTCGCGCGAGCCGACGCCCACCCACACGCCGAAGGCGGCGCTCCGGACGCCGGGCACCGCCTCGGTGACCACGCGCAGGCCCCCGGGGAGCACCGTTCGACGGGTGCGCTCCGGGGGCCTGGACGTCATCTGGAGCTACTGCGCCGCGACGGGCTCGGCCGCAGCCGTCTCGTTCTGGACCGGCGTCAAGCTGATCTTGCCGCGCGGGTCGATCTCGGTGATCTCGACCTGCAGCTTGTCGCCGACGTTGACGACGTCCTCGACCTTGCCGACGCGCTTTCCGTTGCCGAGCTTGCTGATGTGCACCAGGCCGTCCCGGCCGGGCAACAGGCTGACGAACGCGCCGAAGGCCGCGGTCTTGACGACCGTGCCGAGGAACCGCTCTCCGACCTTGGGCATCGTCGGGTTCGCGATCTGGTTGATGACCGCCATCGCGGCCTCGGCCGCGGTCCCGCTGGTGGCACCGATGTAGATGGTGCCGTCGTCCTCCACGGTGATGTCGGCGCCCGTGTCGGCCTGGATCTGGTTGATCATCTTGCCCTTGGGGCCGATGACCTCGCCGATCTTGTCGACCGGGATCTTCACCGACAGCACCCGCGGCGCGTACGGCGACATCTCGTCCGGCTCGTCGATCGCCTCGGTCATCACCTCGAGGATCGCGAGGCGGGCCGTGCGGGCCTGCTGTAGCGCGGCGGCCAGCACCGGCGACGGGATGCCGTCGAGCTTGGTGTCGAGCTGCAGGGCGGTGACGAACTGCGGCGTGCCGGCGACCTTGAAGTCCATGTCGCCGAAGGCGTCCTCGGCGCCGAGGATGTCGGTCAGGGTGGCGTACTCCCCGCCCTCGAAGATCAGGCCCATCGCGATGCCGGCGACGGGGGCCTTGAGCGGCACACCCGCGTTGAGCAGCGACATCGTGGAGGCGCAGACCGAGCCCATGGACGTCGAGCCGTTGGAGCCGAGGGCCTCGGACACCTGCCGGATGGCGTACGGGAACTCCTCGCGGGCCGGCAGCACCGGAAGGATCGCCCGCTCGGCGAGCGCGCCGTGGCCGATCTCGCGG
>JBKJOO010000465.1:0-9430 GCA_046595615.1 Mycobacteriales bacterium | reverse complement strand
AATGGGAATCTCGCGGCGGCCCGAGAGATAGGCGCCGGTGATGGAGTCGGGGTGGTTGAGCAGGTCCGCGACGGAGCCCGAGTGGACGACGTGACCACCGTGCTCCCCCGCGCCTGGGCCAATGTCGACGACCCAGTCGGCGGTCGTGATGGTGTCCTCGTCGTGCTCGACGACGATGAGCGTGTTACCCAGGTCACGCAACCGGATGAGGGTGTCGATGAGGCGGCGGTTGTCGCGCTGGTGCAGGCCGATGCTCGGCTCGTCGAGCACGTAGAGCACGCCGACCAGTCCCGACCCGATCTGGGTGGCGAGCCGGATCCGCTGCGCCTCACCACCGGCCAGGGTCGCCGCGGCCCGGTCGAGCGAGAGGTAGTCCAGGCCGACATCGAGCAGGAAGCCCAGCCGGGCGTTGACCTCCTTGAGCACCCGCTCGGCGATGATCCGCTGCCGATTGTCCAGCTCGAGCCCACGCAGGAACATGGCGCAGTCGCCGATCGACATCGCCGCGACCTGCGCGATCGAATGGTCGGCCAGGGTGACGGCCAGCACCTCGGGCTTGAGCCGGGCGCCACCGCAGACCGGGCAGGGCACCTCCCGCATGTAGCCCTCGAACCGGTCCCGGCTGGTCTCGCTCTCGGCCTCGCCGTGCCGCCGCTCGAGGAAGGTGACGACGCCCTCGAACGCGGTGTAGTAGCTGCGCTCGCGTCCGTAGCGGTTGCGGTAGCGGACGTGCACCTCGGTGTCGTGACCGTGCAGCACCGCCTGCTGCTGGGTCTTGGTCAGGTCGCGCCAGCGGGTCTTCAGGCTGAAGCCCATCGCGTCACCGAGCGCCTGGACCAGCCGGCCGAAGTACTCGATGTTGTGGCCGCTCGACCAGGGCTGGATCGCGCCATCGGCGAAGCTCTTGTCAGGGTCGGGAACGACCAACTCGGGGTCGACCTCCTTGCGGGTGCCGAGGCCGTGGCACTCCGGGCACGCGCCGTACGGGCTGTTGAAGGAGAACGACCTGGGCTCGAGCTCCTCGAACGACAGGTCGTCGTACAGGCAGGCGAGGTGTTCGGAGAAGGTTCGCTCGCGGTGCGGGTCGGCCTCGGGCAGGTCGACGAAGTCCAGGACGACCAGGCCACCGCCGAGCCCCAGGGCGGTCTCGACCGAGTCGGTGAGCCGGCGCTTGGCATCGGGCTTGACGGTCAGCCGGTCGACGACCACCTCGATGGTGTGCTTCTCCTGCTTCTTGAGCTTCGGCGGCTCGGCGAGCGAATGCACGACGCCATCCACGCGGGCCCGCGAGTAACCCTTGGTCTGCAGCTCGGCGAACAGATCGACGTACTCCCCCTTACGTCCGCGTACGACGGGTGCCAGCACCTGGAAGCGGGTCCCCTCGTCGAGCTCGAGGACGCGGTCGACGATCTGGCTCGGCTGCTGCCGGGAGATCACCCGACCGCAGCTGGGGCAGTGCGGGGTGCCGGCGCGGGCGAACAGCAACCGGAGGTAGTCGTAGACCTCGGTGATCGTGCCGACCGTCGACCGCGGATTGCGGTTGGTCGACTTCTGGTCGATCGACACGGCCGGCGACAGGCCCTCGATGAAGTCGACGTCCGGCTTGTCCATCTGGCCGAGGAACTGCCTGGCGTACGCCGACAGCGACTCGACGTAGCGCCGTTGCCCCTCTGCGAAGATCGTGTCGAAGGCGAGCGAGGACTTGCCTGAACCGGACAGGCCGGTGAACACGACCAGCGCGTCCCGGGGCAGGTCGAGCGAGACGTCTTTGAGATTGTGCTCGCGCGCACCGCGCACGACCAGGCGGTCAGCCATGAGGTCCTTTGATCCATCGGGGGCCGGCTGGGGAAGCCGTCTCCAGGCTAACGTCGCGCCAGGACAAGGCGCTTCCGGAGGAGCAACGTGACGACGTACACAGGCGCTGTCGAAGTCGGCGGGGCGGCGGATATCCGCGAGCTGCCGGGGTTGCGGATCACCAAGGTCGCGACCAACCCGTTCAACAACAACTGCTACCTGCTGCGGTGCACCGTGACCGGAGACACGCTGCTGATCGACGCCGCCGGTGACGCACCCGTGCTGCTCCGGCTGCTCGGCGACGACCCGCTGGTCGGGATCGTCGAGACGCACGGCCACTGGGACCACGTGCAGGCGCTCGTCGAGGTGGTCGACGCCACTGGGGCGCCGGTGCTCGCGACCGAAGGCGACGCGGCTGACCTGCCGGTCGCGCCCACCCGCTTGCTCGCCGACGGCGACGTGGTCACGGTCGGCGAGGCCCACCTCACCGCGATCACCATCGTCGGACACACGCCGGGCTCGGTTGCCCTGCTGTACGACGCGGATCCGGCCGCCCCGCACCTGTTCACGGGCGACTCGCTGTTCCCCGGCGGTCCGGGCAACACCGAGAACGATGCGGCACGATTCGGCACCCTGTTGGACGATCTCGAGCGCAAGGTCTTCGGCCCGCTCCCGGACACGACCTGGGTCTACCCGGGGCACGGGGCCGACACGACGCTCGGGACCGAACGGCCGTCGCTGCCGGTCTGGCGCGAACGCGGCTGGTAGGTCGGCTGCCGCGACGTGCGCGGTGCGGGCTCAGCTCCACGGGTCGGGCAGCAGCAGCCGCACGTTGCGCTCCTGCGGGGTACCGGCGCGGGGGTGCTGTTCGAGCGGGTGGTTGCGCCATTGCCAGTCGTTGGCGGCCAGCTCGCGCGACAGCCCGGCGAGCTCGGCCGGGGAGTCCGTGCCGCCGGTCCAAGGGGCGGTCCCGGCGTGGTCCACCATGGTGGCGTCGATGGTCAGGGACCCGTCGCCGGACCGGAGCAGCGACACCAGACGGGCCTGCTGCGGCCAGTCGATGAGCGAGGGGGCGGTCACCTCCCACAGCTGCCTGTGCGGCGTGACGGTCGTTCGATGGGTGTGCCCGTTCAGCCACAGGACGGCGCTGCGGTGGCGCGAGAGCACCGCGGCGAGTTCCGCGGCCAGCACTCTGCGTGAGCCGTCGAGGGCCCTGTCGTTGGTCAGCGTCTGCAGGGGGTGGTGGCTGGCGAGGACGGCGTAGCGCCGCTCGTCGTCGGCCTCCGCGAGCTCAGCCTGCAGCCACGCCAGCTGGGCCTGGTCGAGTGAGCCCTGCCAACCACCGTGCTGGTTGACGGTGTCGAGGGCAAGGACAGCTACCCGGCCGTGGTCGTAGCGGTAGTAGGCCTGCCCACTCGAGCGCTGCGCAGGTGCGAAACCGTGCCCGACCGGCCGGGCGGCCGGGCCGAAGTGCGCGGCCACGAACTCCTTTTTCGAGATCACCCGGCGACCCGGATCGGCGGTCACCCGGCGCATCCGCATCTGGGCCAGCGACGCGATCGCCTCCGGGTCGCAGGTCTCGAGGCCCACCAGGAGCGCCAGGACGGCGTCATCGCTCCAGTGTTCGGGCACCGCGATCGGCTTGGCCGAGCCGGTGGACGCCTGGCTGAGCAGGCCGGTCGCCGGGAGGGTGCCCTGGAGCATCCGGTCGTGGTTGCCGTGTACGGCGAGCCACGGCAGGTCCAGTCCGGCGGCCTGGAACGGCCGACGGGCGCAGTCGAGCAGCCCGGGCACCGCCGGGAAGCCGTAGCGCGCGCGGGGCAGGTCGCCACGCGGGTCCGACGGGTGCCAGAACCGCTCATCGGGGACGACCTCGTCCGACACCCCCTCCCATCGCTGCAGGTCGCCGGAGTCCGGCCGCACCACGCCACCCTCCAGCAGCGCGAGGTACCAGCCGAGCTCGTTGGCCTGCGCGTTGTCGGTGGCGTCACCCGTCACGAGGGCGACGTCCACGCCGGACAACCCATTGATCGACCGGACGGTGGCGTCCGCAACCTGGGTGGTGAGCAGTTCCTGGGCACGGTAGGTGCCGACCTCGGCGAGCGCTTCCCGCAGCGGCGAGTCCGGGTCGGCCCACCGGTCGAGGAACTCACCCCTGGCCGGGGATTGGGCGTCGCACACGTGCAGGTCGGACAGGTGGGCGACGCTGAGCAACGGCTCGCCGCCCGGTGGTCCGGAGCCCAGATCGGTGCGGACCACGGCCGGCTCGGCCGGCCCGGGCTCGAGACGCCGGTACCCACCGTCCCCGTCCGGCCCCGGGCGGAGCGTCCCGCGGTCGGTCCTCACGGGCTGGCGAGCAGGACCGGTCGATCCTGCAGGGACACCGACACCCTCGTCCCGGCGCCGAGTGCGCCGGCGTGGTGCGACGCGACGTCGGCGAGCACCTCGGTCCCGTCCGCGCGCCTCAGGCGGAGCCGGGTCGTCGCGCCGCGGAAGGTCGCGACGATGACGACTGCATCCCCCCGGTCGGCGGGAGCCACCTGCACGGCCTCCGGGCGCACGAGGACGGTGACCGCGCTCCCCGGCGACACCTGCTGGCCGTCCGCGGGCAGCACCTGCCCGGCGACCCGCACCCGCCCATCGGCCTCGGCGAAGCCCGGGAACCGGTTCATCGTCCCGACGAACTCCGCGACGAATGGTGTGGCCGGCCGGTCATAGAGCTCGGCTGGACGGGCGCACTGCTCGAGCCGGCCGGACCGCATGACCCCGACCCGGTCGGCCATGGACAGCGCCTCCTCCTGGTCGTGCGTGACGAACACGGTGGTGACGCCGAGCTCGAGCTGGATGCGGCGGATCTCCTCACGCAGCTGCTCGCGGACCTTGGCGTCCAGGGCCGACAGCGGCTCGTCGAGCAGCAGGACCGCCGGCTCGATGGCCAGCGCGCGCGCCAGCGCCACCCGCTGCTGCTGGCCGCCGGAGAGCTGGTGCGGATACTTCGCCGTGTGCTCGCCCAGGCCGACGAGGTCGAGCAGCTCGGACGCCCGACGCCTTCGCTCACCCGACCCGTGCTTGCGCAGCCGCAGGCCGAATGCGACGTTGTCCCGGGCCGACATGGTGGGAAACAGGCTGTACGACTGGAAGACCATGCCCATGTCGCGCCGGTTGGCTGGCACCCGTGAGACGTCGTGGCCGTTCACGACGATCGCGCCGCTGGTGGGCTGGTCGAAGCCAGCCAACAGCCGGAGCGCGGTCGTCTTGCCGCATCCGGAGGGCCCGAGCAGGGCCAGCAGCTCACCGGGCTCGATCTGCAAGGAGAAGCCGTCGAGCGCCCGGGCGGCCCCGAACACGCGTGAGACCTCCCGGAATTCGACCGTCGCACCACGCGGGGTGGCCATGGGCCCGGCGGTCATTCCGGGGACTGCCGGGCGGAGGGGTCGCGTCCGGCGGCAGCGGTGAGGATCAGCAGCAGGCCCCACGTCAGCAGGAGGCTCATCAGGGACAGGGCGACCGTGAGCTGTCCGTCGGCGCCGTTGAACTGCAGCAACCAGACCGCGAATGGCTGGTACTGCAGGATGCTGGCGATCGTGAATTCGCCGAAACTGAGGGCAAAGGTCAGGAAGGCCGCGCTGAGCATCGCGGTCCGCAGGGTCGGCAGCACCACCCGGAGCACGACGGTGGGCCATCCGGCGCCGAGGTTGCGCGCCGCCTCGACGAGCGTCGTGACATCCCCGCCGCGCAGCCCCGCGTCGATCGCCCGGTAGGTGAAGGGCAGCGCCAGGATCACGTACTCGAACGCCAGGATGAACGGCGGGTGGCTGTTCAGCAGCTGGTTGAAGATCTGGCCCTTGAGCCCGCCCTGGTCGCCGCTACTGCCCCAGGCAAGCACCCGTCCGACACCGACGACCAGCACCACGGGTGGAATCACCAGCGGAAACAGCGACAGCGTCTCGACCAGGCCGCGCAGCCGGGCGAAGCGGAGCTGGACCAGAAGCATCGTCGGCAGCATCAGCGCGATCGTCACCACGACGGCGACCGCGGCCAGCTCGAAGGACAGGGCCAGCGCCGACGTGAAGCCCTGCGCGGAGAACATCTGGGTGTAGGCGTGCCAGGTGATGCCCCCACTGTCCTTGACGGAGAACCAGAAGGCAGCCGCGAGCGGACCGAGGAAGTACAGCGCCGCCACGAGCAGCACCACGGCGCGACCGGGACGCACCTGGCGCGACCGGCGGGGCCGAAGCGACGCCGGCTGCGGCAGGCCTATTGCAGCCATCGGGTGGTCCTGCGCTGCATCGCGAGATAGAGCATGGTCAGCGGCACAACGACCACGATCATGTCCAGCGCCAGTGCTGCCCCGACATTTTCCTGGCCGGTGATGACGTTGCCGGACAGCACGGCGCCGATCTGCAGCGAGGTCAGTGACAGCGTTCCGTTGGTGAGGGCGGCGGCCGTGGCGTACGCGGAGAACGAGCTGCAGAACAGCAGCGCCGCCGCACCGAAGAAGCTCGGCGCGAGCACTGGCGCGGCGACGTACCGCCAGTACTGCCAGCGAGTGGCGCCCAGGTTTTGCGCCGACTCCCGCCACTGCGGCCGCAGTCCCTCCAACGCCGGCGTCACCACCAGAATCATCAGTGGGATGAGGAAGTACAGGTACACGAACTCCACCCCGGCCACGCTGTAGAGGTCGAAGTGCAGGTCACCGGAAAGGGACAGACCCAGGCTCTTGTCCAGCACCGAGGTCAGGATGCCCGCATTGCCGATGGCGGCCACGAACAGGAAGGCGAGCGGCAGGCCACCGAAGTTGGCCAGCACCGCACTGGCGCTGCTGACGAGCCGCCGGAAGAAGGTGCGGCGGCTCGTCACGATCGCCTGGGTGAGGACCAACCCGAGCACGGAGGCGATGATGGCGTCCACCGCGGAGACGATCACGCTGTGCTGCAGGCCGCTGCGATAGGCGCCGCTCACCGAGGCGTGCAGGTTGTCGGTCGTGTAGGCGCCGGTGCCGCTGGCCTGGAACGCGGTCCACAGCAGGACCCCCGTGGGCAGCACGAAGAACAGTCCCAGGTAGCCGAAGAACGGCACCAGGCCGAGCCAGGACCAGCCCACCCGTCGCCGAAGCGCGGCGGCCGGTTGCCGCGCCGCCGACGCTGCGGCGGGCCCGAGGACGTCGGAGTACCGGTTCGCGGGATCCTCGGTCAGCGGACCGCGCGACACCGGCTGGCTCAGGCTCACTACTTGACCGCGTTGGCCCAGTCCTGCGTGACGACACCCTTCGCCGCCGTGACCTGCCCGTCCGTCGGGAACGTCGGCGTCCCAGTCACCGCCGGCAGTTTCGCGGCGTACACCGCGTTGACGGTTTTGGCCGTGGTGAGCGCCGCCAGCTCGGCCGGTCGGCCGTAGCCCTTCAGCCAGCCGTTCTGGCCCTCGACGCTGTAGAGGTACTCCTCCCAGAGCCGCGCGGCCGCGGGATGGGGGGCGAACTTGCTGATGGCCTGCGCGTAATAGGCCGGGAATTTCGCGTCGCTTGGCACCGCCACCTCGAAGGTGCGGCCCTTTGCCTTCAAGGCATCTGCCGCGGAGGCATTGAGGTAGTCCCAGTTGATGACGATGGGAGTCTCGCCGCTCTGGATGGTGGCGGCCGTGGCCTGGATCGGCACGTAGATCCCGGCCTTCTTGAGCGTGGCGAAGAAGGCGATCCCAGGCTTGATGTCGTCCAGGGAGCCGCCATGCGCCAGCGCCGCCGTCCAGACCGCGCTGAAGGCCGCGTTGGCCTTCGTCGGATCACCATTGAGCGCCAACTTGCCCTTGTACGCCGGGTTGTTGAGCGCTGCCATCGACGTCGGACAGGGCTTGATCTTGCTCGCGTCGCAGCCGATGGAGATGTAGCCACCGTAGTCGTTGGTCCAGAGCCCGCTCGGTTCTTTCAAGGTGGCGGGGATGTCCCCCCACGTCGACACCTGATACGGCGCGTAGAGGCCGTCCTTGGCTCCGCTGAGCGCAAAGGACTGCCCGACATCGACCACGTCCGGCGCCCGGCCCTGGCTCCGGAGGGACTTGATCGCGGTGAGCTCGTCCGCGCTCGATCCACCCGGGTTGGCGTTGTTCAGTTTCAGCCCGTACTTCTTGACGAAACCGTCGAGCAACTCCCCGTAGTTCGTCCAGTCGCGCGGGAGGGCGATGACATTGAGGGTGCCCTCCTTCTTCGCCGCCGCGATCAGGGCCTCCATGCCGCCGGCAGCAGCCGCGGAGGTGGCAGTCGTCATGTCGGCCGCCGCCGCCGCACCCGAGCCCGCCTTGGGCGAGCTCTTGGTACTACTGCTCGCGCAGGCGGTCAGTGCCAGACTGGCCGCAACCACCACGGTGGCCAGAGAGAGTGCTCGTTGGGGCACGTCGAGGTCCTCACTTCAACAGATGTTCCTCGGACGCGCCGTCCGATCTGGGCCCAGAGTGGCCTAGGCCGTAGGCGACGTCAACAGCCCCGCAAGCCTGGTTCCTTCGCCGCAGCCACGCGGACCAGAACGCCCTGGCCGCCGCCGCAGGCGTAGCTGGACAGCAGGTCGACTCAGCAGTCAGGTGGCCTGCGGCGGGTCCCCTGCGTCGTCGATCTGGCTCCTGAGCCAGTCATGGAACGCGCCGATGTGATGCTCGGCCGGGACAAGGACACCGCCGTCGACGTAGGCGCGTGACGACATCGCCGGCTGCGTCCGCTCGCAGGCCTCGAAGTCCTGTTCGTTGACGCGGTGGAACAGTTCGACCGAGCGCGACACATCCTGGTCCGACGCGACGACGCTCTTGGCGTAGAGCCAGTCGCACTCGACGATTGTGCGGCTCGCCGACACCGGGAACATCCGGTGCACGATGACGTGGTCCGGCACCAGGTTGACGAACACCGTCGGCTTGACCGTGATCGCGTAGTAGCGCCGGTCCTGGTCCTCGGCGAGGCCCGGCAGCTTGTCGAAACCCTCGCTGCCGTCGATCGTGAAGCCCTGGACGTCCTCGGCGAACTCCGCGCCGTGGCCGACGTAGTACTGCGCGGCGTAGCCGCCGGCGAACTCCGGCAAGACCTCGGTGAGTTCGGGATGGATGGTCGCGCAGTGGTAGCACTCCATGAAGTTCTCGATGATGAGCTTCCAGTTGGCCTGCACGTCGTAGCTGATCCGGCGGCCGACCTCGAGCTCCTCGACCCGGTAGGCCTCGATCGCCGCCAGATCGCCGAGCCGCTCCACGGCGGCCTCGAGCACAGCTGCCTCGAACGACGGCGGCTCGTCGGCCAGGCAGACCCAGGCGTAGCCGAGCCACTCCCGCAGTTGCACCGTCACCAGGCCACGCTCGACCCGGTCCACATCGGGCATCGTGACCAGGTTGGGGGCCGCGACGAGCCGGCCGTCCAGGCCGTAGGTCCAGGCGTGGTACGAGCACTGCAGGTTGCGCCTGACCTCACCGGCCGGTTCGGTGCACAGCATCGCCCCGCGGTGGCGGCAGATGTTCAAAAAAGACCGGAGCTGGCCGTCGCGGCCGCGCACGATCAGCACGCTCTCCCGGCCCACCTGGACGGTCCGGAAGGCACCGGGGGTCGCGAGACCGCTGGAGCGCACGGCGCAGAACCACAACGCCTCGAAGATGACCGTCTGCTCGCGGG
>JBKJOO010000225.1:0-2664 GCA_046595615.1 Mycobacteriales bacterium | reverse complement strand
GGCTCAGTCTGAGGCGACAGCGTCGAGGACGGGCAGTCGGGCTGCGCGCAGGGCTGGCCACAGGGCGGCCAGGACGCCGACGACGACGCCCACGACGGTGCCGAACACGGCCGTCAGGACGCTCTCGATGGTGACGATCCCGGCGAGCTGGAGCCGGCCGAGGCCGACAGCGCGCATGAGGCCGATCTCGCGGGTCCGTTCGATCACCGACAGCGCCAGGGTGTTGACGATGCCGAGGATCGCGATGACGATCGACAGCCCGAGCAGGGCGTACAGGATCACCAGCATCTTGTTGACCTGGGCCGCGAGCTGGGCGGCGAAGTCCTCGGCATCGAGCACCGAGAGCACCACGTACGGCGCCGCGACGGTCACCAGGTCAGCGCGCAGCGCGGCCGGGGTTGTCCCGGGCGCGGCCGTGACGAGCAGCGCGTTGAGCACCCTCTGGGCCGGTGGCACCACCTGGTCGAAGAGCGTGTCGGACATGATGATCGGCTCGCTGATGAGCTGGGTGTCAACGGTGGCCCCGATGACGGCAGTCGCGGGCCCGGTCGGCGTGGTGAACGTCAGCCTGTCACCGACGCTCCAGCCGCGCTCGGTCGCGATGCTTTTCTGGACGGCGACGCCGCCGCGGGCGAGCGTGTCCAGCGAACCCGTCACCGGATCGATCGCCAGGGTCCGTCCGAACGCGCCGGCCGGCAGCCCCATGACGAACAGCGAGCTGGCGTCGGACCGGTCGCGACCGGCGGTCGAAACCTCGGCGGGCCCGTAGGTGAGGTTGTCGACGGACGCCACCGAACCGAGGGCTCGCACCGCCGCGCCGGCGCCGGCGGGCACGACGCGAGTGGCCGACTGCACGGAGAAGTCCGCCGTCCAGCCGTCTTCGACGATCGACCCGAAGGACGCCGTCGCTGAGGAGGCGACCACCGACGCGGCCCCGACCAGGGCCATGCCGATCATCAGCGCCCCGGCCGTATTCGCGGTGCGCCGCGGGTTGCGGATCACGTTGCCGCGGGCCAGGCGGCCCAGGGGTTTGACCGCGACGACGAACACCGCAGCCAGGACGCCAAGGGTGTGCCGGGCGATCACCGGCGACAGGAGCAGCACCCCGACCACGAGACCGACGGCGCCGATGGAGAGCATCGTCGAGCCGTTCGGCTCCGGGGCCACCTGGGCCGCGACCAGACCGGCAACCCCGGCCGCGACCACGAGGGCGCCGGTGATCGCGCGGACCCGCCGTGACCCGCCGCCTCCTGCGACGTCGCCGCGCATGGCCTCCACGGGGGCGGTCAGCGCGGCGCGGCGGGCGGGCAGCGCGGCCGCCACGACGGCGACCACGGTGCCGATGAGCAGGGAGATCATCACGGTGGAGGCGTCCAGCGGAATGGCGCCGGACAGGTCCATGCCCATCCGCTCGAAGGCCACCCGCAGCAGCGACACCAGCCCCAGCCCCGCGGCGATACCGAGTGCGGACCCGGCCAGGCCCACCACTGCGGCCTGGATGAGGATCGAGGCGAACACCTGCGTCGGAGACGCGCCCACGGCGCGCAGCAGGGCGAACTCGCGCATCCGCTGGCGCACCGACATGGAGAACGTGTTGGAGATGATGAATGCCCCGACGAACAGCGAGATGCCCGCGAAGATCAGCATGAACGTCTGGACGAACCCGAGCATCCCCTCGATGTCGGCGGTCGCCTCGGTGCGCATGGCGTCGCCGGTGATGGCCTGGGCGGCGGCGCCGTCGTGGGCGAGCACCGGGGTGAGGCGAGCGACCAGGTCCGGTTCGCTGACCCCGGGGGTCGCGTAGACCGTGATCGTGGACACCAGGCCCTTGGGCGCGTACGTGGTGGTCGCGGTCGCCACGTCGAGGAACACGATGGTTGCCCCGGCCATCGGGGCGCCCATCGAGATCTCGCCGACGACCTGCACGTCGTGGACCGTCCCGGCCAGGACGACCCGGGTCCGGTCCCCGACCGACAGCCCGGCCGAGGCCAGGGTCGCGGACTCCAGGGCGATCTGGCCCGGCCCGCTCGGGGCTCGGCCGTTGATGACGTTCACGGTGGTGTCGCCGGGGTGCAGCGCCATCCCGAAGCTCGGTGCCTGGGTGCTGATCACCGCGGTGCCGTCCGCCCCGACCAGCACGATCGGGCCGGAGATGTAGGCGAACGCCTTGTCGACCCCGTCGACCCCCGCGATCGAGGTGGCCAGAGAGGCGGGGATGGTGTTGCGGGTCGCCCCGATCGTGCCGGTGGTGGTGGCTCCGGCGATGGGGTCGGCGCCGCGCACATAGGCGTCGCCGAGCGTGGAGCTGTTGACGATCCCGCTAAAGGTTAAGGACATCATGGTCTTCAGCGAGAAGGTGCCTGCGACGAACGCAACGCCGAGGGTGACGGCCAGGACCGAGAGGATGAACCGGACCAGGTGGGCGCGGATCCCGCGGAGCGCGACGCGGCCCATCAGGCACCGACCGAGGCGAGCATGGCGTCGTCACGGGCGTCGTCACGGGCGTCGTCACGGGCGTCGTCACGGGCGTCGTCACGGGCGTGATCGGCGGCGTTCTCGTCGCCCAGGGATCCGAGGACCTGCAGGACGGCGGCCTGCGTCGGGGAGGTGAGCTCGCCGACCAGGCGCCCATCGGCCAGGAACAGGACCCGGTGCGCGTAGGTG
>JBKJOO010000207.1:0-4014 GCA_046595615.1 Mycobacteriales bacterium | reverse complement strand
CTACGCGGGCACCCTCGCCCTGGACGGGGTCGACCTCGACATCCGGCCGGGTGAGGTGCACGCCCTGCTCGGCGGCAACGGCTCGGGCAAGTCGACCCTGATCAAATGCCTGGCGGGCGTGGTGACACCGGAGCCCGGCGGCGAGCTCGAGCTGGGCGACCAGCAGGTGCCTGCCGAGACCTGGAGCCCGGAAAAGGCGTACGCAGCTGGGCTGCGCTTCGTGCACCAGCAGCCGGCGGTGTTCGCCGAGCTCTCGATCGCCGAGAACATCGCGTTCGGGTCGACCTTCCCCCGCAACCGCGTCGGCAAGATTGCCTGGAAGCAGCTCAACGACCGCACTGCGGCCCTGCTCGCGGAGTACCACGTGACGGCCGGCCCGACCACGCCCCTGGGTGCGCTGCGGGCCGCGGACCGCACCCGGGTGGCCATCATCCGGGCCGTCCAGGACCGCGAGGAGGCCGACAGCGGTGTCCTCGTGCTCGACGAGCCGACCGCTGCGCTGCCGGCGTCGGAGGTGGAGCAGCTGCTCGACAGCGTCCGTCGGTACGCCGCGGCAGGGCAGACCATCCTCTACGTGAGCCACCGGCTCGACGAGGTGCTGTCGGTCGCCGACCGGGTCACCGTCCTGCGGGACGGCAAGAAGGTCGCCACCGTCGAGGCGAAAGGGCTTAGCGAGGCGGCCCTGATCGAGCTGATCGTCGGCCGGCCGCTGGACCGGCTCTTCCCGGACCCGGTGGACGGCATCGACGTCGACGTGGTGCTCGCCGCGCGCGGGTTGTCCGGCGGGCCGCTCAAGGACGTCTCGTTCGACCTGCACCGCGGCGAGGTGCTGGGCATCGCCGGCCTGCTCGGCTCGGGCCGCTCGGAGTTGCTGCGGATGCTGTTCGGGGCGCACCCGGTGACCGGCGGCACCATCACGCTCGGCGGCCGCGAGGTGGCCTTCGGCACGCCGTCGGCGGCCATGCGGGCCGGGATGGCGTACGTCCCGGAGGAGCGCCAGGCCGACGCGATCTTCGCCGGCGAGTCGGTGCGGCACAACATGACAGCGGGCGCGGCGGGCGACTACTACAGCGGCCTGCGCTACTCCCACGAGCGGGAACGCCGCGACAGCAGCGCCGCGATCCGGCGGTTCCTCATCCGGGTGGGCACCGACCGGCAGCCGGTCGAGACGTTGTCGGGTGGCAACGCCCAGAAGGTGGTGCTGGCCAGGTGGCTCCGTCGCGAGCCGGTGGTGCTGTTGCTCGACGAACCCACCCAGGGTGTCGACATCAGCGCCCGCAGCGAGATCTATGCGCTCGTGCGCGCGGCGACCGAAGCAGGCACGTCCGTGCTGTTCGTGGCCAGCGACCCGGAGGAGCTGGCACACGCGTGCGACCGGGTCCTGGTCCTGCAGGGCGGCAGGATCGCCACGGAGGTCCGACCACCACTCGAGGCGCACCGCCTCACCGAGCTCGTCAACCTCTCGGAGACCGCTGCATGACCCAACCCCGCAACGTCGTGACCAGCACTGCCGCCGAGGCCGGCACGGTCGACCACCAGGCAGCTGGTGCGCTGCTGTCGGCGCACCAGGATGTCCCGCCGACGCTGAGCGGGTCGGCGCGGCGCGGCGCCGGCACCGTCGCGGGCGACCTGCTCCGCAAGTACTCCCTGCTGTTCCTGCTGATCGCTTCGATCGCCGTCTACTCGACCTGGAGCAAGACCTCGGGCGCGTTCCCGACCACCGCGAACTTCCAGAACGTCTCGGCCAACCAGTCGGTGCTGGCGGTGCTGACCCTGGGTCTGCTCATCCCGATGGTGTCGGGCAACCTCGACCTGTCGATCGGATCGACCGCCGGGCTCGCCTCCATCGCCAGCGCCGCGATCTTCTCCCATCAGCACGTGCCGCTGCTGATCGGCGTGCTGTTCGGCGTCGCCGTCGGCGCCTTCGTCGGGCTGCTCAACGGCCTGATCGTGACGGTGTTCAGCATCGATCCGTTCATCGTCACGCTCGGCACGGCCTCGGTCATCCTCGGCGCCGTCGACTGGTACACCAAGGGCCTCGCGATCGTGCAGGGCATCCCGAAGAACCTGCTGGAGTTCGGCAGCAGCAACCAGTTCGGCGTCCCGAGCATCGTCTACGTGCTGGTCGTCGTGGCCGCAGTCGTCTACTACCTGCTCGAGCAGACGCCGTACGGCCGCAACCTGCATGCCATCGGCTCGAACAAGGCCGCCGCGCGACTGGTCGGAATCCGGGTCGAGCGCGATATCCGTACGGCGTTCGTGCTGTCCGGCGCCTTCGCCGGCCTGGCCGGGGTCCTGCTCCTGGCGCACAGCGGTGCCGGCAACCCGCAGGTCGGGCAGAGCTTCACGCTGACGGCGATCGCCGCCGCGTTCCTCGGCGCCGCGTCGTTCAAGCTCGGCCGCCTCAACGTCCTCGGTACCCTCGTCGCGATCTTCTTCCTCGCGGTCAACATCACCGGCCTGACCTTCGCCGGTGTCTCGAACTGGATCAGCGAGGTCTTCACCGGCCTTTCGCTGGTGCTCGCCGTCGCCTTCGCGACGGTGCTCTCGCGCCCACGGCGCTACAAGGCCGCCAAGGACGCACATGTCTGATCAGCCGACTCGCCGCACCACGACAAAAGGACTGCACCCGATGACCACCTGCTCTGCCGGTTCGACCTGGAAGACCATGACGCACACCGGTGCCTTCGTGGTGGTCCTCGGCCTGTCGCTCGGCTCGTCGGGTGCCGCCTTCGGCGCCGATGCCACCGCTCCGACCACCGTGCGCGCCGCCATCGGCGCCGACGGGGCTGTCCGGTCCGTGGTCAGCCTCGGCGGCAACACCACCGCTCCGGACAAGAGCGCCCTGCCCGTCACGATGTCGATCACCGACCAGCTCGACGGCAAGGACCTGGGCGCGGACCGTGCCGGCCAGGACGCCGGGCAGCTGACCAGCACCTTCCACGTCGAGAACACCAGCGCCAAGCCCATGCCGGTGAGCTACACCGACACCGACGGCACGACCAAGACGGCCAACCAGGATGTCGCGCTGCCGCTCGTCGCTGAGCTCAGGGTGAGCCTGCCGGCCTCGTTCACCGACGTCGTCGCCGATGGCGCCCGGATCGCCGCGAACGCCGACGGCAGCCACGAGCTCACCTGGTCGATGGTGCTGTTCGCACCGCTGGGCTCACCGACCAACGTGGTGAGCTACTCCGCGAAGAGCTCCGGCAAGGGTTCCCCCGTCGCCCAGCTCGAGACGCGCGCGGTCGTCCCGAACGCCACCCCCGGCCTGGCGGCGACCGGTCAGTCCGCCAACGTGGTGATCGCCGGCAACGGCACGTTGACCGCCTTCGCCGACGGGGCCAACGAGGGCCTCGGCAAGCTCAGCGCCGGCGTCGGCCAGCTGCTGGACGGGCTCGGCAAGCTCTCGGCCGGCGCCAACAAGCTGCATGACGGCCTCGGTGCCGGCGCGGACGGCACCAACAAGCTCGCCGACGGCCTGCACGTGGCCCTGAAGGGCTCCGGTGACCTCGCCACCGGCCTGGGCAAGATCAGCGCCGGCAACACCAAGCTGGCCGCCGGCACCCAGCAGCTCTCCGACGGCTCCGGCAAGCTGTCAGCCGGGCTCGGCAAGGCGTCCGCCGGCAGCGAGAAGCTCGTCGACGGCAGCCAGGCCCTCGCCACCGGCGCCGGCCTCACCGCCGACGGCGCGTCGAAACTGTCCGCCGGGCTCGCCCAGATCAGCGGCGGCCTGACCCAGCTCGGTGGCGTCGCCGGCCTGCCCGCAGCCCTCGCCGGCGCGACCGCGCTGAAGGCGGGCGTCGACCAGATCGTGGCCGGTCTCGGCTCACCCACCAAGCCCGGCACGATCCTGAATGGCCTAGCCGGCCTCGACGCCGGGCTCACCAACGTCAAGGGCGGCCTGGACCAGCTGATCGACCCAGCCAAGGGGCTGCCTGCGGCCGTCGCCGGCGTCGACAAGATCAAGGCGAACCTCGATACGCTAATCCTACCGGGCCTGGGCAAGCCGCTCAC
>JBKJOO010000190.1:0-2939 GCA_046595615.1 Mycobacteriales bacterium | reverse complement strand
TCCATGATCCGCTCGATGGCGAACGTCGCCTCCGGGCGGCCGGCGCCGCGGTAGGCGTCGGTCGGCGTCTTGGTCGTGAAGACGCCGGTGCAGGTGAAGTGGTAGCTCGGCATCTTGTAGATGGCCGGGAACATGAACGCTCCCAGGACCGGAACGCCGGGGGTGATCAGCTGCAGGTAGGCGCCCATGTCGGCGAGCAGCTCGACCTTGAGGCCGAGCAGCGTGCCGTCCTTCTTGGCGGCGATCGTGATGTCCTGGATCTGGTCGCGGCCGTGCGTGGTCGCCTGGTAGTTCTCGCTGCGCGACTCGGTCCACTTGATCGGCCGACCGAGCTTGCGGGCCACCACCAGGGCCAGGATCTCCTCGGCATAGACGTTGAGCTTGGCGCCGAAGCCGCCGCCGACGTCCGGAGCAACCACGCGCAGCTTGTGCTCCGGGATGCCGGTCGTCAGGGCCAGCATCACCCGCAGGATGTGCGGGATCTGGGTGGTGGAGTACATCGTGAACTCGTCGGCCGCCGCGATCGGGGCGACCACGACCCCGCGGGGCTCCATCGGGGTGGGCAGCAGCCGCTGCTGCCGGAAGCGGCGCTTGACGACCACGCAGTCGTCACCGGCGGCGGCAACGGTCTCGTCGTAGTCCGCGCCCGCACCCGGGAAGTCGAACAGGAAGCACTGGTTGGTGCCCTTGTCGCTGTGCACCAGGGGCGCGCCCTCCTTGAGGGCCTCCTCCATGTTGACCACGGCGGGCAGCTGGTCGTACTCGACCACGATCGCCTCGAGCGCGTCAGCGGCGGCGTAGCGGTCCCGGGCGATGACGACGGCCACGCCGTCGCCGGAGTACTTGACCTCGTCGATGGCCAGCGGGGTGTGCACCGGCGAGACCATGTCGGGGGTGACCGGCCAGGCGCAGGGCATCGAGGGGCCCATCACGTCGGCGAGGTCCCGGCCGCTGTAGGCGGCAATGACGCCGGGCATCTCCAGGGCAGCCGACACGTCGACCGAGAGGATCTTGGCGTGCGCCATCGGGCTGCGCAGGACCGCCATGTGCAGCAGGCCCGGCAGGGTGATGTTGTCGGTCCAGTTGGTCTGGCCCGTCAGGAGCTTGGCGTCCTCCTTGCGGCGGCGCCCGCGACCCAGTTCGCCACCGGCGTACGGCGAGGAGAGCGCGTCAGGGTGTTCGGTGATCTGCTCGGCGATCAGGCCGGCATCGAGTTGCTCGGTCATGCGTGCACCTCCGTCATGTCGGTGGAGTCCTGGAAGGATCCCTTGTGGGGCGCCTCGCCGCGCATCTCGGCGGCGGCCGAAAGGACCGCCTTCACGATGTTCTGGTAGCCGGTGCAGCGGCAGAGGTTGCCCTCCAGGCCGTGCCGTACCTCGTCCTCGGTGGGGCTGGGGTTGTGCTTGAGCAGGTCGACCGTGGCCAGCACCATGCCCGGGGTGCAGTAGCCGCACTGCAGGCCGTGATGCTCCTGGAACGCCCTCTGCACGGGGTGCCACTGGCTCGCCCCGCCCTCCATCGAGGCAAGCCCCTGGATGGTGGTGATGTCCTCGCCGTCGGCCTGGACGGCCAAGACGGAGCAGGACTTCACCGACTCGCCACCGATCAGGACAGTGCACGCGCCGCAGTTCGACGTGTCGCACCCGATCGGGGTACCGACCCGGCCGAGCCCGTCGCGTAGGTGGTGGGTGAGCAGCTTGCGGGGTTCGACGTCGTCCTCGTAGACGACCCCATCGACCTTCATGGACACACGAGTCATCGGCGCTCCTCAGCGGGTGCGGGCTGGTCACGACGCCGACGGGAGCGCCCGGACCAACCGCCCGCGGGTGCAACCGATCCGCCGGCAGGGCGGGTCGTGGCCCCCGCGCGACGGCGGGCAGAAGGATCGCCTCGCGGTGTCGCGCTGTGACCCCGGTCTGTGACCGGAACCACAGCCCCGACCGTATGCCGGACGCCACACAAGGGCAATCGCAGGGGTGCTGCGACCACCCGGCCCGGCTGCGATTACTGCAGCTGCGGACGGCGGACGAGCGTCAGCCCGCAGACGCGGAGACTCGCTCGGCGCGAGACCCGGCGGACTATCGTCGAAGCCGATGAAGTCCCGGACCTCTACTTCGCTGCCGCGACCGGCTGCGCTCGACCGCCTCGCGCGGCCCCTTCGTGACCTGCGGGTCTCGGTGACCGATCGCTGCAACTTCCGCTGCCCGTACTGCATGCCGCGTGAACTGTTCGGGCCGGACCACGCCTTCCTGCCCCGGTCGGAACTGCTCAGCTTCGAAGAGCTCGGCCGGTTGATCCGGGTCTTTGCCGAGCTCGGCGTGACCAAGGTGCGCCTGACCGGTGGCGAACCGCTGCTCCGCCGTGACCTCGAGGTGCTCGTCCGCCAGGTCGCGCAGACGCCCGGCATCGACGACATCGCGCTGACGACCAACGGTTCGCTGCTGGCCGAGCGGGCAGCCGGCCTGGCCGCGGCCGGGCTCAGCCGCGTCACGGTGTCGCTGGACTCCCTCGAACCGGCGGTCTTCGCCGAGCTCGGCGACACCAAGGTGCCGCTGCAGCGGGTGCTGGACGGCATCGCGGCGGCGTCCGACGCGGGGCTCGGCCCGATCAAGCTCAACACGGTCCTGCGCCGCGGGGTCAACGACGACGGATTGCTCGACCTGGTCGAGTTCGCCCGCACCGGTGGACATGTGCTCCGGCTCATCGAGTACATGGACGTCGGCACCACCAACGGGTGGGATCTCACCGAGGTCGTCCCCGCAGCCGAGGTCCTGGCGCGGGTCGGCGCGGTGCATCCGCTCGAGCCCTTCCCCGAGGACGGGGTGGCCGAGCGCTTCCGCTACCTCGACGGCGGCGGCGAGCTCGGCGTCATTTCCTCGGTGAGCAAACCGTTCTGCGGCACCTGCACCCGCGCCCGCCTCACCGCGATCGGCGAGTTG
>JBKJOO010000165.1:0-2701 GCA_046595615.1 Mycobacteriales bacterium | reverse complement strand
CGCCGGTGTAGGCGTGCACCGTGGTCATGTAGCCCTGTTCAATTCCGAAGCTGTCGAGCAGCACCTTCACCATGGGCGCGACGCAGTTCGTCGTACACGATGCGTTCGAGATGACGTGGTGCCGGGACTGATCGTAGGTCTCGTCGTTGACCCCGAGCACGATCGTGGCGTCGACGCCCTTGCCCGGTGACGACAGCAGCACCTTCGAGGCGCCGGCGGCGAGGTGCGCAGCGGCGGCCTCACGGGTCCGGAACTTGCCGGTGGACTCGATGACGATCTCCACACCGTGCTCGCGCCACGCCAGCTGCGCCGGATCCCGCTCGGCGCTCACCGCAATCTTGTGTCCATCGACGGCGATCGCGTCGCCGAGGTCCTCGACCTCGCGCCGCAACGGACCAAACGTGCTGTCGTGCCGCAACAGTCGGGCCATCGTTGCCGAGTCGGTGACGTCGTTGATCGCCATGACCTGGAGCTCCGCGTCGTCGGCGGCCAGGAGGTAGCGCAGGTAGTCCCGGCCGATCCGACCGAAGCCATTGATGCCGATCTTGACGCTCATGCGCGGTCTCCGTTGTCTGGTTCCCGTCGTGGACGGCGGCGTGGGTGGGCCGATTCGGGTGCTGCTCGACAGGTGCTCGTTGGGGGCGCACTCAGCCTCGCCGTGACCGCGTCCGCACCGGAAGGGCCGAAAGTCACAGAAGTTTCCCGCGCACGGCGCCGACACCGATGCCGAGTTGCGGCACCAGCCCTCGTCCCGGCTCCCGCCTGTCCTGTCACCGTGACTTTTGGCCCTGGCCAAGCCCTGGCTGGGCGCCGACCATGGTGAGACCACGACGAAGGGAGTGCGCCATGCGTGACCAGGACATCGACCTCGCCTGCCTCGCCGATGAGGACGGGGATCTGCGTCCCATGCGATTGCGGTACGGCGTGACCGCGGAGGAAGCCACGCACCGCGAGCCCCTCGACCTGGCCCTGCGCGAGGAGGAGGCGGAGCTGACCCTCGGCGAGGAAGGGACCTGGGACGACATCGACGTTGAACCTCCCCGCGTCATGCGGAACCACCCGTCGGTGCTCCCTGACGACCTCGACGAGGAGCAGGTTGCGACGGCGGCCGAGCACGACGCCATGAGAGAGATCTGACTCGTCGTCGATCAGCGATCTCGCTGCTCGTTGGCAGGCAGTCGAGGCGTGGCGTGCGCGGAGTCAGCGTGCCCGAGCTCGAGAACCAGCTGCGGGTACTCGCGCAGCATCAGCCTGTCTCGTACCGCCTCACGCAGGTACGGCACCTCCAAAGGAGCGGTCGCGAATGTCGCGAAGACCCAACCAGCGGCGGCGCGGACCAGCATTCGTTGCAACGCCTGTCCAGCGGCCACCCAGTCGGCCAGCCCGTCGCTGTCGGTGACCAGGACGGCCATTCGGCCGGCGACGCCCGGTCCGGGGACGTTCGTACCCGCTGGACGGTCCGGGACGAAGCTGCGGGTGGGCAGCCGATCTGTGGCACGCAGCTCCGTCGGCACCGGGGGAACCGCCCAGAGCGGGACGCCGTCCCGGCGACCGTGAGCGGCGATATCCACCCAACCGGCAATCTCGGCTTGCCACGGGCCGTCGCCGACCTGGAGCCGGTCGGCGAGCAGGGCGAGTTCGGCGACTGCCGCGATCCGGTCGGGGTCGTCGACCCAGACCAGCCGTGCGCCTTCGGTCGCGACGTCCGCCTCGAGCGCCGACGCAAGGGTTTCGGCGATCGGGACTGGCGTGAAGCCTTGCCGGTGGGTGTGCCGATGGACGATGGCTGCGAGCCACCGTCGCTCCTCGCTCGTCGGGCTCGGCCCCGGCTCGGCGGTGATGCGGGCGAGCAGCAGCGGGTCGTCCTTGTCCGGTGCGGTGCTGACGTACGGGGTCAGTGCATGGCCTCGGAGCGCGAGCCGGAGGTTGTAGAGCGCGGCACCGCAGCTGATGACCAGCTCGCGGGCTTCCGGGTCGGAGCAACGCATCGCCCGCCGTACATCGGCGTGGAGCTCGAGGACGTTGCGCTCGAGGTGGAAGCGCCACGGTTGGCTGTTGTGCAACGAGGGTGCCCGCCCGGCGGTCGTGATCAGCTCGCCCACCAGCTCAGGGGTGATCCCGGCCCGGATCGGGGGGTTCGGCTGGGTCATCGGACTCACCTGGTCCCTGTGACGTCGGTACCGCCAGACCGGGTGCCGATGAGGTCAGTCTGATGTCCGGCTGGGTCCCGCAGCACCGACCTTGGTCCCTGCTTCGAGGGTCATCCGTCCCATCCGGTCGCACGCGCTCGACATCGGTGGACCAGGGCGGAGGTCACCAACCTGCCCGGCGCCACTTCGCCCGACGATCTTGACGATCTTGACGCCTCGATCGGCGTGTCGGCGACCAGATCGTCAAGATCGCGAGCCCGCCGGGGACATCCTGCTCGGGACCGAGGTCCTGGGGCCCCGCCCGGTCGCGCTGGGACGACGAACCGGGCCGGCAGCTCGGTCCTGGTGGGTCGGCACCAGGCGTCTCCCATGCGCTGACGTGTCCGGGCGCTTGCCGCGCAGCGCGTACCCTGTGGCACAGCTCGTCGAGGCCCTGCAATCGCCCGGCAACTCTTTGCGGAACGCGAGAGGGAAACCGTGGCATCTGAGGGCGCGCCTGCTGGCATCCCGCTGCTGACCACGCCGGCCGACACGCAGGTGGCTGAGGTCGG
>JBKJOO010000074.1:0-4458 GCA_046595615.1 Mycobacteriales bacterium | reverse complement strand
GTGGCCGAGCGCTTCCGCTACCTCGACGGCGGCGGCGAGCTCGGCGTCATTTCCTCGGTGAGCAAACCGTTCTGCGGCACCTGCACCCGCGCCCGCCTCACCGCGATCGGCGAGTTGTTCACCTGCCTGTTCGCCGCGACCGGCACCGATCTGCGCGCCGTCCTTCGGGCAGGAGTCAGCGACGACGACCTGCGCGAGGCGGTCGGGGGTCGTTGGGCCCGCCGGGACGACCGCTACTCCGAGCTGCGGGGCGAAGGCGTCAGCGATCTCCCGCGCGCCGAGATGAGCTACCTCGGCGGGTAGGGCAGGGTAGTTCGATGGACTGGAGCCTTCGCGCCTGCGCCCGCAAGGGCCACGAGACCTACGCCCCGGACGACACCGACCTGCGGGACCGGTTGCAGGTGCAGACCTCCGTCGGGCAGGCGTGGCGCTGCCTGCGCTGCGCGACGTACGTCGTCGGCGAACCGGTGGGCAGCGGACCGGCGCAGCACGCCCCGGTGGTCCTGCGCGGCCGGGCGGTTCGCGATGCGCTGGTGCTGCGCCTGTTGGCCGCCGAGCGCGGCGTCCGGGGCCTGCTGCTGCTGGGTCTGTCCTACGCCGTGCTGCGCTTCCGGGACTCCAAGGCCTCCCTCCAGGCGACCTTCGAGCAGGCGGTGCCGGCGGCCCGACCGCTCGGCCGGGTGCTGCACATCGACCTGGACACCAGCCCGACGATCGAACGGATCCGGCACCTGCTGTCGTCCGGCTCGCACACCCTGTCCCTGGTCGCGGTCGGCCTGGTCGCCTACGGGGCGCTCGAACTCCTGGAGGCGGTGGGGCTGTTCCTGCTCAAGCGCTGGGGTGAATACGTCGCGGCCGTCGGCACGTCGATCTTCCTGCCGTACGAGGTCTACGAGCTGCTGCACAAGCTCACCCCACTCAAAACCGGGGCCTTCCTGCTCAACATCGCCGCCGTCGCCTACCTGGTGCTCACCAAGCGGCTGTTCGGCGTGCGGGGCGGCCGGGCGGCCTTCGACGCCGAGCGGGAGTCCGAATCCCTGCTCGAGGTGGAGTCCGCCGCACTCTCGCCCGGGGGCCGCTCGCACGGGCCCACCCAGGCCGGCACCGGCTGACTCAGGTCAGCGCGGCCACCAGCTCGTCTGCGGCGGCGTACGGGTCGAGCTGACCGGCGACCACCCGGCCGGCGAGCAGGTCCAGGGCGTCACCGCCGCGCAGGTCGCCCATCCTGGCCCGCAGGACGGTCAACGCGATCGCCTCCACCTCGTCGGCGGCCCGCTTGGCCCGCCGCCGGGCCAGCTGACCGTTGCCGGCAAGCCACTCGCCGTGCCGCTCGATCGCCTCGACAACCTCGTCGGCGCCCTCGCCCTTGGCTGCGATCGTCTTGACGATCGGTACCCGCCAGCCGTCGTCGGTGCGGCGGTCGCCGAGCGAGAGCATGTAGCGCAGGTCGCGCACCACCGTGTCGGCCCCGTCCCGGTCGGCCTTGTTGACGACGAACACGTCGGCCACCTCCAAGATGCCGGCCTTCGCGGCCTGGATCCCGTCCCCCATGCCCGGCGCGAGCAGCACCAGCGTGGTGTCGGCGAGCGAGGCGATCTCGACCTCGGCCTGCCCGACGCCGACCGTCTCGACGAGCACGACGTCGCAGCCGGCTGCCGAGAGCACCCGCAGGGCCTGGGGCGTCGACCAGGACAACCCGCCAAGGTGCCCCCGGGAGGCCATCGAGCGGATGAAGACGCCGTCGTCAGTCGCGTGCTCCTGCATCCGCACCCGGTCGCCGAGCAGCGCTCCGCCCGAGAACGGCGAGCTCGGGTCGACCGCGAGCACCCCGACCTTCATCCCCAGTCGGCGGTACGCCGCGACGAGGGCGTTCGTGGAGGTCGACTTGCCGACGCCGGGCGAGCCCGTCAGGCCCACCACGCGGGCGTGGCCGGCCCGCGGCGCGAGCAGCGCCATCACCTCGCGCAGGGCCGGCGAGGCGTCCTCGACCAGGCTGATCAGCCGCGCGACGGCCCGCGCCTCACCCGCCTCGGCGCGGGCGACGAGTTCGGGGACGTCGAGCGACCGGCCTGCCCTCAAGCCGGGACGTGCAGGATCAGCGCGTCACCCTGGCCGCCGCCGCCGCACAGGGCGGCCGCGCCGATGCCGCCGCCCCGGCGCTTGAGTTCGTGCGCCAGGTGCAGCACGACCCTGGCCCCGGAGGCGCCGATCGGGTGGCCGAGGGCGATGGCGCCACCGTTGACGTTGACCCGGTCCGGGTCGACGCCGAGCGCGCGGGTCGACGCGATCCCGACGGCCGCGAAGGCCTCGTTGAGCTCGAACAGGTCGATATCGCCGATGGCCAGGCCCTCTCGAGCGAGCGCCTTGTTGATGGCGTTGGCGGGCTGCTCCTGCAGCGAGGTGTCCGGGCCGGCCACGATGCCGTGGGCGCCGATCTCGGCCAGCCAGCTGAGCCCCAGCGACTCGGCCTTGGCCTTGCTCATCACGACGACAGCTGCCGCCCCGTCGGAGATCTGGGAGGCGTTGCCGGCGCTGATCGAGCCGTCCTTGGTGAAGGCCGGCTTGAGCTTGGCGAGCGACTCGGGCGTCGTACCGGGGCGGACTCCTTCGTCCTCGCTGACGACGACCGGCTCGCCCCGGCGCTGCGGGATCGCGACCGGAATGATCTCGTCGGCGAAGCGCCCGCCTTTGATGGCCGCGGCCGCCAGCTCATGGCTGCGGGCCGCGAACTCGTCCTGCTCCTCGCGCGTCATCGGCGCGAAGTTGGCCTGGTGCCGCTCGGTGCCCTCGCCCATCGGGACCCGGTCGAAGGCGTCGAACAGCCCGTCGTGGAAGGTCGCGTCGACCAGCTCGGCATTGCCGTAGCGGTAGCCCTGCCGGGCCTTGGGCAGCAGGTACGGCGCGTTGGTCATCGACTCCATGCCGCCGGCGACGACGACCTCGACCTCACCCGCGCGGATCAGCTGGTCGGCCAGGGCGATCGCGTCGAGCCCGGACAAGCAGACCTTGTTGATGGTCAGCGACGGAACGCTCATCGAGATGCCGCCTTTGACCGCGGCCTGGCGGGCGGTCATCTGGCCCTGCCCGGCCTGCAACACGTGGCCCATGATCACGTAGTCGACCTGGTCGGGCGCGACCCCCGAACGCTCGAGCGCCGCCGCGATGGCGAAACCGCCGAGGTCCATCGCGCTGAAATCCTTGAGGGCGCCGGACAGCTTGCCGATGGGCGTGCGCGCTCCGGCGACGATGACGGACGGGTTCTCTCGGCTGGCCACGGGGTTCCTCCAGGGACGGACGTGCGGTACTGCAACGATACGAGCCGCGTCCATCACTGCCCCGAGGAGCCCCGTGAAGGTCACCCACATCGACCACGTCGGCATCGCCGTCGCCGACCTGGACGCCGCGATCGCGATGTACGAGACGAGCTTCGGCATGCGCTGCGTGCACATCGAGGTCAACGCCGAGCAGGGCGTGCGTGAGGCGATGATGGAGGTCGGCGACTCCGGCTCGTTCCTGCAGCTGCTCAGCCCGCTCGACCCCGACACGACCATCGGCCGGTTCCTCGCCAAGAGCGGCCCAGGCATCCAGCAGATGGCCTACCGCGTCGACGATCTCGACGAGGTGAGCGCGCACCTGCGGAGCACGGGCATGCGGCTGCTGTACGACGAGCCGAGGTCGGGCACGGCCGGCTCCCGGGTGAACTTCATCCACCCCAAGAGCTCCGGTGGCGTACTGGTGGAGCTGGTCGAGCCCGGGCCCGACGGCATCGGGCCACAGTAGTCCTGCCCTGCGGCGAGCGGCAGCGGCCGGCTACCCGCCGGTAGGCTTCGCGCCGCATCCCGCCGCCGCATGAAAGGGCTTTGTCGTGAAGGACATCCTCGAGGCCGTGCTCGCCGGCGCCTCCGCCGACGTCGCCGGGCTCGACCTGCCCGAGTTCTACCGCGGGGTCGTGGTTCGCAAGGACGAGCAGGCGATGTTCGAGGGCGTCGCCTCCCGCGACAAGGACCCGAGGCTGAGCCTGCACCTGGACGAGGTGCCCACCCCCGAGCTCGGCCCCGGCGAGGCGATCGTCGCGGTGATGGCCTCGTCGGTGAACTTCAACACCGTCTGGACCTCGATCTTCGAGCCGGTCAGCACGTTCGGCTTCCTGGAGCGCTACGGCCGCCTCAACGACCTCACCAAGCGGCACGACCTGCCCTACCACGTCGTCGGCAGCGACCTGTCGGGCGTCGTGCTCAAGGTCGGCCCCGGCGTCAGCAAGTGGCAGCCCGGCGACCAGGTGGTCGCGCACTGCCTGTCGGTGGAGCTCGAAGCCCCAGATCCGTTGCTGTGGGTCCATCATCGTGTCGTCGTGCCCCTGGTGGTCCTCGAGCTCCACCGACAGGCAGTGCGCGACTACCTGGTCGCCGGGCTGCCACTTGCTGACGCCGGGGCCGACCTTGAGCACGACGCCCGACA
>JBKJOO010000043.1:0-7142 GCA_046595615.1 Mycobacteriales bacterium | reverse complement strand
ACGTGGCCGCTCGACGTAGCGCTCGACGAAGACCGTGCCGTCACCGAACGCCGACAGTGCCTCGCGACCAGCGCTCGCGACCGCCGCGTCGAGCTCCTCGGCGCAGCGCACGATCCGCATGCCGCGGCCGCCGCCACCGGCAGCTGCCTTGACCAGCAGCGGGAAACCGACGTCCGTCGAGCCGCCCGGCAAACACGGGACGCCGACCGCGGTCATCAGCGCCTTGGCGCCGAGTTTGTTGCCCATCGCCTCGATCGCTCCGGGGGAAGGGCCGACCCAGGTCAGTCCGGCCGCCTCGACCGCCCGGGCGAACGAGACGTCCTCGGACAGGAAGCCGTAGCCGGGGTGGACCGCGTCGGCGCCGGCGCGAAGGGCGGCGGCAACCATCAGGTCGCCGCGCAGGTAGGTCTCGGACGGGGCGTTGCCCGGGAGTCGGATGGCACAATCGGCGTCCTGGACATGGGGCGCGTCCGCGTCGGCGTCGGAGAAGACGGCGACCGTCGAGAGCCCCATCGCGCGCGCCGTCCGCACGATGCGACAGGCGATCTCGCCGCGATTGGCGATCAGCAGACAGCGCATCTGGCTCACATCCGGAAGACGCCGTAGCCGTGCCGGACACCGCGGGACGCTGTGCCGTTGACGACCGACAGGCACAGTCCGAGGACCGTACGGGTGTCGCGCGGGTCGATGATCCCGTCGTCGTAGACCCGCCCGGAGTTGGCGAGGGCCAGCGACTCAGACTCGATCTGGGCCTCGACGAGCGCCCGCATCTGTGCGTCGGCGTCCTCGTCGTAGGGCAGTCCGCGGGCCGCCGCCGACTGCCGGCCCACGATCGACAGGACCCCGGCGAGCTGGGTCGGCCCCATCACTGCCGATTTGGCGTGCGGCCAGGAGAACAGGAAGCGCGGGTCGAACGCCCGCCCACACATGCCGTAGTTGCCGGCGCCGTACGACGCGCCGATGACCACCGTGAGATGGGGGACCGTCGAGTTGCTGACCGCATTGATCATCTTGGCGCCGTCTTTGATGATGCCGTCCTGCTCGTAGGTCTTGCCGACCATGTAGCCGGTGGTGTTCTGCAGGAACACCAGCGGCGTGTCGCTCTGATTGGCGAGTTGGATGAACTGCGCGGCCTTGTCGGATTCCGCGCCGAAGAGCACGCCGCGGGCATTGGCGAGTACGCCGACGGGGTAGCCGTGGATGCTCGCCCAACCGGTGATCAGGGAGCTCCCGTAGAGCGGCTTGAACTCGTCGAAGTCGCTGTCGTCGACGACGCGCGCGAGCACATCGCGAGGGTCGAACGGCACCCGCAGATCGGTGCTGGCGATCGAGAGCAGCCCCTGCTCGTCGTACCGCGGGGGCAGGCTCGACGGGACAGCCGGCGGTCGCCGGTTGAGCCGCCGGATGATGTCGCGGCCGAGGCGGATCGCGTCGTGCTCGTCCTCGGCCAACTGATCGGCGAGACCGCTCACCTTGGCGTGCATCTCGGCGCCGCCGAGCGACTCGTCGTCGCTGTCCTCACCAGTCGCCATCTTGACCAGCGGTGGGCCGCCCAGGAAGACCTTGGCGCGCTGCTTGACCAGCACGACGTAGTCGCTCATACCCGGGACATAGGCGCCGCCAGCCGTGGAATTGCCGAACACCAAGGCGATCGTCGGCACCCCGGCGGCCGAGAGCTGGGTGAGGTTTTTGAACATCGCCCCGCCAGGGATGAAGATCTCGGCCTGGGTCGGCAGGTCGGCGCCACCGGATTCGACGAGATTGACCAGTGGCAGCCGGTTCTCGCGGGCGATCGCCATCGCCCGGCCGACTTTCTTGCTGCTGGAGGGGTTGCTGGCGCCGCCGCGGACGGTCGGATCGTTGGCGATCACCATGCACTGGACCCCCTCGACCTGGCCGATCCCGGTCACGACGCTCGCTCCGACCGGGAAGCTCGAGCCGTACGCCGCGACAGCCATCAGCTCGAGGAAGGGTGCGTCCCGGTCGAGCAGCAGCTCGATCCGCTCGCGGGCGAGCAGTTTGCCGCGCGCCCGGTGTCGCTCGACGTAGGTCGGGCCGCCGCCGGCTCGGGCCAGGTCGAGCTGCTCCTCGAAGATGGTCAGCTGCGCGAGCATGCCCGCACGGTTGGCGGTGGCGTCGGGGCTGCCGGGGTCGACGCAGTCCGGCAGCACGGTCACGTGGCGCACCCTATCGCTGCGTTGACCCCTGCTGTGAACGGCCGCTAACGTCGTCGCCATGCAGCGCAGCCGGTACGAAGCCGAGCACGAGGCGTTCCGGATGAGCGTGCGGAGCTTCGTGGACAAGCACGTCGTGCCGTTCCACCGGCAGTGGGAGGCCGATGGCATCGTGGACCGTGGGGTGTGGCTCGAAGCCGGCAAGCAGGGGCTGCTCGGGACCGACGTCCCCGAGCAGTACGGCGGCGGCGGGGTCAAGGACTTCCGGTACAACTGCATCGTCGGCGAGGAGCTCACCCGGGTGGGCGCGAGCGGGGTCGGGTTCACCCTGCACAACGACGTGATGGCGCCGTACCTGCTCGACCTCACCACTGACGAGCAGAAGCAGCGGTGGCTGCCGCCGTTCGTGACCGGCGAGATGATCACTGCGATCGCGATGTCCGAGCCCGGCGCCGGGAGCGACCTGCAGGGCCTGCGGACGACGGCCCGTCTGGACGGGTCGGACTGGATCGTGAGCGGCTCCAAGACCTTCATCACCAACGGCATCAACGCCGACCTGGTGCTGGTCGTGGCCCGCACCGACCCCGCGGCCGGCGCTCACGGGTTCTCGCTGCTCGCCGTCGAGCGCGGCATGCCGGGCTTCGAGCGCGGCCGCAACCTGGACAAGGTCGGGATGAAGGCGCAGGACACCGCCGAGCTGTTCTTCGACGAGGTGCGGGTGCCTGCAAGCAATCTCGTCGGCACGGCCGGTGGCGGCTTCGTGCACCTGATGAAGGCCCTGCCCCAGGAGCGCCTGTCGATCGCCGTCGTCGCGGTCGCAGCGGCCCGCACGATCCTGGACCTCACGCTGGCGTACTGCAAGGAGCGCACGGCCTTCGGCAAGGCGATCGGGAGCTTCCAGCACAACCGTTTCGTGCTCGCCGAGATGGAGACCGAGATCTCGATCGCCGAGCAGTACATCGACCGGGCGGTGCTCGAGCACAACGCCGGCAGGTTCGACGTGAAGGATGCCGCGATGGCCAAGTGGTGGACGACGGAGCTCCAGAAGCGGGTCGTCGACCAGTGCGTGCAACTTCACGGCGGCTACGGCTACATGCTGGAGTATCCGGTGGCCAAAGCCTTTCTCGACTCGCGGGTGCAGACGATCTACGGCGGCACGACCGAGATCATGAAAGAGATCATCGGCCGGAGCATGGGCGTCTGAGAGTCCCCGCCACTTCTCGGTCGGGACCGCCGCAGCTACGACCTGAGCGCCGGTGTCCGGCGGGACAGCAACGCCGCCAGTGCCATCCGCCGGAGCAGCCGGCTGAGCCGGTCGGCCGGCACGGACGTGTCGACCAGGGCGGTCGAGTTCAGCAGCGCGAGGGTCGAGGCCACCACGACGGAGATCTCCGGCTCGGTGAGGTCGTCGCGGTGCCGGGTGGCCACCTCGCGCCACACCTGTTCGTAGGCGCGCTGCCGGCGGCGTAGCGACCGACGCACGTCGTCCGACAGCGCCCGTTGCTCGCGCGCCCAGACCCCGAGCAGGGCGCGCTCGCCGACGGCGAACGTGACGTGCAGGTCGACGAGCGCCTCGAGTGCGCTGTCCCCGGCCGACAATCCCTGCGCCCCGACCAGCAGCCGGGTCATGGCCTGCTCGCACAGCGATTCGAGCAACTGCTGCTTGGATGAGAAATGCCGGTAGACCCCGGGACCGGTGATCCCCGCCGCCGCCCCGATGTCGTCGATCCCCACCGCGTGGTAGCCGCGGGCCGCGAACAGGTCGGCAGCGGCCTCCAGGAGCAGCGCTCGTCGCGGGGCGGCAGCGGTGGACACGATCCTCAGGTTAGCCTGCGTTCACATCGCGGGTACGACGTCCCGGAGGTCAGCGTGCGACCGGATCTGCCCTCCCTGCTGGCCGATCTGCAGGCCGAACAGGCAGACCTGCGCAGCCTGATCATCGGCGCATCGCTCGACGCCTCGACCCCGGCACAGGGGTGGGACGTGCGCGATGCGGTCAGTCACCTTTGGGGCAGCGACCGCGAGGCGACCAAAGCGGCGGGCGACCCGTCCCGATTCGTCGCGGAGCTGCCGGGCATCGCGCTCGACATCGACGGCTTCCTCGCCGGGCAGCTCGCTGAGGGTCGCCAGCTCGGTGCCGATCTGCTGCCCCGGTGGCAGGCCGACTTCGACCGGATGGTCGTGGTGCTGGGCGGGCTGGACCCGTCGGCGCGGGTGCCCTGGTATGGCCCGCCGATGAGCCCGACGTCGTTTGGGACCGCCCGGCTGATGGAGTACTGGGCGCACGGCCAGGACGTCGCCGATGGGCTCGGCGCGGCGCGCGCCCCGACCGCACGGCTCCGGCACATCTGCCACCTCGGCGTCCGGACCTACCGATTCGCCCACGCCATCAGGGGTCTCGAGGCCCCCGGTGAGGTCCCACGCGTCAGCCTGCTGGCCCCCGACGGCAGCACCTGGCAGTGGGGCAGTGGCGACGACGCGATCGAGGGACCGGCCGTCGACTTCTGCCTGCGCGTCACCCAGCGCCGGCACCGCGACGACACCGGGCTCGTCGCGACCGGACCCCGGGCCGACGCCTGGCTCGACCTGGCGCAGTGCTTCGCCGGACCGCCAGGTCCCGGTCGGGCCAGGGCCGGATGAGCGGCCGGTGGGCGACCCCGGAGCGGCTCGCCCTGCGCCGGTTGGCCCGCGACGTCGTGGCCGCCGAGGTCGCTCCACACATCGCCGACTGGGAACGGGAGGGACTGCTCCCGCGCGAGCTGCACCGGACCTTCGCCGCGGTCGGCCTGCTCGGTGTCGGCTTCGCCGAGCAGGTGGGTGGCAGCGGTGGCGACAGCATCGACGCGGCCATCGTCACCGAGGAGATCCTGCAGGGCGGTGGAAGCGGCGGCGTCGTCGCGAGCCTGTTCACCCACGGCATCGCGCTGCCCCACATCGTCCGGTCCGGCAACCCCGAACTCATCGAGCGCTATGTGCGCCCGACCCTGGCCGGTGCGCTGATCGGTGCGCTCGCGGTGACCGAACCCGGCGGCGGCTCGGACGTCGCCGGCCTGCGCACCCGGGCGGTGCCCGACGGCGACGGATGGATCGTCAACGGCAGCAAGACCTACATCACCAGCGGCGTGCGGGCCGACTTCGTTACGGTGGCCGTCCGCACCGGCGGCACGGGTTGGGGTGGCATCAGCCTGCTGGTGATTGACAAGGGACTGCCCGGGTTCGGGGTCAGCGCCCCGCTGGACAAGCTGGGCTGGCGCTGCAGCGACACCGCCGAGCTCTCCTTCGACGACGTCCGGGTGCCGGGCGGCAACCTCGTCGGCGTCGCGGGGGACGGATTCGCGGCGATCATGCAGCAGTTCCAGCCGGAGCGGCTCGCCCTCGCCGTCCAGGCCTATGCCACCGCTCAACGTTGTCTCGACCTCACCCTTGCCTGGGTCAAGGACCGGGAGACCTTCGGCCGGCCGCTGGCGAGCCGGCAGGTCGTCCGGCACAAGCTCGCCGAGATGGCCCGACAGGTCTGGGCAGCAAGGGCTGCCACCCGCGCGGCGTACGACGTGTGGCTCGACACCGGGGACGCGGTCACCGAGGTCTCGATGGCCAAAAACACCGCCTGTGCAGCATGTGATCATGTCGTGGACCAGGCAGTGCAGCTGTTCGGTGGGTTCGGGTACATGCGGGAGAGCGAGGTCGAGCGGCACTACCGTGACAGCCGGGTGCTGCGCATCGGTGGTGGCACCGACGAGATCATGAACGACGTCATCGCCAAGCGGCTGGGTCTCTGACGGACGTGACCCTCAGCTGAGCTCGTCGCCGGTGGCCTGTGCCGCTTCGGTGTCGGTGGCTGCGCCGTCGCGCTCGCGCTCGAAGATGCCTTCGACTTCCAGGTTGCTGTCGGTCTGCTCGCCGACCTGCTCCACGAGCGTGCTGTCGTCGACGCCCTCGCCGGCCGGCCTGGTCGTGCCGGCGTCGGTGGCGGGGGCAGTGGCGGGGCTGGGCTCGCTCATGGTTGCTCCTCGTTGCTGGGGTCAGGTCGACTCGAGCGTTACCCAGCTGACGGGCGTCAACGCGGCGGCCGTGACGTCCCGTCGAGTCGTTCCGGGCCGTGCCGGGGCGGAACGGTGCGACACTGGTAGCCACCCCAGACCGGTCTGGCCCTTCGGGGCGTCGTCGAGGAGAGCATTCGAGCATGAGCGCTGCCGCACCCGAGCAGGCCGAGTCGACGTCGGCTGTCGCCGCCCCTGCCCGCCCGCGCAAGGCTGCCGCCAAGAAGTCGGCCGCGAAGGCCCCGGCCGTGGCGACGCTCGAGGTTCCGGTGCCGACCGACCCGGTCGCGGATCTGGTGGCGGTGCCCGAGCCGACCGCCGCCGATCTCGAGATCGAGGCGGAGGCCCTGGCCGCCGGGCCCGTCGAGGTCGTCGCTGACGGGGTGGTGACCGATGAGGCAGCTGACGTCGAGGAGGAGGCCGCCGAGATCGAGGCCGGCGCCACCTTGTCGGTCGACGTCCTGCGCCTCTACCTCAACCAGATCGGCCGGGTGCCGCTGCTCACCGCCGAGCAGGAGGTCGAGCTGGCCCGGGCGATGGAGGCGGGCCTGTTCGCCGCCGAGCGGCTCACTGCCGGGGGCCGGATCAGCCCGACCATGAAGGTCGACCTGCAGACCGTCGTCCGCCAGGGTGAGCGCGCCAAGCAGCACATGCTGGAGGCCAACTTGCGTCTGGTGGTCTCGGTCGCCAAGAAGTACGCCGGCCGCGGCATGGGGCTCACCGACCTGATCCAGGAGGGCAACCTCGGCCTGATCCGCGCAGTCGAGAAGTTCGACTACACCAAGGGTTTCAAGTTCTCGACCTACGCCACCTGGTGGATCCGCCAGGCGCTGACCCGGGCGATGGCCGACCAGGCCCGCACCATCCGCATCCCGGTCCACATGGTCGAGATCATCAACCCACTCATGCGCATCCAGCGCCGCCTGCA
>JBKJOO010000452.1:0-5054 GCA_046595615.1 Mycobacteriales bacterium | reverse complement strand
TCGGCGCCTACCCGCCACATGTGCGTGTGCAGCTCGAGCGCAGCGAGGTTGGCCGTCCAGACCAGGGCAGGCAGCCCGTCGACCACCACGTAGTCGATGGTCTCCCGGCCCTTGCTCGACCCGGGCGAGGGGAGCCGCTCAGTGCGCACCCACTCGGGAGTGCCTCGTGGGGCGTTCTTCTCGAAGAACACCTGCCCGTCGACGCCGTCGGGGTAGCGCTTGCGGGTCAGCGCGCGGTCGGCCAGGTGCGGCAGCAGCACCGGGGCGATCCGCGTGTAGTAGTCGAGCACCTGCCCCTTGGTGAACCCGTCCGGGTACAGCACCTTGTCGAGGTTTGACAGCGACAGCTGCCGCCCCTCGACGTCCACGGCGATTCGCTCGCTCACGGCTCCCTCTCGATCAGCGCAGGGTCCAGGTCGTCCCGCAGCCCCTTGTACGACGGGTGCCGCAGCCTGCCCTGGCTCGTCCAGTTGGTGAAGTCGACGTCGCAGACGAGCACCGGCTCGACCCAGTGGGCGACGCGGGCATGCTCGGGCGGCACCGCCCCGTCGTACGCCGGGGCAGGGCGGGTCAGTGGAGCGAGTCGCTCGGCCAGCAGGCGAAGCGCCGCGGCGTCGAAGCCGGTGCCCACCAGCCCGGCGTACAGCAGGCCGCCCTCGCCGTGGACGCCGAGCAACAGCGAACCGATGGCGCCGGCGCGACCCCGCTCGCCGGGCTTCCAGCCGCAGATGACCGTGGACTGGCGGCGGACGTGCTTGACCTTGATCCAGGCTTCGGAGCGCCGACCCGGCTGATAACGGCTGTCCCGGCGCTTGGCCACGACACCCTCCAGGCCCTGCGCCCGGGTCGAGGCGAGCAGCTCGGACCCGCCGCCGAGGAACGCCGGTGGTACGTCGAGGTCGAGCTGTTCGAGCACCGCCCGCCGCTCGTCGTAGGCCGAGCCCAGCAGCGAGGTGCTGCCGACCTGCAGGAGGTCGAACGGCAGGAAGGTGACCGGTGCGGTGGCCAGCAGAGCCGACGACGGGCCCCGCACGTGCATCCGGGACTGCAGGAGCCCGAAGTCCGGCCGCCCACCCGCGCCGAGCGCGACGAGCTCGCCGTCGAGCAGCACCCCCTCCGGAAAGCCGCGTAGCTCGGGGTAGCCGGCGGTGATGTCGTTGCCGGCCCGGCTCGTCGCGGTCACCGCCCCGCCCTCGACTGCGACCAGCGCCCGGACACCGTCCCACTTCACCTCGTACGCCCAGCCGTCGGCGGTCGGCAGCGGGCCCGTCGTCGCGAGCATCGGCAGCAGTCCGCGGGGCAGCACGACGACACCCTGCCCGCTCCGGACGGGTTCAGCCGGTGAGGTCCGGCGTACCGTCTGGACGGTGCGGCGGTGATCGAGGGGTAGGAGGGCGACGTGAGATCGATCTGGAAGGGCGCGATCAGCTTCGGGCTGGTGACGATCCCGGTGAAGCTCTACAGCGCCACCGAGGAGAAGGACGTCTCCTTCCATCAGGTCCGCCGCTCGGATGGCAGCCGGATCAAGTACAAGCGGGTCGCTGCGGTGGACGGTGAGGAGGTCGCCTACGGCGACATCGCGAAGGGCTACGAGCTGCCGACCGGTGAGACGGTCGTGCTGACCGACGACGACTTCAAAGACCTGCCGCTCACCACGAGCCGGGCGATCGATGTGCTCGAGTTCGTCCCGCTCGAGCAGGTCGATCCGATCTATTTCGCCAAGAGCTACTACGTCGAGCCGGACAAGACGGGCGTCAAGCCCTATGTCCTGCTGCGGGACGCGCTGGAGCGATCCGGCCAGGTCGCGGTCGTCAAGGTCGCGCTGCGCAGCCGTGAGTCGCTCGCCACCTTGCGGGTCAGGGGCGGCGTGTTCGTGCTCGAGACGATGCTGTGGCCAGATGAGGTGCGCGCGCCGGAGTTCGACTTCCTGTCCGAGCAGGTTGAGGTCCGGCCGCAGGAGCTGGCGATGGCCGGCAGCCTGATCGAGACGTTGACCGGTGACTTCGATCCGGGCCGCTACAAGGACTCCTACCGCGAGGCGCTGCAGGCGGTGATCGACGCCAAGATCGCGGGTCGGGAGGTCGTCCAGCCCGACGCCGGCCAGCCCACCAGTGGCACCGTCGTGGATTTGATGGCGGCATTGCGGGCGAGCGTCGCGGCAGCCAAGGCCGGTCGCGGGGACGCCGCCGGCGACGAGCCGCCGGCCGGCCGCCTGGCCAAGCAGACGACCACTGGCAAGCCGCGCGGCAAGGCCGCCGGGGAGGCCTCGGCACCTGCCGTCAGCACCGCCCGCAAAGCGCCGGCCAAGAAGACCGCCCCCCGGCGTACCGCCTGATCCTCAAGGGCGCCGCTGCCGGTGCCGACCCCAAGACCATCGCCCCTGCGTCCTGGAGCCCTGTGATGACCGCTGTCGAGCATCGTGCCTTGGTGGCTGCGCTGCGCGCAGTCCCGGGCGTCAGCGACGCGGGGGTCGAGCCGGACGACGAGGGCGGCATGGGCCTGCTCCGGCTGGGCCTCGAGCCAGGGGTCGACGAGGCGGAGGTGGCCAGCACGGTTGGTCGACTGCTTCGTGAGCAGTTCGGCCTCGGCGTCGACGCCGACCGGGTACAGGTCGTCGAGGAGTCCGAGCAGGCGCCCGGGGAGATCCCGGACCAGCGGGTCGCGTTGCGACCGGCGATCACCCGGATGCACCTGGTGTCCTCCGGACTCGAGGTCACGGCCACCGTGTCGCTGTCGTCGGGGGAGCGCGTCACGGCGGGGGAGGCCCGCGGGTCTGCTTCGCAGTCGGGCGTGCATCGGGCGGTCGCGAACGCCACCCTGCGGGCGGTGGAGGAGCTCGTCGACGGTCAGGTGCGCTTCGAGCTCGATCACCTCGAGGTGTCGCCGATGGGCAACGAGCGGACCGTGGTCGTCGCCCTGACACTGCTGTCGGCACGCGGCACCGAACGCCTCACCGGCGCTGCGGCGGTTCGGGAGGACGTCCGCCAGGCGGTCATCCGGGCGACCCTCGACGCGCTGAACCGTCGGGTTGAAGTGCTGCTCGGCTGAGCCACCGATACGTTCGGGCAGTGACCTCGACGGTGTGCCTGCAGGGCGGCGGTGAATTCTCCCCCGGCTGCCGGACCATGGACGCCGAGTTGGTACGCCGGGCCAGCGGCCGCGTGGTGGTCAGCGCCCTGGCCGGCTCGCCGGGCAGTGACTACCGGACCGCGACCGCCAACGGGGTGCAGCACTTCCGCGCGCTCGGTGCCGCCGATGTCGTGGGGGCGCCCGACGCTCGGGACGATCCGGCCGCCGCCATCGAGATGCTGCGCACCGCCCGGTTGCTCGTGCTGCCCGGTGGGTCCCCGACCCGGCTGCTCGAGGCGCTGCAACAGACCGCCGTCGGACAACTCGTCGCCGACCTGCTCGAGGATGACGGTGTCGTGATGGGAGCCAGTGCCGGCGCGATGGTGCTCTGCCCCTGGACGGTGCTACCGGACCAGCGGGGCGCCCAGCGTCCCGTCGTCGAGCCGGGCCTGGGCCTCGTGCCGGGCGTCGCGGTGCTGCCGCACTGGCGGGCCGGGTCCGACCGCGGTGACTGGGAACTGGCCATCACGGCCCGGGCGGGCGACGGGGTGCAACTGCTGGGGCTGCCGGAGGAGTCCGGGGTCATCGTCGAAGGCACCAGCTTCACCGCGGTCGGCCAATCGCCCAGCCGGCTGATCAGCCAAGGCCGGGATCTCGCGATCGGCGAGCGATGGGACGCGGCGTGAGCCGGACCGACGTACGCCTGTCCGAGGAGCAACTCCCGACGCTCGACGGCTTCCTCCCGCCGTGGCCGGGGCACGACGTGGCCGGCGTGTTCGTGCGGACCGCGCCGGGCCCGGCGACCGGCGGTGAGCCGGCGTTGTTCGTGCACGGCCTCGGCGGCTCGTCGACGAACTGGACCGACCTGATGGGCCTGCTCGCGGGCCGGCTCGACGCCAGCGCCCTGGACCTGCCCGGCTTCGGGCGGTCCGCGCCGCCGGCCAACGGCCGGTACTCGCTCGGCACGCACGTGCGGGCTGTCGTCGGTCTGCTGGAGCAGCAGGACCGCGGGCCGGTCCATCTGTTCGGCAACTCCCTCGGCGGGGCGGTGTCGACCCGGGTGGCCGCGTGGCGACCGGACCTCGTGCGCACCCTGACACTGGTCTCGCCGGCCCTGCCGTCGCTGACCCCGCCGCGAGGCAGTGACCCGCGCCTGCCGCTGTTGCTGCTGCCTGGTCTGGCCAACCTCGCAGGGCGACGGCTGGCCCGGCAGACCCCACTGCAGCGCGCGCAGGCGGTGCTCGCGCTCTGCTTCGGCGATCCGACGACGATCCCCCCGCAGCGGTTGCAGGAGGCCGCCGAGGAGGTCGCCCGCCGGATGACCCTGCCGTACGCCGATGCGGCCTTTACCGGCTCGCTGCGAGGGCTGATCCGATCCTTCGTCGAGCGTGGCCCCCGTAACATCTGGCGACAGGCCGCTGGCGTGCAGGCGCCGACCCTGCTCGTCTGGGGGACCGAGGACCGGCTCGTTGACGTGTCGATCGCCCCGCGAGCGCTCGCAACCTTTCCGAACTCCCGCCTGCTGATCCTGCCGGGCGTCGGCCACGTGGCCCAACTCGAGCGGCCCGAGACGGTCGCGCGCGCTTTTCTCGCGTTGCGTGAGGACCTCGAAGCCGATCGCGTGAAGGCTGGTGGATCTCGCGAGCCCGCAGGTGGCTCGTCCGCGTCCGCCCAGGCCTGAGAGAACCGTCCCGTCCGTATCGGCCCGGTCCTGAGCAGCTGCAGCCGGAAACAACCGGGCTCCGACCGGCCCGGACTGCCCCGCGGGCTTGCCTGGGTGGCCCAGTGGGTGCTGGGCCGGTGGGGCGGGGTCATCTGGGTGGTCCGGCGGCGGGCGGCCCGGTGGCTCGGGCTCCGGTGAGGGGGTTGTCGGTGGGGTTGTCGAGCCAGCCGGCGGTGGTCATCGTCCGGCCCTGTGTGCAGCTGAGCCAGCGTTGTTGGTCGTGGAGTTGGTGGTGGTGGGTGTGGCAGAGCAGCACGAGGTT
>JBKJOO010000363.1:0-10228 GCA_046595615.1 Mycobacteriales bacterium | reverse complement strand
GCCCTGCCAAACCAAGGCAGCTGCCGGGCGCAGATCACCATCATCGCCACCGCCACCACCCTCACCGGCGCCGACGGGGCCGCCCCAGCCCGGCTCATCGGCAGCACCCACGGGCTGCTCACCCGCGACGCGTTCCTGCGGCTGCTGTGCGACGCCGACATCAGCACCGCACACCTCAGCCAGGAACCCGAACGGCTCGAGCTGAGCCGGCTCAGCAGAACCGTCACCAAAGCCCAATGGCGGGCGCTGGTCGCCCGAGACCAGGAATGCGTCGTCACCGGCTGCCACCGACGGCCAGCCCAATGCCAAGCCCACCACGTCATCCACTGGGCCGACGGCGGCCCCACCGACCTGGCGAATCTCGCCCTGCTCTGCCACACCCACCACCACCAACTGCACGACCAACAACGCTGGCTCAGCTGCACCCACGGTCGGACGATGACCACCGCCGGGTGGCTCGACGACCCCGGCGACAACCCCCTCACCGGAGCCCGAGCCACCGGGCCACCCAGATGACCCCGCCCCACCGGCCCAGCAGCCACTGGGCCACCCAGGCATGCCCGCGGGGCACCCCGCTATGGCAATCTCGAGGCCGAGACCGAACGCGCCGCTACGGTGGGCCGCATGGCACGCAGCTTCCAGGGGCTTCGTCCGCTTCGACAGCCAGCCCGGTCACCGGTGGGCCGTCATGCAGGACCCCGCGGGCAACGAGTTCTGCGTCCCGCCGCCGCCGCCCGGCCGCAGAGCCGCCCGCCGTACTAGCGTCAGTGCGTGCCGCCACGCCCCCGCGCCGTCCGGAGCAAGCCCGCCCACCCGTCGTACGCCGTCGAACGTGCCCGTCTCGACAACGGGCTGCGGGTCGTGGTGAGCCCCGACCGCACCAGCCCGGTGGTCGCCGTGGGGGTCTACTACGACGTCGGCATGCGGAGTGAACCGGCCGGCCGCACCGGCTTTGCGCACCTGTTCGAGCACCTGATGTTCCAGGGTTCGGCGAGCCTTGGCAAAACCGACCATTTCACCCACGTGCAGGGCGCGGGCGGCACGTTAAACGGCTCGACGCATGTCGACTACACCAACTACTACGAGGTGTTGCCGAGCAACGCCACCGAGCTCGCGCTGTTCCTCGAGGCGGACCGGATGCGCTCGATCGCGCTGACGCAGGACAACCTCGACAACCAGGTCGCGGTTGTGCAGAACGAGATCCGGGTCAACGTCCAGAACCGGCCCTACGGCGGCTTTCCCTGGCTCTCGATGCCCCCGGTGCTGTTCGACTCGTTCGCCAATGCCCACGACGGCTACGGCTCCTTCGTCGATCTGGAGGCGGCGTCGCTCGGCGATGCGCAGTCGTTCTTCGACCGCTACTACGCGCCCGGCAACGCCGTGCTGGTCGTGGTCGGCGACGTCGACGTACTGCAGGTCTTGCGTTGGGTAGAGCAGCACTTCGGTGACATCGCCGGACGCAAGGTCACCGGCCCGCCGGCGTTCACCGAGCCACCGCTGACCAGCGAGCGGCGCGGGGTCGTCCAGGACGCGTTGGCACCTGCGCCGGCAGTCGCGATGGCCTGGCGCACACCGGATCCAGCTGATCTCGAGGGCTACCTGCCGTACGTGGTGCTGGCCGAGGTCCTGACCGACGGCGACGCCGCGCGGCTCAACGACCGGCTACTGCTGCGTGACCGCATCGCCACCAGCGTCGGCGGTTATCTCGGCATCATGGGCGATCCGCTCGATGCCCGCGACCCCACCCCACTGCTGCTCGAGGTGCACCACGCGCCCGAGGTGCCCGTCGACCGGGTGGTCGCCACCATCGACGAGGAGCTGGAGCGGCTCGCGACCGACGGGCTCGTCGTCGGCGAGCTCGATCGCACCGTCGCCCGGATGACCGCGCGCTATCTGCGTGACATCGATCCGGTGCTCGGCCGGGTCACCACTATGGCGGTGCTCGAACAGCAGCGCGGCCGGGCCGAGCTCGTCAACGAACTCCCGGCGCTGCTGGCGTCCGTCACCGCCGAGGCGGTGCAGGCTGCCGCCGCGACCCTGGGCCGCGACAACCGTGCGGTGCTCGAGCTGCGCCCCATCGCTGGGGCGTCGTCGTGACCGGTCCCCGGCCCATCCCGACGCTGACCAAGCCGCGCCCGGCGAAGGTCCCCACCGTCGTCGACACCGTGCTCGACAACGGCCTGCGGGTGCTTGCCGTACGCCGTCCCGGGGTGCCGCTGGCCGAGCTACGGCTGCGAATCCCGTTCGCCGGGCCGGCCGGCAAGGCCGGCGACGGCCACATCGCGCGGGCCCAGCTGCTCGGCGACACCCTGCTGTCCGGCACCGACCGGCGCACCGCCTCGCAGCTCGCCGTCGACCTGCAGGCGCTCGGTGGCCAGTTGTCCGCCAGCACCGACGCCGATCGGCTCAACCTCGGCGGGTCGGTCCTGATCAGCGGCCTGCCAGGTCTGCTCGAGCTGCTCGCCGAAGTGCTGACCGGTGCGGCGTACCCGAAGTCCGAGGTCGAGGGCGAGCGGGACCGGCTGGTGCAGGAGCTGGCGATACACCGCAGCCAAGCCGGTGTGGTGGCCCGTGAGGCGCTGCTCGGGCGGATGTACGGCGACCACCCCTACGGCCGCGACCTGCCAAGCGCCGACAGTGTCGAGGCGGTCCGGCCACGGCACCTGCGCAGCCTGCACGCCGGCCGGGTGGTTCCTGCCGGGAGCATCCTCACCGTCGTTGGCGACCTGACCCCGGCGCGGACCACAGGGCTTGTCCAGCAAGCACTCTCGACCTGGACGGCAACCTCTTCGGTGGTTCCCACCCCGGCCCTGCCGGCGCAGCACGGCCGGCGGGCAATGTTGCTCGACCGGCCCGGCGCGGTGCAGACAACGATGCGGTTCGGGGGCGACGCCCCGTCGCGTACTGCCCCGGACTACGCCGCGTTCACGCTCGCCAACCTGGTGTTCGGTGGCTATTTCAGCTCCCGCTGGGTGGCCAACATCCGCGAGGACAAGGGCTACACCTACAGCCCCCACTCGGGTGTCGACCACCCGCCGGCCGGCTCGCGCTTCGTCGCCGGAGCCGACGTGGCCACCGGGGTCACGGCGCCGGCGCTGCTCGAGACGCTCTACGAGCTCGGCCGGATGGCGACGGTGGCGGTGAGCCAGCACGAACTCGATCAGGCCCGCCGCTACGCCATCGGCTCGATGGCGCTGGGCACCTCGTCGCAGGCCGGGCTCGCCAGCACCCTGAGCCAACTCGCCGGCGCGGGCCTCGGCGTGCAATGGCTCCGGGACCAGCCAACGGCCCTGGCCGGGGTCACCGTCGCTGATGTCCTCGCCGCCGGCGACCGATGGCTCGCCCCCGCGCGGCTCACCCCGGTGTTGGTTGGCGACGCCGACATCGTGACCGGTCCGCTCCGGGCCCTGGTCGAGCTCGAAACGCCTTGATCGTCCCGGCGCTGTCGCGGGCGACGGTCGATCGGGACGCCGCCACCCGCGACGACGAGGCCGCGCTGACCCGGCTGTGGTCGGCCGCCCGGGTGCTGGTGGTCGACGACAACCGGGCGCTCGTGGACGGCACCGAACTCGTCCTCGTCGGGCCGGAGGAGGCGCCGGCCGGCGACCGCCTCTACCTCGGCTGCGAGGACGGCGTGCCCTACTTCGCGGTGAGCGGCGGCCTGCCGCGACGCCTGGGCGCCCGGCCGCAGCATCTTCGGGACGTCGGGGCGCTGCTCGGCGACCGCGACGCTGGCCTGCTGGTGCACGCCGTGGGTCTGGCCAACTGGCACGCCACCCACGTGCGGTGTCCGCGCTGCGGGGCGCCGACCGAGAGCACCCGCGGCGGCGCCGTACGACGGTGCGTCGAGGACGGCTCGGACCACTTCCCGCGCACCGACCCGGCGGTCATCATGCTCGTCACCGACGGGGCGGACCGCTGTGTGCTCGGGCGTCAGGCGATCTGGCCGGCCGGTCGCTACAGCACCCTCGCGGGCTTCGTCGAGCCCGGCGAGAGCGCCGAGATGGCCGTGGTCCGCGAGGTCGCGGAGGAGACCGGCGTCGCGGCCCGCGAGATCGTCTACCGCAGTAGCCAGCCGTGGCCGTTCCCGGCCAGTCTGATGCTCGGGTTCTGGGCGGTCTGCGACGCCGACGCGGTCCCGCACGCCAAGGACGGTGAGCTCGAGGACGCCCGCTGGTTCACCAAGGACGAGCTGCGGGGCAGCGATGCGGTCCTGCCCGGTCCGGTTTCGATCGCCTACCGGCTCATCACCGACTGGCTGAACGAGGCCTGACGGCTCACGGCCATCGCACGGCCGGCCGCAGCGGGTCTTCCGCTCGCACCAGCACGTCACACGCCAGGCTGGGCTGCGCCAGCTCGTCGTACGACGCGAACGCCGGCAGCTGCCAGGGTGGGATTCCCCGCCGGAGCAGGGCCGCGGCCGACAGCGTCACGTGCACGACGAGCTCGGCCGGCAAGCCCAGCCCGAGCAGGAAGCACCCGTCGACCAGGAGCACTGCCCGCTGCGGGAGCGGGCGGCGGGGCTGGCGGGCGGAGCGGTCCCGGTCGACGTCCCAGAGCGCCGAGAGGACGGTGCCGTCGGCCTCCAGGACCTCCCGGCGCAGCGCTCCGACGTCGAGCCAGTTGTCCCGGAACGCCGCGACGTCCTCGCGGCCGTGCTGCAGGCGCTCACCGGCCGGGCGCCAGAAGTCTCGAGCACAGATCCGGACGGGGGTCCGGCCGGCGGCGGTCAGGCCGTCCACGAGATCGTCGGCAAGGGGGTGCCCGCCGACGCCGTCCAGCAGCACCCGTGGCGTGCCGGGCAGCTCGGCCAGCCGATCGACGAGCCCGGCGGCGAGCGTTGCCGGGGTCTGGGGGAGCAGCGCCTGCCCGGTCAGCGCCGCCCGGCCAGCTCGGGGGGCAGCGGGACGGCGTGGTCGGCCGCAGACGCCACCACCTCCCTGGCCAGGTCGTGCACCTTGCGCCCGCGGGACCGGGCGACCTTGCGCAGCCGCTCGAACGCCTCGCGGGACGAGCTCCCCTGGCGTTCGGTCAGCACGCCGATGGCCTGCTCGACGACCACCCGGGCGGCCAGCGCGTGCTCGAGTTGTTTGACCGACAGCCGCAGCTGCCCGACCTCGTCGAGGGCCTGATCGGTCCTGGCCGGTCGGCCCCCTGGGGTGAGTTCGGCGGCCAGCAGGTCGGCGAGCACCATCGCACTGGTCAGGTCACCGGTCGGTTCGCCGCCGACTTCCCAGCCACCGCCCGGGCTCCGGCGGATCACGATGCCCTCGCGGGTCAGTGGCCCGAGGTGCGTGGCGATGACCTGGGCGAGCTTGCGGAGCACCTCGATGGTCTCCTCAGCCACCACCACGTTGCTGCGGTCGATGCCGCACAGCGTCGCGACGACCTCGCCGGCGGCATTGCGGACGGGCACGCCGACGTAGGAGGTGATGCCGAGCTCGGTCCGGACCGGCACATCGGCGTACGCCGGGTCGCTGGCCGCATCCGAGGTCGTGGACGGCGCACCTGCGAGCAGGCGGTGGCAGAACGAGTCGGTCCGGTCGGCGACCTTTCCTTCGGACAACCCCGGCCACTCGCCGGTCGTGTGGACCTTCTCGAAGGTGAAGGTGTCCTCGCTCAGCCCACCCAGGAACACGACCTCCATCCCGAGCAGCGCCGCTGCGGTGGAAAGGACCGCCTCGATCGCGGGATGGCTCAGGTCGGGGGTGAGCACGAGGTCTCCAGGGGCAGGGGTGAGGCCGAACAGGGGGCAAGCAAGCATCGCCCACTCTGCCGCGGAAGTCACACCTTGCACTTTTGTGATCAGCTGGCGAGCTTGTCCTTGACCTGCGCGAGGCTCGGGTTGGTCAGCGCCGTGCCGTCGGGAAACACCACCGTCGGCACCGTCTGGTGACCGCCGTTGACGGCCATGACGTAGTCGGCCGCCTGCGCGTCATGCTCGATGTCGACCGTGTCATAGCCAACGCCTTCACGGTCGAGCTGCTTCATCAGCCGGTGGCAGTAGCCGCACCACGAGGTGCTGTAGATCGTCATCTGGTCGGCCACTGCGCGCTCCTCCTGGGGTGGGTGTCGCCGGCGTCAACAGCCAACGTGTCCCGGGCCTTCCCGGGCGCCCGACCTGGGAGACTGACCCGGTGACCCCGGATCAGCTGCTCGATGCCCTCGACCCGGAGCAGCGCGAGGCCGCGAGGGCGGTCAGCGGCCCGGTCTGCATCCTGGCCGGCGCCGGCACCGGCAAGACCCGCACGATCACCCACCGTGCGGCGTACGCCGTGCAATCCGGCGCGGTTGCGCCGGGTGCCCTGCTGGCGGTGACCTTCACCGCGCGGGCGGCCGGGGAGATGCGGACCCGGCTCCGCCAACTCGGGGCCGGTGGGGTCCAGGCGCGGACCTTCCACGCGGCGGCGATGCGCCAGCTCGGCTACTTCTGGCCCAAGGCGGTCGGTGGCCCGCCGCCGACCCTGCTCACCAACAAGTTCGGGTTGGTCGGCAACGCCGCGGCCCGGGCCCGGTTGCGCCCCGGCACCAGCGAGTTGCGCGACCTGCTGAGCGAGCTGGAGTGGGCCACCTGCACCCTGGTCAGCCCCGACGACTACCCCGCCGCCGCGGTCGCCGCAGGCCGCACCCCGCCGTATGACGGGGCCGTGGTGGCCCAGGTCTACGCCGGCTACCGCGATCTCAAGCAGGCCCAGGGCGTCGCGGATTTCGACGACATGCTGCTGCTCACCGCCGGGATCCTGGAGGAGCACGGGGAGGTGGCCGCCGAGTTCCGGTCGCAGTACCGCAGCTTCGTCGTCGATGAGTACCAGGACGTCACGCCCCTGCAGCAGCGGCTGCTCGATGCCTGGCTCGGCGACCGCGACGACCTGTGCGTCGTCGGCGACGCCCACCAGACGATCTACAGCTTCACCGGTGCGACGCCCGCCTACCTGCTGCGGTTCCGCGAGCGTTGGCCGGCCGCGACCGAGGTGCGGCTGGTCCGCGACTACCGCTCCACCCCACAGGTGGTGGCGCTGGCCAACGGGGTCATCGCCAGGGCGACGGCGACGACCGCACGCCTTGAGTTGCTCGCCCAGCGACCGGCCGGCCCGGCGCCGCGCTTCGCCGAGCACGACGACGAGCCGGCCGAAGCCGCTGCCGTGGCCCGACGGTGCGCGCAGCTCATCGCCGCGGGCACCCCGGCCGCCGAGCTCGCGGTGCTCTACCGGATCAACGCGCAGTCGGCGGCCTACGAGACGGCGCTGGCAGATGCCGGTGTGCCCTATCTGGTGCGTGGCGGCGAGCGGTTCTTCGACCGCGCGGAGGTCCGGGAAGCCGTGCTCATGCTGCGCGGCGCGGCCCGGGCCGGTGACACCGACGCGCCCGTGGGGCTCGGCGACGTGGTCATCGAGGTGCTCCGGACGGTTGGGGGCTGGGCGCCGGACGCCCCACCCGCCGGCGCCGGGGCGGTCCGCGAGCGTTGGGAGTCCCTGGCCGCACTGCACCGGCTCGCGGTCGACCTGGCCGGGGCCGAGCCCGAGGCGGGCCTGCGCGAGCTCGTTGCCGAGCTCGAGGAACGGGCGGCCGCGCAGCACGCACCGACCGTCGACGGGGTCACCCTCGCCTCGTTGCACGCCGCCAAGGGGCTCGAGTGGGATGCCGTCTTCCTGGTCGGCCTGGTCGACGGGACGCTCCCGCTCGTCCACGCCGACACCCCGGAACAGGTCGAGGAGGAGCGACGCCTGCTTTACGTCGGGATCACCAGGGCCCGCGAGCACCTGTCGCTGTCCTGGGCGCTGGCCCGCAGTCCCGGCGGTCGGGCCACCCGACGCCCGTCCCGCTTCCTCGACGGGCTGCTCCAGGGCGTGACCTCGCGGGCCACCCTCCCGGGTGCCCCCAAACCAGCGCGGAGCAGGGGATCAGCCGGCCCGGTGTCCTGCCGGGTCTGCGGCGCCGCCCTCGCCCAAGCCGTCGACCGCAAGCTCGGCCGGTGCGCGACCTGTCCGGCCGACCGCGACGAGGAGCTGTTCGAGGCCCTGCGCACCTGGCGGGCGGCCCGGGCCAAGGAGCTCGGCCAGCCGGCCTACTGCGTGTTCACCGACGCGACCCTGACGGCCATCGCCGAGCAACGGCCGGTCTCGGTGGCCGCGCTGGTCAAGATCCCCGGCATCGGCCAGCGCAAGCTCGACACCTTCGGCCAGGACGTCCTGACCCTCGTCGGCAGCGCAGCCGCCGTCGGTGCATCAGGCGGCTAGGCACGCGACTCCGTAAAAAGGCATTGCCGTCGCAAGGCCGGTTGCTCTACCGTCCCAATCACGCCCGTCAGCAGATGCTGACGAACGACCGCAGGAGGTGCCGCATGGACACGACTTTGACTGCCACGTCGGCCGGCGCCTGCCTTGCGCACCCCTTCACGCCACCCATCACGGGGGCTGAGGGGACAGCTCTGTCCGGCGTGCGCTTCGGTGCCGTCGCCGGTCTCGTCCCCGCTGCGGGCACTGGCCTCGTTCTCGGCTCCGCCACCGCCCCGGCGTACCCGCCCGCGTTCCGACTCCTCTCTGACAGCTACACCGATGCCACCCAGGTCCCACCTCGAGGACGACCGGTCTGACACCAGACCAGCCGACTTCGAGGCCGCGGAACCCACCTGGGTTCCGCGGCCTCTTGCATGTCCAGCCCACCCGCAGCGCCAGCCGCCCACCGAGACCCGGTGGGCCACCCGTACCGAGGAAGTCCCGACCAATGTCCACCCAGACCTGCACCGAGTCGCTCGAGATCATGGTCGCGCACGAACCCCAGGCGCGGCGCACCCGATGCCTGCCCTGTCACGGCGCCGACCCCGACCTGTGGTTCGCCGAGTCACCGGCCGACGTCGAGGCCGCCAAGGCCATCTGCACGCCATGCCCACTGCGCGAGGCATGCCTCGCCGGTGCGCTCGAGCGCGCCGAGCCGTGGGGCGTGTGGGGCGGCCAGCTGGTCCTCGCCGGTGTGATCGTGCCCCGCAAGCGACCCCGTGGCCGTCCCCGCAAGGACGACTCGGCCAGCCGCCCAATCCAGACCGACGCAGCCGCATGAGCGGTGCGTCGTCCCTTGTTCGCCTTCCCTTCAGGAGATTCACCATGCACACGCTGATGTTCGAACAGATCGCCAAGAGCCTCGCGCTCGAACGACAACAGCAGGCGGCGGCCGACAACCGCGCTGCTCGCCTGCGCGCCGTACGACGCTGGAAGCGCCGCCAGGAGAACGCCGAGCGCCACGTGCGCCTGCTCCTGCTCCGCTGACAACGATGCGGGTGCTCGGACCACAGCGACCACAACAGCAGGCAGGCGGCAGGTCCGCCTCGTACGGGCACGCGCAACCGGCTGCAGAACGTGACCCGGCAGCCCACCCTTTGCTGCTGTTGTGGTCGTCCGCTCATCGAGAGTGCGGTTTCGTAAGCTGACGACGTGCCGCTTCCCGACCGGACCCTCACCCCACAGCTGTCCGGGGGTACGGCCGGGGATCTGCGCGAGCGGGCGCTGGCTGTCCTGCTGCGGCCCGATCTTGCGCACGTCGTCGACCTCGTCTGCTGGCGGCAGGACGCGCTGGTCCACGTCGCCGACAGCCTGGGCCACAGCACACTGGCGGCCGACGGCGCCACCGTCGTGCTGGCCGGGCGAGATCCAGTCGCCGATCAGGACCCGCTCAGCGACACCTCCTACCCGTTCGCGGCCGCCCGGCTGCACTCGCTGTTCGCCGAGCGCCGCGCCCCCGACCTCGCCGTCGTACACACCGGCGAGCACCACTGGCCTGAGCGCGGTGGCCACCTCGGTGAGCACGGGTCGCTCGGCAGCGTGCAGTCGCGCGCACCGTTCCTGCTGTCGGGCGCGGGCGTCAGGGGTCGGGGCGTCCTCGACCGCGCCGTGCGCACCGTCGACGTCGGCGCCACCCTTGCGCTGCTCTCCGGTGCGGCGTACGACGGGATGGACGGCGTGCCAGTCGATCTCGTCGTCCCCGAAGCCCGGCACGTCGTCGGGTTGCTTTGGGACGGCGCCCACTGCGCCGATCTGCTGGGGCTGGCCGCGACCGGTTCGCTGCCCAATGTCGCCCGCCTGCTGGCCGGTGGATTCGCCCTGCGCGGCGGGGCCGTTGCGGAGTTTCCGAGCGTGACGCTCGTCAACCACACCTGCGCGCTGACCGGAGTCGGGCCCGGCCGGCACGGCATCGTCAACAACGCGTTCTACGACCGGGAGGTCGGCGAGCAGGT
>JBKJOO010000062.1:0-10599 GCA_046595615.1 Mycobacteriales bacterium | reverse complement strand
TGGACCAATTGGAACTTGCCGATCGGCCGGCCGAATTGCTCGCGGGTCCTCGCGTAGTCGACGGCCGCCTCGTAGGCCCCCATCATGCAGCCGACGGAGTTCCAGGCCACCCCGCCGCGAGTGTGCCGCAGCACCTTGCCGGTGTCGCGGAAGGAGTTGGCTCCCTGCAGGCGGTTGGCCTCGGGGATGCGGCAGTCGGTCAGGGTGATGTCGGCGTTCTGGACGGTACGCAGAGCGAGCTTGCCCTCCATCTTGGTCGCGGTGAATCCGGGTGTCCCCTGCTCGACGACGAAGCCCTTCACCTGGTCGTCGGCGGTGTCGCGGGCCCAGACGACGACCACATCAGCGAAGGTCCCGTTGCCGATCCAACGCTTGGCGCCGTTGAGCACCCAGGTGTCGCCGTCGCGACGAGCGGTCGTCTCCAGCCCGCCGGCAACATCCGAACCACCGTTGGGCTCGGTCAAGGCGAAAGCACCGATCGTCTCCAGCGTGGACATCTTCGGCAGCCAGCGCTCCTGCTGCTCCGGCGATCCGCAGAAGACGATGCTGCCCATCGCCAAGCCGTTGTGGACGCCGAAGAAAGTCGCCATCGAGGTGTCGACCCGGGAGAACTCCAGGCTGATGAACGACGTCAGCAACCGGCTGGCGGTGGGGCGGTCCGGCCGGGGGTAGCCGATACCGACGATCCCCAGCTCGGCGATCTTCGGAACCAGGTGGTGCGGGAACTCCGATCGGGACCACGAGTCGTTGGCGATCGGGGCGATCTCGCGCTGGACGAACTCGCGGACCCGCAGGAGCACTTCCTGGTCGGCGGCCGGCAAGAGCTGCTCGTAACCGTAGAAGTCGCCGAGCAGCTGCGGGATGCCGGCTGACACGGGGCGCGCTGGGGTCGTTTCGGCGACGGGTTCGGTGCCGTCCCTGGCGGCCAGCACGGCCAGCTGCTTGCGGTCACGCACCGCCATCCGTTGTTCGTAGCTCTGGTCACGAAAGCGTGCCTCGGTAGCGGTGCTGAGCAGGTCGATGGTCTCGGCGGTGAGCTCGGGCTCGCCGAGGTCCTTCCACCGGCGGGCCATTCCAGGGCCGAGGTGCTCCAGCAGGTGCCGCAGCCCACCGGGACCGCCCCCCAGGTGGTAGCTCTCGAACGGCCCGGCCGTCGCCCACCGCGGACCGACCGACTCGGTGACGACCTTGTCCAGCTCCTCGGCGGTGACGACCCCTTTCAGGACCAGGCTGACGCTTTCCCGGAACAGCGCCGACTGCAGCCGGTTGGCCACGAAACCGCCGATCTCCTTGCGCAGGACGACGGGCTGCTTGCCGAGCTCGGCGTAGAACGCCACCGCCGCCTCGACAGCGGCCGGCGAGCTCTGCTGCCCCGGCACGATCTCGACCAGGGGCACGACATGCGGTGGGTTGAACGGGTGTCCGACGAGCAGCCGGCCGGGGTCGGTCATGTCGGCGCTCATGTCGGTAGGCATGAGTCCCGAGGTCGAGGACAGCAGCAGCGCGCCGGGTGGAGCCGCCCGCTCGATCCGGGCGAACAGCTCGCGCTTGACGTCGAGGTCCTCCGGGCCGTTCTCCTGCACGATGTCCACGCCGCGCACGGCCTGCTCGAGGTCCGGCTGCAGCTCGATCAGGGCGAGCAGCACGTCGGGGTCGTACGGGCCGCCGGGCAACGTCGCCGCAAACTGCCGGACGGTCTGCTGCACCGTCGATTCGAGGTCAGCTCTCGGGTCGTTCACCCGCACCCGCAGGCCATGGCCGGCGAACAACGTGGCCCAGGACAGTCCGATCGTGCCGGCGCCGATCACGGCCGCCGTCCGGCCTTCGAGGTTCGACATGGCTGGACTCCCTTGTGAATGCCGGCTTGCGGATGTTGCTACATCTCAGGTGAAGGCGCTCATCCCGGTGATGTCCCGACCGACGATCAGGGTCTGGATGTCGGCGGTGCCTTCGTAGGTGTAGATCGCCTCGATGTCGGCCATGTGCCGGATCACATGGTTCTCCAGCAGGATCCCGTTGCCGCCCAGGAGATCTCGGGCCATCGCGATGACCTCGCGGGCCTTGCGGGTGTTGTTCATCTTCGCCAGGGCCGAGATCGTGTCGGTTAGCTTGCCGGCCTCGAGCAGCTTGGCCAGCCGCAGACAGTAGAGCTGCATCGCGGTGACCTCGGCCAACATCCGGACGAGCTTGTCCTGCACGAGCTGCTTGGTCGCCAGCGGCTTGCCGAACTGGATCCGCTCCTTGGAGTAGGTCAACGCCACCTCGTACGCCGCGACTGCGTGCCCGAGTGCGGCCCAGGCCACCGAGTTGCGGGTCGAGGACAGGACCGCGCCGGCGTCTTTGAAGGTGTTGGCGCCCGGCAGCTTGTCCTCGAGCGGGATGCGGACGTCGGTGAAGGTGAGCTCGGCCTGCCAGACGGCCCGGACCGAACCCTTGCCCTGCATCACCTCGGCCTGGAAGCCCGGTGTGCCCCGCTCCAGGAGCACCCCCTTGACGGCTCCGTCTTCGGTGTCCCTGGCCCAGACGACGACGACATCGGCGATGGAACCGTTGCCGATCCACCGTTTGCGCCCGGAAAGGACGTAGGCGTCGCCGTCGAGGTGCAGCGAGGCCTCGAGGCCGACCGAGTCCGAGCCGTGCTCGGGTTCGGTCAGCGCGAAGGCCCCGATCACCTCGAGGGCAGCCATTCCGGGCAGCCAGCGCTGCTTCTGCGCTTCCGAACCGAGCAGCGCGATCGATCGCATGGCCAGTCCGGATTGGACACCCAGAAAGGTCCCGAGGCTGCCGTCACCGCGGCTCAGCTCCATGTTGATGAGCCCCGACGCGGTGGGGCTCATCTGCGGGCAGCCGTAGCCTTCGATGCCGTCACCGACGATGCCGAGCTCGGCCATCTTGGCGATCAGCTCGAACGGAAACTCGGCCCGCTGCCAGTAGTCGCCGATGACCGGCAGCACCTCGTGGTCGACGAACCGGCGGGTCCGCTCGAGATAGTCGAGTTCCTGCTCGGTGAGCTCGTCCTGCAAGCCGAGGTAGTCGGTGAACAGCGCCCGCCCGATGTCGTCGTGCCGGCCGGTCAAGGCGTGGCCTCGGGCGGGGTGATCTCCCGCTTGAGGATTTTGCCGGTCGGGCCCTTCGGGAGTTCGGTGACCGTCCAGATCAGCCGCGGGTACTTGTATCCCGCGACCTTGTCCTTGACGAACGCCTTGAGCTCCTCGAGGTCGAGCTGCTGTCCGGGCTTGGCCACGACAGCAGCTGCAACCTCCTCGCCGAGTTGGTCGTGCGGTACCCCCACGACCGCGGCCTCCAGCACCCCGGGATGCTCATAGAGCACCTCCTCGACCTCCCGCGGGTAGACGTTGTAGCCGCCCCGGATGATCAGGTCCTTCTTGCGGTCCACGATGGAGTAGAGGCCGTCCTCGTCGCGGACGGCCATGTCGCCGGTGACGAACCAGCCGTCGACCATGACCTCCTCGGTCGCGTCCGGTCGCTGCCAATAGCCTTTCATGACGTTCTCGCCCCGGATGAAGATCTGCCCGACCTCGCCGTCGGTCACCTCCACGCCGTCGTCGTCGGCCACCTTCATCTCGACACCCCGGATCGGGGTCCCGATCGATCCGGGCTTGCGCACGCCGTGCGGGTGGTTGAAGGAGGCCACCGGCGAGGTCTCGGACAGGCCGTATCCCTCGAGGACCGTGCAGGCGAAGGCCTCCTCGAACCCGCGGAGCACCTCGACCGGGATGGCCGCACCACCGGAGCAGCAGACCCGCAGGCTCGAGGTGTCGGCGGTTGCCTGCTCGGGGTGGTGCAGGAAGGCGGTGAACATCGTCGGTACCCCTTCGAAGACCGTCACCCGGTCCCGTGCGATGACCTCGAGGCCCTTGCCGGCGTCGAACCGCGGCAGCATGGTCAACAACGCCCCGGCGTAGACGGCTGCGTTCATCGCGCAGGTCTGACCGAACGCATGGAACAGCGGCAGCGCACCGAGTACGACGTCTTCGGGGGTGAACTCGAACAGCGTGTCAGAGGTCGTGATCGCGTTGCTGCGCAGGTTGTCGTGCGTCAGCTCAGCGCCTTTGGGGGTGCCGGTCGTGCCGCTGGTGTAGAGGATGATCGCGGTCTCGTCGCCGGCCACCTCAGCCACCTCCGGCACCGGTTCGGCTGCTGCGAGCAGCTCGGCGAATTCCACCGGCTCGACCATGACGCAGGTGGCACCCGCAGCGTCCGCACCGGCTTGGGCGGCGGCGGTGAACTCGTGCCAGGCCAAGACCAGCCTGGCCTGTGGGTCCTTGAGATAAAACGCGGTCTCGCGTTCCTTCAACAGCACGTTCATCGGCACGACGACCGCCCCAAGACGAAGCGCCCCGAAGTACACGACCGGGAACTCGGGCACATTCGGGAGCATGATCCCGACCCGGTCACCTGCCGACACGCCATGTGCGCGAAGCAGCCCGGCGCAGCGGGCCGCCGCTTCATCCAGCTCACGGTAGGACAGGGTCGTGTTGTCCAGGCGCACCGCTGGGCGATCGGGGTGTGCGGCTGCTGTCGTGGTGAGCAAGCCAGCCAGGTTGGCCATGAAGCCTCCGTCAGTTCCTCGGCGTCGTACCCGTCTCAGCCGGGTTCATCCGAAGCACGACCATAGGACCACCAGCGCCCTGACGCAGGACGCCGGCTCGTCTGCTACGAAGCACGGGTGCGGCTCGTCCCGGGCCGGGCCGATACCGGAACAAGGAGGGCCCATGGTCTCCGAGATGTACGGCCAGGGGGCGCGATCGTTGCAGGACCGGTTCGACAGCCGACGGCTCGCCGATCGCCTGGTGGAGGTGACGGTGCATGACCGACTGACCCGCACCGACCGGGAGTTCGTCGAGCTGTCGGCCCAGTTCTTCCTCGCCACCGTCGACCAGGACGGCTGGCCGGACGTGTCCTACAAGGGTGGCCGGCCGGGGTTCGTCCGGGTGCTCGATGCAGCAACGCTCGCCTTCCCGTCGTACGACGGGAACGGGATGTTCCGCAGCTTGGGTTCGATCCAGGCCGAACCGCGGGTGGCCCTGCTGTTCGTCGACTTCGCGCGGCCGGACCGGATGCGGGTGCAGGGCCGCGCGACGGTGTCGGACGACCCGGCGCTGGTCGCGTCCTTCGAGGGTGCGCAGCTCGTCGTGCGGGTCGAGGTCGAGCGGGTGTGGCCCAACTGTCCGCGCTACGTCCACCGGATGGAGTTGCTGGAGCTCTCGCCGCACGCGCCGGAGCCCGGACACGAGCCGCCGGTACCGGACTGGAAGCGGATGGAGCTGTTCCGGGACGTCCTGCCGGGCTTCTGAGTCAGACGATCCCGTGCCGCTGGGCCCACAGCGCCGCGCTGGTGCGGTCACCGACCCCCAGCACGATGAAGACGCGGGTGAGGTGGGATTTGACGGTTTTCTCGCTGATCTCCAGGCGCCTCGCGATGCTTTTGTTGGGCAGCCCGATCGCGACGAGCGACAGCACCTCGCGTTCGCGGGCGGTCAAGGCGTCGTGCGCCTTGTCCGCCGCCGGCCGGTTCGCCGGCAGCAGCGCCCGCGCCGCGCGTGGTGACAGTGGCACCCCGCCGGCGACGGCGTCTCGCAGCGCCCGGGAGATGTCGTCGGGCTCGGCGTCCTTGAGCAGATAGCCGACCGCGCCGGCGTCGAGCGCCGCCAGGATTCGAGCGTTTTCGGCGAACGACGTCAGCACGATGACCTTCGTCTGCGGCCGGGCCGCCAGCACGGCCCGGGTGGCGTCGATGCCGTCCAGGCCCGGCATCGACAGGTCCATCAAGACGATGTCGGGCTCGAGCTCGGTCACGGCGTCCGCGGCGAGCGCCCCGTCCTCGAGTGCGCCGACGACCTCGATGTCGTCCGCCGCGTTCAATAGATCGGCCAGGCCCCGGCGGACGAGCGCGTGGTCGTCGACGATCAGGACGCGGATCAAGGACGTACGCCGGGGCCCAGGGCCGGCTCGACCGGTCGGTCGGCGCCTCGCGCGTCGGGAGCCGGCGTTGGCGTGAGGTCGAGGGGGACGGGGGCCACGCCGACCGGCAGCCGCAGGACCAGCAGGGTGCCGCGACCGGGTTCGGCGTCGACGGTGACCGTGCCACCCTGGGCGTGGACCAGTGCGCCGAGCAGCTCCAGACCGACGCTGCCGCGCCGCCGGACCGCACTGTCGTCGACCCGGAAACCGCGGCCGTCGTCGGCGACCCGTAGGGCAAGCACGGTGTCCTGCTCGCGGGCAACGCTCAGGCTGACCGCATCGGCGTCTGCGTGCCGAACGATGTTGCGGACCGCCTCCTGTGCAGCGCGGTAGACGAGCGTCTCGGTGACCTCGTCCAGGTTGTCTGTGCCCGTCACGTCGACGTCGACGGCGATGCCACGGACCTCCAGGGTCGCGGCGAGGTCGGCGAGTGAGACAGCGAGCCCCTGGGCGTGCAGCGCGGGTGGCGTAATGGTCACGACCAGGCTGCGCAACTCCCGGACCCAGCGGCGCAGGTCCGTCGCCGAGGCCGCCATCACGCCGGCCGCGTCGGGATCGGTGCCGCGGGTGCGTTCCGCCGCTGCGGACAGGGAGAACGACGCACCCGCGAGACCCTGGACGACGCCGTCGTGCAGGTCCGCGGCGATGACCGCCCGCTCCCGGTCCGAGGCAGCCAACGAGGCAAGCAGCAGGCCCTCCCGCTGGTCCTGACTGGCCCGCAGCCGCCGGGCCATCCGGTAGGCGAGCGGCGCCTGCACCAGGTAAAGCAGGACCAAGCCACCGAGCAGGATCGGCAAGCTCGCCAGCAGCATCCGCTGGCTCGAGTCGACGATCACCTGATAGGGCTGGTAGGTCTCGAACAGCAGCCGCTGACCGGTCGGCGTCTGCACCCCGAGGTAGACCTGCAGGAGTTTGCCGAAGGACCGTTCGTCGCGGTTCTCCGCCTCCCCGAGCTTGCTGACCTCGGCAGAGGTGTCGCCCGTGTCCAGCGCCGCCAACTCCTCCGCCGGGAGTGGGAACCGGGCGCCGATCAGGGCGGTGTCGTCTGAGTAGACGATGCGACCGGTTCGATCCCAGATCTTCACCCGCACAATGTGCGAGCCGAGGACCCGCTGCCGGACGACCCGTTCCAACTCGGCATGCGCCGGGGTGCCCGGGACCAGGGCCTCGTCACGCAGCAGTGGCCCGACCACGTCGACGGCTTCCAGATGCGTCAGGGTCCGGGCGTCCCGGATGGCCTCGGCGGTCGCGGCCTTGCGCTGCGCTTGGGCCAGCATGAAGGCGACGGTGGTCAGCACGACCAGGCCGGCGATGAGGAACGCCGCCACGGCCTTGGTCACCGACACCGGTCGAAGGGCAGCGGAGCGAGGCAGGCCCTGGTCGCTCACCAGGCGCTCCTCGCCGTCAGCATGTCGTCGTCAGGCATCGCTGCACCTCCGTCGGTGCATCCTCGCCGATGAAGCAGGGCGGCGTACACACCTCGGGGGAAGGTGTGGGCGCCGCCCTGGTCAGGATGCGCCGTCAGCCGTGCCCGCCGCCGGTCCCGCCGCCTCCCGGGCCGCTCCCGCCGCCGTGGTCATCGACCGGTGTCGGACTGGCCGTCGGGCCGCCGTGGTCATCGACCGGTGCCGGGCTGGCCGTCGGACCGCCGTGGTCATCGACCGGTGCCGGGCTGGCCGTTGGGCCAACGGGCGGGGGCGTCGCTGCTTGGCCGCCGTGGTCGTCGCCGGGCTCCGGGGTCGCAGCCCGGCTGCCGTGGTCGCCGCCCGCCTCCGGCGTCGCGTGCACCTCGCCGGCTTCGTGGGTGGCCGCAACGCCCTGGGCCGCTCCCGGCGTGGCGTGTTCGGCTTCTGGCGAGGCATGGACACCGTGGTCGTCGCCAGCCGCGGGCGCGTGGGTCTCGTGCAGGCTCTTGTGGTTGTCGTCGATCGGCAGAGAATTGCCGGAGTCGGTGGTCCCCCGGCCGTTGCCGTTACTCGCCGTCAGGGCCAACGCGGCGGCGCCGCCCGTGCCGGTCAGCACGACGGTGACCCCGAGGATGACGGGGAGCTTTTCGCGAAGTTTAAGACGCATGCAGCTCCTCCCGTCTGAGCCGCGGTCGTCGACCGCTGCGCACGATCACCATGGCTGCATCCGGGTTCCAGCACCATCGGACACAGGTCCTAGGACCAGGTGGGGCGGCGGGCCAGACTGGTGCCATGGCCTTGATCGCACCGTACGAGCCCAGCAGCGTGCCGTGGGTTCGCGCCGAGGTCGAGCACATCGAGCGGACCGGGGGCTCGGCGTTCCGGGACCGTCCGGTGGTGCTGCTCACCACGCTGGGCGCACGCACCGGACAGCTCCGTAAGACGCCGCTGATGCGCATCGAACACGCCGGGACCTACGCCGTCGTCGCCTCGATGGCCGGCTCCGACCGCCACCCGCAGTGGTATGCGAACCTGCTCGCCCATTCCGGCGTGGAACTGCGCGACGGTGCGCGGTTGCTCGAGCTAGTGGCTCGTGAGGTCACCGGTGACGAGCGGGTGCGGTGGTGGTCGAGGGCGTGCACCACCTTCCCGTCGTACGCCGTGTATCAGCGCAGGACGCGGCGGCGGATCCCCCTGCTGCTGCTGGAGGCCGCCGCTGGAAGTCAGGCCTCGAACCGGTAGCCGCGACCCCGCACGGTCAGGAGGTGTCGTGGCCGCGAGGGGACCGGTTCGAGCTTCCCCCTGCGGCGCTTGACGTGCACGTCGACCGTCTTGGGATCGCCGATGTGCCCGACCCCCCAGATGATCTCGAGCATTCCCGGACCCGCGCAAGCAGCTCGTGGGTGCCGACAGAGCTCGGGACACAGTCGTCGGCGCCCGCCTCCAGGTAGACCTCCGCTGTCGGGCCCATGTCCGCCAGGTGGACGATGACGCGGGCGCAGCCACCCAGCTGGGCAACGTCGGTGACGAGCACCGTGACGCCGGCAGCCCTTGGAGGTGTCGTGCCGCAGGGTCGGATCTGGCAATGATGAAGCGTGTCGTCGACCGGCGGGTGAACAGCGCAGGAAGCCCGCGCCGCTCAACTGGCCTGTCGGAGACGACCGGCCCGCAGGCACGCCTGGGCGGCGGCCGGCTCATCGCTGATCACGGCTTCGACCCCGGCCGCGGCCAGCCGATGGAGCTGGCTCGGCCGGTCGACCGTCCAGCCGGTCACGGTGAGCCCGAGTTGACGCGCGCGGCCGATCAACGACGCCGGGGCGAGCAGTGACAGCACGTGCACATGCGCTTGCGCGTGCCCGTCCTGCAGGGCCCGTCGCAGGGCCACCACGAGCGGTACGCCGGGGCGGCTGAGCAAGGCGGTCCGGACCGGCAACCCGGCTTCGCGGACCTGCAGCAGGCGCGGCCGGTCGAAGGACGAGACGACGACCTCGCACCGCAAGGGCCTGCCGAACCGACCGATGACGGCAGCCGCCGTGACCGACCCACCCCCGGCCGGCCATGGCGAGGTCTTCATCTCCACCACCAGGCGCCCGCGATCGCCGACCAGGTCGATGATCTCGTCGAGCGTCGGCAGTGGGTGCCCGGACATCCGGACATCCGCGACCTCGGCGGCGGCCATCGACGCGACCTCGCGGGACAGGCCAGCCGTACGTCTCAGCCCGGCGTCGTGGGAGCAGACAAGCACGCCGTCCGCGGTGCGTCGGACGTCGACCTCGACGCCGTCCGCGCCATCGCGCAGGGCGCGTTCGACAGCGGCGAGGGTGTTCTCCGGATGGGATGGGCCGGCGGCACCGCGGTGTCCGAGGATGAGCACACCGCCACGGTCGCGAGGCGATGCGTCCTGTTGCCGTCATCGACGCGTCCGCAATGTGAACGCGTCGAACACAGCCTGTCGGATCAGTCGTCGGTGCCGCTGCCGGACCCCTTGACGCTCTGCCAGATCGCCTCGTTGTCGCTCTTCTCGTCGATCTGGTGCTGTTTGCCGAGCGGCTACCGCGCCGACACCGCAGCCAACCTTGCCGTCGTCGACTTCGTGGCGGTGCCGGCAGTCTCCGGACAGCCCTGTGCGGCCCAGCGGCTGCTGGGCCGGTGGGGCGGGGTCATCTGGGTGGCCCGGTGGCTCGGGCTCCGGTGAGGGGGTTGTCGCCGGGGTCGTCGAGCCAGCCGGCGGTGGTCATCGTCCGGCCGTGGGTGCAGCTGAGCCAGCGTTGTTGGTCGTGCAGTTGGTGGTGGTGGGTGTGGCAGAGCAGCACGAGGTTGTCGAGGTTGGTGGGTCCGTTGTTGGCCCAGTGGATGACGTGGTGGGCTTGGCATTGGGCTGGCCGTCGGTGGCAGCCGGTGACGACGCATTCCTGGTCTCGGGCGATCAGCGCCCGCCATTGGGCTTTGGTGACGGTTCTGCTGAGCCGGCTCAGTTCGAGCCGTTCGAGGTCGGTGCTGAGGTGTGCGGTGCTGATGTCGGCGTCGCACAGCAGCCGGAGCAGCGCCCCGCGGGTGAGTAGGCCGTGGGTGCTGCCGACGAGCCGGGCTGGGGCGGCCCCGTCAGCCCCGGTCAGGGTGGTGGCGGTGGCGATGATGGTGATCTGCGCCCGGCAGCTGCCTTGGCTTGGCAGGGCTGGGTTGGTGCAGTCCGCGGCGTGCCGGAGTA
>JBKJOO010000376.1:0-2600 GCA_046595615.1 Mycobacteriales bacterium | reverse complement strand
GCGGGTGAGTTCGGGCGCCGGAGCGGCGGCAAGGACCCGCAGGAAGGCCGCCTCCCGGCGGAGCAGGGACAGCTCGCGGCGCAGCCGGGCGCGGCCGTCGGGTTCGGCAAGCAGGCCCTGCCGGTCGTCGAGGTCGAGCAGCATCGTCGCGGCGATGAGATAGCTCAGCACCAGCGGTTCGGCCGGCAGGTCGGGCAGCTCGACCTCGCTCCCGCTCGCGCCGGACAGCGCAGCGAGATAGTCGCCGAACGATGAGCGCACCGCGACGTCGAGCAGACCAGCCTCGGCCAGGTGGGCGTCGTCCTCCGGCAGCCATTCGACATCTGCTGTGAAATAGGGTTTGTCGTCATGCAACGTCGTCAGTCGGAAACGGTCGGCGCCGACGGTCACCACATCGGCCCGACCGTCGTCGTAGGTCTCGACCTGCCGCAGTTGGGCCGTGCAGCCCACCTCGTGCAGCGCGGTGATGCCGTCGCTGCCGACCTCCCGGCCCTCGCGGATCGCCACCACGCCGAACCGGCGCTCGTCTTCCGGCAGCTCGAGCAGGTCACGGATCAACGCCCGGTAGCGGTCCTCGAACACGTGCAACGGCAGCACCAAGCCGGGGAACAGCACCATCCCCAAGGGGAACAGCGGCAGGGGCCCGGTCACGGCGCGACTGTACGGCGGGGCGCCGGCCGGCGTCGTCCGGACCGGCGCGCCGTCCCCCATTAGGCTGGCCGGATGCTGACCCGCATCGACCTGCGTGGTCGCCGTCACGACGATCCGCTGCCGCTGTTGCCCCGGGCGGCGCTCGATGTCGAGGCCGCGGTCGAGCAGGTGCGGCCCGTCATGGAGGCGGTGCGCGACCGCGGGGCGGTCGCCGTGCGCGAGGCCACCGCCCGCTTCGACGGGGTGGCACTGACCGACCTGCGGGTGCCCGTGGCGGCGTTGCAGCAGGCGCTGGCCGGGCTCGACCCGTCGGTCCGGGTGGCCCTCGAGGAGGCGGCCCGGCGGGTCCGCGCGGTCAGCCGCGCGCAGTTGCGCGCCGACGAAACCGTTCAGGTCGTCGACGGGGCGACCGTCACCGAGCGCTGGGTCCCGGTCGGCCGGGTCGGGCTCTACGTCCCGGGTGGCCGGATCGCCTATCCGAGTTCGGTCGTGATGAACGCCGTGCCCGCGCTCGTCGCCGGCGTCGCCTCGCTGGCTGTCGCGAGCCCCCCGAAGGCTGAGTTCGGCGGTCTGCCTAACCCGGTCATCCTGGCCGCCTGCGCCCTGCTCGAGGTCGACGAGGTCTACGCCGTCGGCGGCGCGCAGGCGATCGCGATGTTCGCCTACGGCGTCGAGGGCTGCCGGCCGGTCGACGTCATCACCGGCCCCGGCAACGTCTACGTCGCAGCCGCCAAGCGGCTCGTGCAGGGCCGCTGCGGCATCGACTCCGAGGCCGGCCCCACCGAGATCGGCATCCTGGCCGACGACAGCGCTGTCCCGGCGTACGTCGCGGCGGATCTCATCGCGCAGGCCGAGCACGACCCGCTCGCCGCCTGCCTGCTGGTCACCCCGTCGGTCCGGCTGCTCGACGCCGTCGACGTCGAGCTCGGCAAGCAGGTGCCGGCGACCAGGCACCGCGAGCGGGTCGAGACGGCCTTCGCCGGGCAGAGTGCGCACGTCCTGGTTGAGGACCTCGAGCAGGGCCTCGACGTCGTCGACGCCTGGGCCGCCGAGCATCTGGAGGTGATCACCGTCGATGCCGGCGACCGGGCCCGAAGGGTGCGCAACGCCGGGGCGGTGTTCGTCGGCAACCACACGCCGGTCTCGCTCGGCGACTACCTCGCCGGCAGCAACCACGTGCTGCCCACCGGTGGCACCGCGCGCTTCGCGGCGGGCCTGTCGGCGCAGAGCTTCCTCAAGCGGATGTCGCTCATCGAGTACTCCCGCGAGGCGCTCACGACCGTCGCACCGCATGTCGTCGCGCTCGGTGGGGCGGAGGACCTGCTGGCGCATGTCGAGGCGGTCCAGGTCAGGGTCAGATGAGCTTGCCCGTCCGCACCGACCTCGTCGGCAAGACGCCGTACGGCGCACCGCAGCTGCCCCAGGCCGTCCAGCTCAACGTCAACGAGAACCCCTACCCACCCAGTGATGCGCTGGTCGCGGACCTACAGGCCGCGGTCGGCGACGTGGCCCGATCGCTGAACCGCTACCCCGACCGCGAGGCCGTCCTGCTGCGGACGGACCTCGCGGCCTACCTGTCAGGGTGCACCGGGGTGCCGCTCGGGCTGGAGCAGCTCTGGGCGGCCAACGGCTCGAATGAGATCCTGCAGCAGATCTGCCAGGCGTTCGGCGGCCCGGGCCGGCTGGCGCTCGGCTTCGAACCGTCGTACTCCATGCACCCGCTGCTCGCCGCCGGCACCTCGACCGGTTGGGTGGCGGCGCGGCGGGCCGCCGACTTCAGCCTTCCGCTGGACCTGGCGGTCGAGGCGGTGCAGGAGTACCGGCCGGCGATCGTGTTCATCACCACGCCCAACAACCCGACCGGGACGACGACATCGCTCGACGTCGTGGCCGCCGTGTGCGCCGCGTGCGACGGGATCGTCGTCGTCGACGAGGCCTACGCCGAGTTC
>JBKJOO010000375.1:0-5349 GCA_046595615.1 Mycobacteriales bacterium | reverse complement strand
CCGATCTCGGGGATCGACACCTGGAACTCCGCGAGCAGCTCGAGCAGCACCGCCTCGAGCGCCTCGTCGGCGCGGTCGACCTCGTCGATGAGCAGCACCACCGGCTCGGGGGAGCGGATCGCCTCGAGCAGCGGGCGGGCCGCGAGGAACCGCTCGGAGAAGAACAGGCTCTCCTGGGCCGAGACGGCTTCCACCGCCTCCGCCAGGTCGTGCGCCTCGCCGAGCAGCTCGGCAATCTTGTCCCGCAGGATCTGGGTGTAGAGCAGTTGTTTGCCGTAGTCCCAGTCGTAGAGTGCCTTGGTCTCGTCCTGGCCCTCGTAGCACTGCAGGCGGACCAGGCGCCGTCCGGTGGCCAAGGCGAGGGTCTTGGCGAGCTCGGTCTTGCCCACGCCCGCCGGACCTTCGAGCAGCAGCGGCTTGTCCAGCCGCGACATCAGGAACACGCTGGTCGCCAGCCGCTCGTCGGCGAGGTAGCCATGCTCGGCGAGGGATCGCACCACGTCATCGACATCGGCGAACTGCGGCTCCGGCACGTCGGTCGGCGGGCTTTCGGTCGACAGGGTCAAGGGTTCGCTTTCTTGGTCGGCTGGACGGCCGCGCTGCGCGGGGGATGGTTCAGGGTCCCCCGCGCAGCGCACTTGCAGGAAGGTGCCTACACGAAGTCGTCCAGTGAACCGTTCATGCAGTGGTCGATGACCGGGCGGACGTTGTCGTAGAAGCACTCTTTGGCATTGCCCGGCGTGCAGGCATCTCCGAGGACGTGGTTGGTGATCCGGTCGATGTCCCCGTCGTCACCCTTGATGACGCCGGCGTTGGCGTAGAACTCGGTCGGGCCGATGCCCAGGCGGTTCTTGCTGTAGCTGTCCTTGGTGACGTCGACGAACCGCTCGGGAATGCCCACGTCGCGCAGCAGTCGCACGGCGGCCTTGAGCGCCTCGTCCGCGGCCTTGACCTTGGTCATGCCGTGCGTGTCGACGCCCATCGCCTCGGCGATGTCGGCGAACCGGTTGTAGTTGGCCGGCATGTTGAAGGCCCAGACCCGGGGCAGCGCGATGGCGTTGTTCAGCCCGTGGTGGGTGTCGTAGAACGCCGAGACCGCGTGTGAGATCGAGTGGATGATGCCGAGGCCGCCGGAGTTGAAGGCCTGGGCCGCGATGTACTGGGCGTACATCATGCCTTCGCGACCCTTGAGGTCCTGGCCGTTCCAGACCGCCTCGCGCAGGTTCTCGTGGGTGAGCTTGATGGCCCGGATCGCGTTGCCGAGCGACGGCTCGAAGTTCAGCCGTGAGACGTAGGGCTCAGAGGCGTGCGCGAGGACGTCGAACCCGCACTGCGCGGTGTAGTCCACCGGGCAGTCGAAGTAGAGCACCGGGTCGTCGATGGCCAGGGTGGCGATGGCGGCGTCGTCGAAGGCGACGTACTTGTGCGGGTTGTCCGGGTCGGTCGTCGTGTCGGTGATGACATACGCCCACGAGGTCTCCGACCCGGTGCCGGCCGTCGTCGAGACGGCGATGTGCGGCGGGTTCTTCATGTTCTCGCTCTTGTTGAAGCCCTCGAACTCGTTGACGTTGCGGCCGTCGTGGGCCACCGAGACGCGGGCCCCCTTGCACGCGTCGTGGCTGGAGCCGCCGCCGATCGACACGAAGCTGTCGCACTTGCTGCTCTGGTACATCGCGACGGCGTCCATCACGTTGTAGTCCTTGGGGTTGGACTCGACCTTGTCGTAGAGGACCGGGTCCAGGCCGTGGTATTTCAGCGACTCGACGATCTTGTGCACGATGTCGGTGCCACGCAGCCCCGACGTCATGACCAGCGGCTTGGAGAAGCCCAGCTTGAGCGCCTCCGGGCCGATGAGTTCGTGCGCGCCCGGACCCATGAGGGCCTTGGGGAAGGCGTGGAACTCCTTGATGGGGAAGGGCTTGAGCAGCTCTTCGACCTGCATGCGACGTCCTCTCCGACGGCGCCCCCGACGGGAGCCCGCGCCTGATCCGTACAGGGCTGGGACCGGCCCCGTCGCCAGCGGTGTGGCCCGGTGGCAGGGCATCAACGCTAGGAGTCTGGTGACGCGCTGCACAGCCTTGCGCAACGATCGCGACCGGTACGCCGTACACGAGCGACCCAATGGGGAGGGTTCGAGCCGACCGAACGGCCAGGGCGGGCCTCAGGCGCCGGCCCAGGTCCCGGAAAGGGCCCGCATCGCCTGATCCAGCAGCTGCGGGAGGTCCGAGTCCGGTCGGAGCAGCCACTGGTCGTAGGCGGTGAGGGCGGCGCCGAGGCAGCTGTGTGCCACCAATTGGGGGAGCAGGTCGGCCGGCGACCCGCCCAGCCGGGTGGCGGCGAACTCGGCGATGACCGAGCGCCAGGCGGCGTAGCGCAGGGTGCTGTGCGCCTGCAGCGCCGGCACCGTCAGGATCAGGGCCATCCGGTCGCGATGCCACGGCACCTCACCGGGATCGAAGCGGTTGAAGGCGAGGACCGCCTCGCGCAACTCCTCGAGCAACGGCCGCCCCGGCTGACCCGTCGCGAGGCGCTCGCGCAGTGCCAGCAGCCCAAGCTCGAAGTCGCCCCAGACCACGTCGTTCTTGGACGCGAAGTAGCGGAAGAACGTGCGCCGGCCAATGCCTGCAGCCGCGGCGATGTCGTCGACGGTCGTCGCGACGAACCCCCGTTCGGCGAACAATTCGAGGGCCACCTGCTCGAGCTCTGCCCGCGTGGTGGCGGCGGGGCGTCCCGGCCGTTCCGCACCGTCGTCGAGCAAGACCAACCCCCTCAGCGGTGGCACCTGACCGATCGCAGGGTAGTGGGCGGCACCCGGTGCCGTTACCCTCCTCGGTGATGCCGGTCACACGACCGGCCAGGAACGCAGGAGGACGACGCATGAGCATCACCGCCGCCGAGGAGCAGACCGCCGCCACCCTGGAGGAGCCCACTGCGCCCGAGCCCATCGAGCAGGAGCTGCTCGTCGAGGACGTGTCGATCGACGGCATGTGCGGCGTCTACTAGCGAGCCGGGCATGACCGCACCCGCCAGCGTGCTCGACCGGGCGTGGGAGGTCAGCCCGCGGGTCTCCATCCGGCCGGAGTCCTTCGGGGCCCTGCTCTACCACTTCGGCACCCGTCGGTTGTCCTTCCTCAAAGACCGGCGGTTGCTCGACGTGGTGCAGCGGCTGCCCGACTGCCCGACCGCCCGCCAGGCCTGCCTGGACGCCGGGCTCCAGACCCACGAGTTGCCGACGTACGCGCTGGCCCTGGCACAACTCGCCGACACCGACATGCTGCAGGAGCGCCTGTGACCGCTGCCATCCCCCTGGTCGAGCACTTCGCGCTCGGGCTCGATGCACCCATCTGCCTGACCTGGGAGTTGACCTACGCCTGCAACCTGGCCTGCTCCCACTGCCTGTCCAGCTCCGGGCGGCGCGATCCGCGCGAGCTGAGCACTGCCGAGGCCAAGGCCGTCATCGACGAGTTGCAGCGGATGCAGGTCTTCTACGTCAACATCGGCGGCGGTGAGCCGACAGTCCGACCGGACTTCTGGGAGCTGTTGGACTACGCCACTGCCCACGACGTCGGCGTGAAGTTCTCCACCAACGGCATCAAGATCGACGCCGAAGCCGCGCGCCGGATCGCCGCCAACTCCTATGTCGACATCCAGATCTCGATCGACGGCGCGACCGCGGAGGTCAACGACGCCGTCCGCGGCGAGGGCTCCTACGACGTCGCCGTACGCGCACTGCAGCACCTGTCCGACGTCGGCGTACAGGCCAAGTTGTCGGTCGTCTGCACCCGCTACAACATCGGCCAACTCGATGCGTTCAAGGCCATTGCCGACCGGTTCGGTGCCCAGCTGCGGCTCACCAGGCTGCGGCCGTCGGGTCGCGGGGCCGACGTGTGGGACGACCTGCACCCGACGCAGGCCCAGCAGCGCGAGCTCTACGACTGGCTCGTCCTGCATGGTGAGGGGGTGCTGACTGGCGACTCGTTCTTCCACCTCGCGGCGTACGGCGAGTCGCTCCCCGGGCTCAACCTGTGCGGCGCCGGTCGCGTGGTCTGCCTCATCGATCCGGTCGGCGACGTCTACGCCTGCCCATTCGCGATCCATGACCAGTTCCTCGCCGGCAACGTCCGCGGCGACGGCGGGTTCGCGCAGGTCTGGCGGTCCTCGGAGCTGTTTCTGGAGCTGCGCGAGCCGCAGACCGGCGGCACCTGCAAGAGCTGCAGTGAGTACGACGCGTGCCGCGGCGGCTGCATGGCGGCCAAGTTCTTCACCGGCCTGCCGCTGGACGGACCCGACCCCGAGTGCGTCAAGGGCTACGGCGAGCTGGCGCTGTCGAAGGTGACCCCCGGTGCTGCGCCCAAGCCGTCACTGGACCACTCGCACAAAGGTGGCGTCCGCGGCGGACCGGTGCCGGTGCAGCTCTCGATCCGACGTCCCGACAAGGCCTGCGAACAAGACCCGCTCGTCGGTCTCGCCCGCTAGACACCCCCCTGCCCCCGAGAGGATCCCATGGCCAACGACTGGTTCGAGACGGTTGCCGAGGCGCAGCGCCGCGCGAAGAAGGCGCTGCCGCCCTCGGTCTACATGGCGCTCGTCGCCGGTTCCGAGCGCGGCAAGACCCTCGAGGACAACATCGAGGCCTACAGCGAGCTCGGGTTCGCCCCGCACGTCGCCAACCTCGCGCCGCAGCGTGATCTGTCGACGACGGTGATGGGGCTGCAGCTGGACCTGCCGGTGATGATTTCACCGACCGGGGTGCAGGCGGTGCATCCGGACGGCGAGGTCGCGATCGGCCGGGCGGCGGCGGCGCGTGGCACCGCGATGGGCCTGTCCTCGTTTGCGAGCAAGTCGGTGGAGGAGGTCGTCGCGGTCAACGCCAAGACGTTCTTCCAGCTTTACTGGTCGGGGTCCAAACAGGTCATCCTGGGCCGGGTCGAGCGGGCCCGGGCGGCGGGCGCGGCCGGCATCATCGTCACGTTGGACTGGTCGTTCTCCCAGGGCCGTGACTGGGGCAGCCCGAGCATCCCGGAGAAGCTCGATCTGGCCACCATGGTGAAGTTCGCCCCGGAGGCGCTGCGCCGGCCGAAGTGGGCGCTGATGTGGGCCCGCAGCGGCGCGCTTCCCGACCTCACCACGCCAAACATGGCGCTGCCCGGTCAGCCGCCACCGACCTTCTTCGGCGCCTACGGCGAGTGGATGCAGACGCCGCTGCCCACCTGGGAGGACCTGGCCTGGCTGCGGGCGAACTACGACGGCCCGCTCATGCTGAAGGGCGTCATGCGGGTCGATGATGCCAAGAAGGCCGTCGATGTCGGTTTCAACGCGATCTCGGTCTCCAACCACGGTGGCAACAAC
>JBKJOO010000301.1:0-3459 GCA_046595615.1 Mycobacteriales bacterium | reverse complement strand
CCACAGCGGGGTCGCCGCCCGCCGCCGGGAGGTCGAGTTGCTCGTCGCGGCGCTCGCCGCCGGCACCCACGTGCTGCTCGAAGGGCCACCGGGCACCGGCAAGTCCACGCTGCTGCGCGGGGCGGCGTCCGCCGTGGGTGTGCGTTTCGTGCCGGTCGAGGGCAACGCCGAGCTGACGCCGGCCCGGCTGGTCGGACACTTCGACCCGGCCCAGGTGCTGACCGCCGGTTACGTCCCGGATGTCTTCGTGGACGGGCCGTTGGTCGAGGCGATGCGGGCCGGCGCCCTGCTCTACGTCGAGGAGATCAACCGGGTCCCCGAGGAGACCCTCAACGTCCTGATCACGGTGATGAGTGAGGGCGAGTTGACCGTACCCAGGCTCGGTCAGATCGCTGCCGCCGACGGCTTCCGGCTGGTTGCGGCGATGAACCCGTTCGACGCGGTCGGCACCGCGCGGATCTCCTCAGCCGTCTACGACCGGGTCTGCCGGATCACGATGGGATACCAGTCGGCCGGCGACGAGGAACAGGTCGTCGCGCTGCGTGGCCCGCAGGTCGATCCTGCCTGGCGGGCCCAGGTCGTCGACCTCGTACGCCGTACCCGGAGCCACCACGACGTCCGGGTCGGCTCGTCGGTGCGCGGGGCGATCGACGTCGTCCGCATCGCCGGTTCGCTCGGCGGGCTGCGCGGCACCCCCGCCACCGACTGGCACACCGGCCTGGACGCAGCGCAGGTGGCGCTGTCCGGCCGGGTCCGGATGCAGGAGTCGAGCGGCCGGTCCCCGGAGAGTGTCGTCATCGAGTTGTGGACGGCGGTGTTCGGCGCCGAACCGACGGGCGAGGACGGTGAGCCGCCGGGGGGAGCCTGAGCCCGCCTCCGCCCCCTCCCGGGGCCGGGGCGGGCCAGCTCCCCGCACCTCCTACGAAGGCTCGGTCGGCGCCGGCGGCCCGCACCACGCCCCGCCAGCAACTGGCCCGGCACAAGCAGTTCGCCGACATCTCCCCGCAGGTCGGTGAGCTCGACGAGGTCGCCCTCGCCGAGGCGATGGGTCAGGACCCCGACGCCGCGCTGGCCCTGATCGCCGAGATGGTCACCGCCACAGACGAGCGGCTGCGGGCAGCGGCCCGGCGGCTGGCCGCCCGGCTGGTCCTGGACCGGGTGCGCACCGGGCGGCCGCGTAGCGGCGGGGTCGGCCGGATGCAGCAGGTGTCGGCCGACCGCGGGGGAGACCTCGACATCGACGCGTCGACCGACGCCCTGCTCGACGCGCGGGCGCTCGGCCGGCCGCCGGCGCTCGGCGATCTCACCGCCCGCGAGTGGGGCCGACCAGAGCTCGCCCTGTGCCTGCTGCTGGACCGGTCCGGCTCGATGAGCGGCGAACGACTGGCGACCGCCGCGCTGGCCGCTGCCGCCTGCGCCCTTCGGGCGCCGACGCAACACGCGGTCATCGCGTTTGCCCGCGACGTGCAGGTGTTGCGCTCGCTCGATGTTCCGCTGCCGCCCGAGACGGTGGTCGATGAGGTGCTCGCCCTGCGCGGACACGGCACGACTGATCTGGTCAAGGCGCTGCGCGCCGCTGGGGAGCAGCTCCAGCGTTCGCGGGCCAGCCGGCAGGTCACCGTGCTGCTGTCGGACTGCCGCGACACCGGCGGCGCCGACGCGGCGGCCGCGGCTCGGGCGCTCGGCGAGCTGATCGTGCTCGCCCCGGCCGATGACATCGAGCAGGCGCAGGCGCTGGCCGAGCGGGTGGGGGCGCGGTGGGCACCGCTGGTCAGCGCGACCGAGGCACCCGCGGTCCTCGCGGACCTGCTCGCCTAGCCGCCGGCTGACGTGCAAGGGTCAGGCCGACTTCGACGTATCAGGAGGTGGCAGGTGGACGAGCCCCAGCAGTCCGGCGTCGTCTTCCCCCTCGGACCCGACGGGCGGCGCAGCACGACCGCGACCGGCCGCACGGTCTGGGCCGACGCTGTCCGGGAGATCGACGCCGCCCTGGCAGGTCGCATCGTGGCCGAAGGTGACTGGCGCAAGGGCTATCTCGCGCGCGTCGTCGAGGTCACCGCCGCCTCGACCCGCACCCCCGAGGCCGCGCTGAGCGTCGCCCGCTCCGGGCTCGCGGCCCTGTCGGAACGGATGCGCTTCTCGCGCGACGGCGGGGTCACCTCGGTCCCGGCGGCGGTCGCCGCGACAGCTGGGCCGGACCTCGGGACCCACCGGATCGCCGGCGAGGGGGAGCCGGTCCGCGAGCTCGTCGTGCCCTACCGCGGGGCGCAGCTGCACGGCGACAGCCTGCTGCGCCAGCTCGACACCTGGGTGCGGGCGGGCACGGTCGAGCCGAGCTTCGCGGTCGCGCTGGGTCGGGTCGTCGCCGAACCGGCGTGGCTCGACCTGCGTGACCAGGGCTTTGCGGTGCTCGGTGCGGGCGCCGAGCTGGGTCCGCTCGCATCGCTGTTGGATTGGGGCGCCCACGTTCTGGCCGTCGACCTGCCCGACCGACGGGTCTGGGAACGCCTGCTCACGACGGCCTCCACGGCTGCGGGCACGCTCGAACTGCCGCTCCGGCCGGGAGCTTCGGGCAACGGCGATCTGGCCGCGGCCGCAGGGGCGGATCTGCTCACCGAGACCCCGGAGATCGCCGGTTGGCTCGCGGTCGCCGCCGGCCCGCTGCCGCTGACCGTGGGCAGCTACGCCTACGCCGACGGCGCCCGCCACGTCCAGGTCGCCGTCGCCAGCGACGCAGTCGTCGAGCACCTGCTGCAGACCCGCCCCGGCACGTCGTACGCCGAGTTGGCCACGCCGACCGATGCCTACGCCGTACCGGCCGATGTCGTGGCTGCGGCGCGGGCGCGGGGGGCCGGTCGGGGCTGGCTGCAGTTGCTGTCGCGCGGCGCGTTGTACGCCCCGGCGTACACCACGACGGTACGCCGGGGCGACGGGACCGAGGTGGGCATCGCCGACGCGCTCGTGCCGCAGCAGGGGCCGAACTACAGCCTCGCCAAGCGGCTGCAGCGGTGGCGGGCCGTCGTCGCGCAGGCCGAGGGTCGGCTGGTGTCGGCCAATGTCGCGCCGGCGACGAGCACCAGGTCGGTCACCACCAACCGGCTGCTCGCGGCGGCGTACGCCGGGGCACATATGTTCGGCGTCGAGGTGTTCGCGCCGCAGACCAGCCGGACGCTGATGGCGGCCCTGCTGGTGCATGACCTGCGCACCGGGCCGGCCGTGGTCGACCATCCCGACGAGCTGTTCGCGCAGCAGGCCGCGCACGGCGGGCTGTGGCGGATGACGTACGCGCCGCGATCGGTGCTTCCTCTCGCGGCTGTGCGGGGGCTGCCGGCCGTGCTGCGCCGCTGACGCTGATGACCGGCAGGCACGGCGTGGGGGGTGCTGCGGCTGCGGTCTCAGCTGGTGGGGAGGACCTGCCGCTGGTGACAGGAGGCCCTCGCCGCGCGGTTCAGCGCGCTC
>JBKJOO010000204.1:0-7075 GCA_046595615.1 Mycobacteriales bacterium | reverse complement strand
TTCGACGGCTGGCTGGCGATCTTCTACTCGCCGGACTACGCCAAGGAGTCCCTCGCCTCGATCGAGGCCGGCCGGGCCAAGGTCGGCAAGACGCTCGAGGGGTTCGACGTCGTGCCGACCATGCCGCTCGTGGTCGGCGCCGACCCGAAGGTCTGCGCCGACCCGATCCGGTGGTATGCCGCGCTCTACGTCGGCGGCATGGGCAGCCGCGACAAGAACTTCTACAACCAGCTGGCCGTCCGGATGGGCTTCGACGACGCAGCCGCCGAGATCCAGGACCGCTACCTCTCCCGCGACTACGACGGGGCGGCGCAGGCGGTGCCGTACGACTTCATCGAGCAGACCTCGCTGCTCGGCAGCAAGGAGCGGATCGCCGAGAAGATGCAGGTGCTCGCAGCCAGCGGCGTCACGACACTGACCGTGTCGCCGTTCGGCGCCAGCGTGGACGAGAAGTTGGCCAGCCTGCGCACCGCCGTCGAGGCGCTGGAGCGCTCCGGCGTCGGCAGCTGAGCGGGACCCTGTTCCGCGCGGCGGCCCTCGGCGCGGTCCAGGGGGTCGCCGAGGTCATGCCGGTCTCGAGCTCGGCCCAGCTCACCCTGCTGCCCTGGCTGTTCGGCGCCGAACCGGCCGGCGACCGGACCAGCCTGGCGGCCGGCCTGCACGCGGGTTCCTGCGCCGGCGTCGCCTGGTCGCTGCGGCGTGAGCTCCCGGACCGGCGTACGACGGGGCTCGTGGCGCTCTCGGCGGTCCCCGCCGCCCTGGCCGGCCTGCTCGCCGGTGCGGTCGTCGAACGTCGGCTGGGCCGGCCCGGGCCGACTGCCGGGTTGCTCGCCCTGGCCGGGGTGGCCCTCTGGGCTGCCGACCGCCAGCCCGAGCATGTCAACCGGGTCGGTCCGCGCGAGGCCGCGGTCGCCGCTCTGGCGCAGGTCCTCGCGCTGGCGCCAGGCGTCTCCCGGTCCGGCGCGACCCTCACCGCCCTGCGGTTGCTGCACGTCGAAAGCGCAGCGGCCAGCCGTTTCTCGATCCTCATGTCGCTGCCGATCACGGCCGGCGCGGCCGGGCTGACCCTGCTGCGCAGCCGCCACGCCCCGGCCGGGGAGCTCGCCGTCGGTGTCCCGGTCGCCGCCCTCACCAGCGCCCTCGCGGCGCGGGCACTGCTCCGGCCCGGCGTCCGGCCGGCAAAGGGGGCTGCCGTCTACCGTCTGGGCGTCGCCGCAGCCGTCGCCGCCCGCCTCCACCGCAAGGGGAATCCGTGAACGTCGTACAGGCCGTCGTACTCGGAGTGGTCGAAGGGGTCACGGAGTTCCTCCCGGTCTCCAGCACCGCCCACCTGCTGATCGTCGAGAAGCTGCTCGGCCTGCCGATGAAGACGCAGCAGGAGAAGGACGCGATCATCGGTTTCACCGCGGTGGTGCAGGTCGGGGCGATCCTGGCCGCGGTCCTGTATTTCGCCAGGGACATCCTCGCGCTCATCAAGGGTCTGGTCGGTGGCATCAGCAGCGAGGGGCGACGCCACCCGGAGTTCCGCTTCGCACTGGCCGTGCTCGTCGGCTCGCTGCCGATCGGCGTCGTCGGGTTCGCCCTCAAGGACGTCATCAAGAAGATCGACACCCGGCTGGTCGTCATCGCCCTCGGGCTGATCGTGTTCAGCGCCGTCTTCGTGCTGGCCGAGCGGCGGGCCGCCCAGGACCGCGCGGAACGCTCGCTGACCGTCGCCGACGGGTTCGTCATCGGGCTCGCCCAGTGCCTCGCGCTGGTGCCCGGGGTGAGCCGCTCGGGCGCGACGATCTCGGCCGGTCTGCTCCGCGGCCTGGACCGGGTGTCGGCGACCCGGCTGTCGTTCCTGCTCGGCATCCCAGCGCTCCTGGCGGCCGGCGCCTACGAGCTCAAGGACGCCGGTAAGGCCAGTGGCGGCGCGGGACCGACGGTGCTCGCCACCGTCGTCGCCTTCGGGGTCGCGCTCGCCGCGATCGCCTTCCTGCTGCGGCTCGTCGCGCGTTTTCCCATTACGGCGTTCGTCCCCTACCGGGTGCTGCTCGGCGTCGCGGTCCTGCTCAGCGTCGCGCTGAGCTGATGTCAGACTCGGTGTCGTGACGACCACCGAGAAGCGGACCGCCGACGACCCGGCCCTGGCCTGTCGATCGAGTGGCACCAGCTGCCCTGCGCACACCCGCGCCTACCGCGACGGCACACTCGTCGCCGAGGGCTTCGCCGTCGAGCACGTGAGCGACATGCTCGACGAGCCGGGCACCGTGGTCTGGCTCGACCTGCTCCAACCCGACCGGGCCGATCTGGCCATCCTGATCGAAGAGCTCAACCTGCACCCGCTCGCCATCGACGACGCCATCAACGAGCATCAGCGGGCCAAGCTCGACCGCTACGACGACCACCTGTTCCTCGCGTCGTACGTCGTCAGCATCGACCCCCAGACGGCCGAACTCGGCGTCAGCGAGGTCGCGGCGTTCATCACCGAGCGGGCGCTCGTGACCGTGCGCAAGAGCGACCACCTCGAGGTCGAGCCGCTGCTGGCCCGCTGGGACGCCAGCAAAGATCATGCCGGCTCGGGCGTCGCCTACCTGGTGCACGGCCTGCTGGACCTGCTGGTCGACGGCCACTTCGACGCCGTACAGGAGCTCGACGAGCAGATCGACTCGCTCGAGGAGGTGCTGTTCGACCCCAACCCGAGATCGGTCGAGCTGCAGCGGCGCAGCTTCGAGATGCGCAAGTCGCTGGTGCTGCTGCGCCGGGTCGTCCTGCCGATGCGCGAGGTCGTCAACACCCTGCTGCGCGGCGATGTCGGGGTGGTCGACGAGGCGATGCGGCCGTATTTCCAGGACGTCTACGACCACGTGCTGCGGGCCACCGAGTGGACCGAAAGCCTGCGCGACCTCGTCTCGACCATCCTGGAGACCAACCTGACGCTGCAGGGCAACCGCCTCAACGAGGTGATGCGCAAGCTCACCGCATGGGCGGCGATCCTCGCGGTCACCACCTCGATCACCGGCTTCTACGGCCAGAACGTCCCCTATCCCGGATTCGGCAAGCAGTGGGGCTTCGTCACCTCGCTGCTGCTCCTGGTGGCGGTGAGCGGCGGGATGTACGCCGGTTTCCGGCGGCGCGGCTGGCTGTGACGCCGGCCCAGTCCCCTCGTGATGAGGCTTTTGGAGGTGAGACCCGCTGGCCGGCCGCGGCGGCCGTGCTGGCCGCGGTCGTCGTCCAGATCGTGCTCACCGACCGGCTCATCCCCGGACCGACCCTGCTGCTGCCCGGGCTCGAGACGGTCCTGCTGGTCGGCCTGCTGGTCGCCGACCCGAGCCGGATGTCCCGCGAGTCCAAGGACCTGCGGATCCTGGCCGTGGTCGTCATCGGCTTGGTCGCGCTCGTCAACGCCGTCGCCCTCGGGACGCTGGTCAACCGGCTCGTCGGCAGTGGCCTGTCCAACGGCCGGCAGCTACTCGGGTCGGCGGCCGGCGTCTGGCTCACCAACGTGCTGGTCTTCGGCCTGGCCTACTGGGAGCTCGACCGCGGCGGCCCACTGGGTCGGGCCGGCGCCCGGGCCGCCCCGGTCAGTCCGGACCTGTGGTTCCCGCAGGACGCCGACCCCCGGTCGGCTGCGCCGGGCTGGCGTCCGGTCTTCGCTGACTACCTGTTCGTGTCGCTGACGTCCTCGACCGCGTTCAGCCCGACCGACACGATGCCGCTCACCCCGCGGGCCAAGCTGCTGATGGGTCTGCAGTCGCTCGTGTCGCTGCTGACGATCGGCCTGGTTGCCGCGCGCGCGGTCAACATCCTGACGTAGGCCGCGGCGGTGGGCACGACTTCCCCGTCGTACGACGAGTTGGAAACCGGCATTCCATGACAAAAGGGGCCACGGCCATGGGGAACGTGGGATCCGGCGAGGGGCCGCCCAGCCGCCGACCCCACCCCGCATGATCCACGGAAGCTCGGGCACCTCCTGGAAGATCACAGCGGTGCCCCAGCTTCCGTGGATCATGGTAGACGGGCGTGGTGGGGCGGTCACGGACACGCACCCGGTCCCACCACGGGGAACGCCGACCCCGACAGGCCAGGTCACCACCATCGGGGAAGTGGGGTCCGGCGAGGGGCCGCTGCTTCCGGCGAAGGCCCGCCGGCCGGTGGAGTTGGCGGCCTCCCCGAACCGCCGCAAGCCGGTTGAGCGCGCTGAGCTCCGGGTGCTGCCGACAAGCACGACCACAACAGCAGCAAAGAGCAACCCGTCGAGGTGGCGACGGGGTCGACCAAGCGAGGCCCGCGTCGGGAGGGCGCCCGCCTCACTGCTGTTGTGGTCGCTGCGCCGCAAGGAGCCCGGCGCATCTATGGGCACGGTCCACTGTGAACTCGGGCACGTCCTGGAAGATCACAACGGTGCGCCGGTTTCGGTGGATCACGGGGGAGGCGTGGTTGGTGACCCCGGAGCGCCACCCGGTCGAGCGCGCGCCGACCCCGGGCCCGGTCGCTCAGTAGGCTCCGCGCCGTGACCACTGTGGTGCTCGTCCGGCACGGCCTGACCCACCTGACCGGGCCGGTGCTGGCGGGCTGGACGCCCGGGCTGCACCTGGACGAGCGCGGGCAGCAGCAGGCCGCGGCCGTCGCGGGGCGGCTCCGCGAGGTGCCCTTCGCCGCGATCGTGAGCAGCCCGCTGGACCGCTGCCTCGACACGGCGGGAGCGATCGCGGAGGGCCGGACCGAGCAGGTCCTCCTCGACGAGCGGCTGGGGGAGTGCCGCTACGGCGACTGGACCGGTCGGCCGCTGAAGGAGTTGGCCAAGGATCCGCTGTGGAAGGTCGTCCAGCAGCATCCCAGCGCGGTGGTCTTCCCCGGCCCCGAGGGCGAACCCTTGCGCGAGACGCAGAACCGTGCGGTGGCGGCCGTCCGCGACTGGAACGCCAAGCTCGGCCCTGACGCCACCTGGCTGGCCTGTTCGCACGGCGATGTCATCAAGGCCGTCGTCGCCGATGCGCTCGGGCTGCACCTGGACCAGTTCCAGCGGATCTTCGTCGACCCGTGCTCGGTGACGGTGATCCGCTACACCGAGCTGCGGCCGTTCGTGGTGCGGGTCAACGACACCGGTGGCGGGGTGGCCGACCTGCTGCCCGCCAAGAAGCGGACCCGGCGCAAGGCGAGCAGCGACGCGCCGGTCGGCGGTGGCTCGGGCGCCTAGCCCCGGGACCTCGCGTACGGGACCACAGGGCTCAGGCGCATAGGCTCTGGGGCGTGCCTCGCCAGCTGTTCGTCTTCGACCCGCCCGACCGGTTCGTCGCCGGCACCGTCGGCCAGCCCGGCGACCGGACCTTCTACCTGCAGGCCTCCGGCGGTGGCCGGACGGTCAGCGTGGCCCTCGAAAAGGCCCAGGTGGCCGTCCTCGCCGAGCGGCTCGAGGAGCTCCTGGAGACGGTCCGGCGCACCACCGACGCCGACGCAGGCGTCGTCGCACCACGCGAGTTGGACGACACCGCGCCGCTCGACGCACCGGTCGAGCAGGAGTTCCGGGTCGGCACGATGGGGCTGGCGTGGGAGAGCGACGCCGCGCGCTGCGTCATCGAGGCGCTTGCCCAGGTCGAGGGCGAATCCGCGGTCGAGCCGCTCGACGACGCCGACGAGGGACCTGACGCGCTGCGGGTGCGGCTGACCGCCGAGATGGCCCGGGCGTTCATCCGGCGGGCCCAGCGGGTCGTCGCCGCCGGTCGGCCGCCGTGCCCGCTGTGCAACCTGCCGCTGGACCCGGAGGGGCATGTCTGCCCCCGCCAGAACGGGCACCGCCGCTGACCGGGGCTGCGAGGAGCGACGACCTGCCGGACACTGTGCCGGTGGAGCCGATGCCCGCGCCGCCGGAGCTCGATCTCGAGGGCGCCCTCACGCTGCTACGCGAGGGCGAGCTGTCGGTCGAGGGTCGGCTGGTCGATGCCAGCAATGCCACCCTCTACTGCACGACCACCCACGAGGGCGTCACCGCGACCTGCGTCTACAAGCCGGTGCGGGGCGAGCGGCCGCTGTGGGACTTCCCGGACGGCACGCTGGCCGGGCGTGAGCTCGGTGCCTACCTCGTCTCGGCGGCCACCGGCTGGGGGGTCGTCCCGCCGACGGTCCTGCGCGACGGGCCGTTCGGCACCGGCATGTGCCAGCTGTGGGTCGATGTCGACGAGACCATCGACCTGCAGGTGCTGGCCCGCAGCGACCACGAGGACCTGCGCCGGATGGCGGTGCTCGACGCGGTCATCAACAACGCCGACCGCAAGGGCGGCCACCTGCTCCCCACGCCGGAGGGCCGGGTCCACGGGGTCGATCACGGGATCTGCTTCTCGACCGAGGACAAGCTGCGCACGCTGCTCTGGCAGTGGCGCGGCGAGCCGCTGTCCGAGGAAGCCATCGAGGTGCTGTCCCGGCTGCGGGCCGAGCTGGAAGGCCAGCTGGAGAACGAGCTGTCGGAGCACCTCACCCGACGCGAGGTACGCCGGACCAAGGAGCGGGTCGACCGGTTGCTGGCGACCGGCCTGCATCCCTACCCGTCGCAAGACTGGCCGGCGATCCCCTGGCCGCCGTTCTGACGCGGTCTACGGGACCTTGACGCAACCCGCCTGACGGCCGAGCCGGTTCAGCCCGGCGAGGTCACCGGCGGCGTAGTCGACCGCCCGGCGCGAGAGCACCGCCGCCATCAGCTGACGGCCGTCCGCGACGTGGTCGAGGTCCATCGTGTGGCCGAGCTCGTGCAGGACCACCGAGCGCCAGGATGCGCCGCCGGTCAGCGGCAGTCGGTCGGTTCGGTCGAGCGCGATCACCGCGGCGCGCATCGCGGCGACCCGGTGACCGCGGTGGTCGTCGGTGCCGAACCACGCCGTCCGGGTGACCCCGAGCACGAGCCTGGGCTGGCCGCTGAGCAGGTCGCTGTGGGCCGCGTCGGACCAGCCGATCAGCACCGGCCGGCTGGCGTCCGGCGAGTTGGGCAGCCAATTCGTCGTCGGCGCCGACCCGACGATGCCGTCCAGGACCCAGCGGGTGCCGGTGACCGCCGACACGCGGTTCACCGCGCGGGTCACCACGCCGAACCCGCCGCGGG
>JBKJOO010000126.1:0-23180 GCA_046595615.1 Mycobacteriales bacterium | reverse complement strand
TGGCCTGCTGCGCCGCCGTGGCCGGGCGCTGATGGTCCACCGCTCGCCGCAGCGGCTGTGGTACGCCGACGTCTGGGATCTGCCGGGCGGCCATGTGCTGTCCGGGGAGCCACCGCGTTGTGCCACAGCCGCTGCGGCGAGCGGTGGACCATCAGCGCCCGGCCACGGCGGCGCAGCAGGCCAGCCACCACGAAAAGCTGCTTGCGTGTTGGCCCACCCATCGGTGCAGCCTGGCAGACATGATGCGCCGCGACGCACGCCTCCCCGTCCGCCCCGGTGTCGGCGCGGGTCGCCGAGGTCGAGCAGGCCCTCCGCGCGCTCGTCGCCGCGCCGGCCGCGGCGCAGCTCGCCGCCACCGAGGTGGTCCGGCTGCTGGCCCTGCGGGCGTTGCTGGTGACCGCTATCAGCGACCGGCTCAGCCTGGTCGAGGCCGGCCACGGCTGGGCCCGGGACGGTTCGGTCACCCCGGCGGCGTGGCTCCGCCGCGCAGCTGAGCTCAGCCGCACCGAAGCCAGCGCCCAGCTGCGGCTAGCTCGGCGGCTCCAGGACCTGCCGGCGGTCCGCGCCGCCCTCGCCGACGCGCAACTCAGCGCCGAACACGCCCAGGTCCTCACCGCGCACCTCAGCAATCTGCCCGCCGACCTCCGCGAAACGCAGCAGCAGCCGTTCATCGACCTGGCGTTACTGACCGACCCGCACACCCTGGACGTCGAGCGACGCAAACGCTGCCAAGCCCTGCAACCACTGCCAGCCGACACCGAAGCTGACCGGCAGCACAGCCAACGCCGGCTCAGCCTGGAGCAAACCTTCGGTGGGATGTGGCAACTCACCGGGCCTACGCCGCGGCGGCCACCACGACCAAATCCACCACGGACACGCCATCCATCTCCGCGACGGCCGATGGTTCGGCGCCCACGGCTACCGCAAAACCGACCACAACCGCCTCGCCGCATGACAACGCCCCGGCCGATTCGCGGCGCGTGCGTCGCGAGGCGGCGCTCCGGCCGGCTCAGCCCAGCGCCAGTCCAGCGAAGCGCTCCACCACCGGGCGCCAGCAGGCCGCGACCTCGTCGAGCTCGGCCAGGGTTCGGGCCAGCAGCGCCGCCGGATCGAGGCCGGCGTCCCGCACTCCAGCATCGTCCTCGACGAACCAGCGAGTCACCATGTCCGGCGGGGTCTCGATGTGGAACTGCAGCCCCCAGGCCAGCTCGCCCACGCGGAACGCCTGGTTCGCATAGCGCGGACTGCTGGCTAACAAGACGGCGCCCGGGGGCAGTTCGACGACGGCATCCCAGTGCCACTGAACGACCGTCGGGGTGAAGGGCACTGCGGCGAACAATGCGTCGGCGGCGGACGTGTCGCGCTTGGCGACCAGCCGGGCGCCGAGCTCCGGCCCCTCGTCGCCGGGGGCAACGCGGCCGCCGGTCGCCTCGGCGAGCAGTTGCGCGCCCAGGCAGATCCCGAGCACGGGGACGCCGTCGGCGACAGCGGCACGCAGCAGCTGCTTGACCTGCTGCAGCCAGGGGGCGGACCGGTCGTCGTACGCCTGCTGCGGACCACCCATGACGACGAGCGAATCGTGCTCGGTGACCCGGGCAGGCACCAGATCGCCCGCGAAGGGCCGGAGCACGTCGAGCTCGAGCCCTGCGGCGGGCAGCCATTCGGCGAGCGTGCCCGGGCCCTCCGACTCGGTGTGGGTGACGACCAGTGCGCGCCGCACCTACAGCACCGGGAGGTAGCGGCCGAGCTCGAACGGCGTGACCTCCTGGCGGTAGGCCGCCCACTCCTCCCGCTTGTTCCGCAGGAAGAAGTCGAACACGTGCTCCCCGAGCGTCTCGGCGACCAGCTCGCTGCGCTCCATGACCTCGATGGCGTCGGCGAGACTGCCTGGCAGTGGGGTGATCCCGAGTGCGCGCCGCTCCCCGTCGGACAGCGACCATACGTCGTCCTCGGCGCCGGCGGGCAGCGGATACTCCTGCTCGATCCCCTTCAGCCCGGCGGCCAGCAGCAACGCAAAGCACAGGTAGGGGTTGGTCGCACTGTCCGGGCTGCGCACCTCGATCCTGGTCGAGTTGCCCTTGGTCGGCTTGTACATCGGCACCCGCACCATCGCGCTGCGGTTGTTCGAGCCCCAGCAGATGTACGGCGGGGCCTCGCCGCCGGAGATCAGCCGTTTATAGGAGTTGACCCACTGGTTGGTCACGGCGGTGATCTCGGCGGCATGTTTGAGCAGCCCGGCGATGAAGTGCCTGGCCACGGTCGACAGGTGCAGCGGGTCGTTGCCGTCATGGAAGGCGTTGCGGTCGCCCTCGAACAGCGACAGGTGCGTGTGCATGCCGCTACCCGGCTGGTCTGAGAAGGGCTTGGGCATGAAGGTGGCGTAGACCCCCTGCGACAGCGCCACCTCCTTGATGACATGCCGCGTCGTCAGGATGTTGTCGGCGGTCGACAGCGCATCGGCGTAGCGCAGATCGATCTCCTGTTGGCCGGGCGCCACCTCGTGGTGGCTGTACTCCACCGAGATGCCGAGCCGCTCGAGCATCGTGATCGTCGTACGACGGAAATCGTGGCTGACGTCATGGGGGGTCAGGTCGAAGTAGCCGCCGTCGTCGACGGGCTCGGGGATCTGGCCGCGCGCCGGCAGCGACTTGAGCAGGAAGAACTCGATCTCGGGGTGGGTGTAGAAGGTGAACCCTGCATCGGCGGCTTTGCCGAGGGCCCGTCGCAGCACGTGCCGTGGGTCGGCCCAGCTCGGCGTGCCGTCCGGCATCGCGATGTCGCAGAACATCCGCGCCGTGCCGGGTGACTCCCCGCGCCACGGCAACACCTGGAAGGTCGCCGGGTCGGGCTTGGCGAGCATGTCGCTCTCGTGGACTCGGGCGAAGCCCTCGATCGCCGAACCGTCGAAGCCGATGCCCTCGGCAAAGGCACCCTCCAGCTCGGCCGGCGCGATCGCCACCGATTTCAGCGTGCCGAGCACATCGGTGAACCACAGCCGGACGAAACGGATGTCGCGCTCCTCGAGCGTGCGAAGCACGAACTCCTGCTGCTTGTCCAAATCCGCCGAGCTCCCTGGGTCGCAGGCCTGCGAAGGCCTGGTGGTCTGAGATGGTCCTGCTCAGCTTCGCACCAGCCCGTGACAACCACATGACGCAGCTGCTGACGGATCCCCCCGCGACCGGGCGCGCGATGGCTGCGCCTGAGCTGCCACCCACCACCAACTCTCGCCGATCATGGAGTTTGTGCCGCTCTCCCACGCTCAGCAGGGCCGCACAAACTCCATGATCGGCGCTGGGGTGCAGCGGCGCTGGGGTGCAGCGGCGCTGGGGTGGGTTGTTGACGCGGGAACTCACCAGGCGTAGAACTCAACACATGGTGAACTCTGTGCAGGTACAGCAACTACGGGTGCAGCGCGGCGGCCAACAGGTGGTGCGCGACCTCGACTTCGCCTTGGTGGCAGGCCAGATCACCGGCCTGCTCGGGCCGAGCGGCTGCGGCAAGACCACCCTGATGCGGGCCCTGATGGGCGTCCAACGCGGCGTACGCGGGACCGTCACCGTGCTCGGTGAGCCGGCCGGCAGCCCGACGCTTCGCAGGCGGGTCGGCTATGTCACGCAGACGCCCGCGGTCTACGCCGACCTGACGGTCGGGGAGAACCTGGAGTACTTCGCCGCCGTCCTGTCCGCCGACCGGCGCCGCGTCGCCGAGGTCCTCGAGCAGGTGTCGCTGGCCGACCGGTCCGGACAGCTGGTGCAGACCCTGTCCGGCGGTCAGCGGGCCCGGGTCTCACTTGCCACCGCGCTGCTCAGCACCCCTGCGCTGCTCGTGCTCGACGAACCGACCGTCGGGCTCGACCCGTTGCTGCGGCGTGATCTTTGGGCACTGTTCCGCTCGCTCGCCGATGCCGGAGCCACGCTGCTCGTGAGCAGCCACGTCATGGACGAGGCCGCCCGCTGCGACCGGCTGCTGCTGATGCGGGACGGCCGGCTCGTGGCTGACGACCCGCCGCACGAGCTGTTGCGACGGACCGGCGCGCGCGACGTCGAGGAGGCGTTCCTGATGATCGCCGAAGCGGCATGAGCGCCCGCGCGACCCTGGCCACGGCGCGACGGGTCCTCGCCCAACTCCGGCGCGACCGCCGCACGATGGCGTTGCTGCTGGTCGTCCCGGTCCTGCTGCTGACCCTGCTGTCCTACGTCTACGACGGCCAGCCGCAGGTGTTCGACCGCATCGGTGGCCCGCTGCTCGCCTTGTTCCCCTTCACGACGATGTTCCTGGTGACGTCGGTGGCGATGCTGCGCGAGCGCAGCGGCGGCACCCTGGAACGGCTCCTCACCACACCGCTCGGCCGGGGCGACCTGCTCGTCGGCTACGCGCTCGCCTTCGGCCTGGTCGCCGTCCTGCAGACCGCCCTGGCCTGCAGCGTCGCCCTCGGCCTGCTCGGCCTGGACCTGGCTGCGGCGCCCTCCCTCGTCGTCCTGCTCGCCGTCCTTGACGCCCTGCTCGGCATGGCCCTTGGGTTGTTCCTGTCCGCGTTCGCGCGCACCGAGTTCCAGGCGGTGCAGTTCCTGCCTGCCTTCGTCCTGCCCCAACTGCTGCTCTGCGGGCTGTTCGCCGCCCGCGCGACGATGGCCGCCCCGCTGCGCTGGCTGTCCGATGTCTTCCCCCTCACCTACGCGGTCGACGGCATGCAGGAGCTGACCCGGTCCGCCGACGTGACCGGCCACTTCGTCCGGGATCTCGCCGTGGTCGCCGGCGCCTCGGTGCTCTGCCTCGCACTCGGCGCCCTGACCCTCCAACGCCGTACGCCGTGAACCGTGGTGGCCGTCGCCCCGGTCAGAGCGGCACCCGTGCGGCGGTGCTCGCTGCAGCCAGGGAAGCCTTCGGGATGCAGGGCTACGGCGCCACCTCGGTGCGCGCTGTGGCCCGCACCGCCGGGGTCGACCCATCGCTGGTGCTGCACTACTTCGGCAGCAAGGACGGCCTGTTCGCCGCCGCCCTCGAGCTTCCTGTCGACCCGGCCGAGGTCGTCGCCGGTCTGCTCGCCGGGGGCGCCGACGATCTCGGCGAGCGGATCGTGCGCACCTTCCTCGCCATCTGGGACGCAAGCCCCGGGCAGGGTCCGATGCTCGCGATGTTGCGCAGCGCGGTCTCGCACGAGGACGCCGCCGGGATGCTGCGCGAGCTGCTGCTGCGGGTGATCCTGCGGCCGCTCGCGGTCGGCGCCGGCGGCAGCGACCCGGACCTGCGGGCGGCGCTGCTCGCCTCACAGCTGGTCGGTCTCGCGATCACCCGCTACGTGCTCCGGCTCGAACCCGTCACGTCCGCGTCGGCCGACAGGCTGGCGCCGCTGCTCGGACCGACGCTGCAGCGCTACCTCACCGGTCAGCTCCCGTGATCTCGCGACGGCCTGCCATCCTGACCAGGCACGACCGCCGTCCCCATCTCAAGGAGCACCGATGACCGTCACCGACGAGCTGCTGGCAAACGCCGAGCGCTACGCCGCCACCTTCGACAAGGGCGCGCTCCCGCTGCCGCCCGCGAGGCAGATCGCGATCGTGGCCTGCATGGACGCCCGGCTCAATCCCTACGGGCTGCTGGGGCTTGCCGAGGGCGACGCGCACGTGATCCGCAACGCCGGTGGCGTCGTCACGGCGGACGAGCTGCGCTCGCTCGCCATCAGCCAACGGCTGCTCGGCACGAAGGAGATCGTGCTGATCCACCACACCGACTGCGGCATGCTGACCTTCACCGACGACTCGTTCCGCGCGCAGGTCCTGGCCGAGACCGGCGTCAAACCGGCGTGGGCTGCGGAGGCGTTCGACGACCTGGACACCGACGTGCGCCAGAGCATCGCGCGGATCCAGGCCGAGCCCGCGATCCCGCTCAAGGACAACATCCGGGGCTTCGTCTACGACGTGACAAACGGCACCCTGCGTGAGGTCCTCTGACAGCCGGGTAAGAGCAGAGGACAACCCCCCAACCCGTTGGAGACCCCTTGACCACGAGCCAGAGCACCCCCGTCCAGCAGAGCGGCACCTTCGCGCTCGGTGGCGACCGCACCGTCCACCGGCTCGGCTACGGAGCGATGCGCATCACCGGCCAGGGCATCTGGGGCGAGCCGGCCGACCGCGACACCGCCAAGGCGGTCCTGCGCCGGGCCGTCGAGCTGGGGGTCGACCTGATCGACACCGCCGACAGCTACGGTCCGTTCATCAGTGAGGACCTCATCCGCGAGGCCCTGCACCCCTACGGCGACGTGCTCATCGCGACCAAGGGGGGCCTGACCCGCAGCGGCCCCGATGTCTGGGAGCAGGTCGGCCGGCCTGAATACCTGCGCCAGTGCGTCGAGATGAGCCTGCGCCGCCTCGGCGTCGAGCAACTGGGCCTGTGGCAGCTGCACCGCATCGACGGCCAGGTGCCCGTCGAGGAGTCCCTCGGCGCGGTCAAGGACCTCCAGCAGGCCGGCAAGATCCGGCACATCGGCCTGTCCGAGGTGACCGTCGCCGAGATCGAGCAGGCCCGCAAGGTCGTCGAGGTCGTCAGCGTGCAGAACCTCTACAACCTGGCGAACCGCCAGTCCGAGGAGGTCCTGGACTACTGCGAGGCCAACGGGATCGGCTTCATCCCGTGGTTCCCGGTCGCAGCCGGTGACCTCGCCAAGCCAGGTGGCGTCCTCGACACGATCGCGAAGGACCATGCGGCGACGCACGCCCAGCTCGCCCTCGCCTGGCTGCTGCGCCGGTCCCCGGCCATGCTGCCGATCCCGGGCACCGGCTCGGTGGCCCATGTCGAGGAGAACTGCGCGGCCGCCGCTGTCGAGCTGACCGACGATGAGTTTGCCGCGCTGTCAGCGCTCTCGAGCTAGCGTTCGTAGCGATAGCCGAAGCCCCGGACGGTCGTCAGACGGTCCGGGGCCTCGCCTGCTTCGCCGAGCTTCTTGCGCAGCGAGGACACGTGCATGTCCAGGGTCTTGGTCGATCCGTACCAGTTCTCGTCCCAGACCTCGGCCATCAACCGCTCCCGGCTGACCGCGGTCCCCGCTTCCTGCAGCAGCATGGCCAGCAGGTCCATCTCCTTGGGCCGCAGGGCCAGTTCGACGTCGTCGACCAGGCAGCGGCGGGCCGACAGGTCGAGCACAACCCGGCCGACCGACAATCGAACCGGGTCGGACTGTCCCGTCGTACGGCGGCGCAGGTGGGCCCGCACCCGGGCGAGCAACTCGGCGAGACGGAACGGCTTGGTGAGGTAGTCGTCGGCCCCGGCGTCGAGCCCGATGACGACGTCGATCTCGCTGTCCCGGGCGGTCAGCACCACGAGCACCGCGTCGGGCAGTCGCCTGCGCAGGCGCCGGCACAACTCGACGCCGTCGAGGTCGGGCAGCCCCAGGTCGAGCAGGACCAGGTCAGGGACGACGTCGGCGAGTCGCTCAGCGTCGGCGCCGGTCGGTGCGAGCAGCACGTCGTAGCCCTGCGCGGTGAGCGCCGCGACGAGGGACGGACCGATGTCAGGGTCGTCTTCGACGACCAGCAGCAGACTCACGGCTGCTCGTCGAACGCGGGCAGCAGGACGGTCAGCACCGACCCGGGGCCACCGACGACCAGGCGACCACCCTCCGCCTCGGTCAGCGAGCGGGCCAGCGCCAGCCCGATCCCGGTCCCCGAGGCGTCGGCGGAGCGCCGGGTGAAGGCGCGCTCCGGGTCGGGGCCGAGGCCCGGACCACCGTCGGTCACCTCGATCGCCAGGCCCGGGCCGGCGTGCCGGGCGGCCAGCACGACCCGGCCCGCGCCGTGCTGCAGCGCGTTGTCGACCAGGACGTCGACGACCTGCGAGAGCGCGGCCTCAGAGCAGGCCGCTTCGGGCAGGTCGTCCTCGAGCCGCACCGACAGGGTCCGGCCGCTGTCGGCGGCGATGTCGTGCCAGCGCTCCCCCGCCGCCTTGACCGCGACCGCCAGGTCGCAACGGCCGCGCTCCGAGCCGGTGTCGCGGGCCAGGGACAGCAGCGAGGTGACCGTCGACTCCAGGCCGTCGAGGCGGACCAACGCGGCCCGCAACGCCTCGTCGCGGTCCGCGCCGGGGTCGAGCAGCGTGCTCTCGATGCCGAGCCGCAGCCGGGTGAGCGGGGTCCGCAGCTGGTGGGAGGCGTCGGAGGAGAAGGCGCGTTCCCGCTCCAGCAATGCGCCGAGGCGGCGGGCGGTCTCCTCGAGGGCAGCGCCGGCGGCGTCGGCCTCGACGAGGCCGCTCTTATGCCCCCGGACGGCGAAGTTGCCCCGACCGAGGGACTGGGCGTCGGCCGTGAGCTGCTCGAAGGGTTCGGCGAGCGCCGCCGCCCGCCTCGACCCGACGACCCAGGCGACAGCGAGGACTGCTGCGGCCAGCACCGCCATCGCGGCCCAGGTCGCGTAGGTGTGCTCGACGACGTCGGCGTCGGTGCTCGCAGCCCGGACGACGACCCGGGCGCCGTCGTCCTTGCGGAACGGCACCAGCACCACCACCTGGCCGTGCGAGACCTGCCGCAGCGAGCCACTGAGCCGGACGGCCCGGGCTACCGAAGGGTCGTCGGTCGGGCCACGGCCGGAGAGCAGGTGCCCACGGTCGTCGTACAGCGCGAGCGCGGTGTGCGGGTCGCGGGGCTTGGGCAGCCGCGCACCTGGCCGGCCGAGGCTGTCGTCGGGGACCGCGACGAGCACCCGGGACGCCTCGCCCTCGAGCCGACTCTCGGCCGCGCCCCGGTAGAGCAGGGCGACGGCCGCCGCCAGCGGACCACCGAGCAGCAGCAGGGCGATGGCGACCGTGCCGACGATCGCGGCCCGCACCCGGGCGCGGACGGTGCCGGCTGCTGCCACCGCACCACCGTAGGCCGCTCAGAGGCGATTGACCGAGTGTTGACCGCCCCGTCGCTAGCGTGCGCCTGTGAGCCTCGACAGCCGACTGTTCCTCGACGTCAACGACTTCCAGCGCGCGACCGGGTGGTTGCACGGCGTCGGCCTGGCCTACGCGAAGCTGCTGGGACCTGCGCTGCTGGCGGTCCTGCTGCTCGCCGGGGTCGTCATCGGACGGCGCCGCGGCAGCACAACGTTGGCGGCGGCCCTGTGGGCCGGGCTGTCCACCCTCGTCGCCGTCGGGCTGAATCAGCCCCTGGTGCACGCCTTCGGCCGGGCCAGGCCGTACGCCGCGCTGCGGCACGTCAGCCTGCTGGGCACTCCGAGCGTGGACGGCAGCTTCCCCAGCGATCACGCGACCTTGGCCGGCGCCGCGCTGGTCGGGCTGCTGCTCGTCGACCGCCGGCTCGGCCTGGCCGCGACCGCCGCCGGACTGCTGCTCGCCGTCGCCCGGGTCTACGTCGGCGCGCACTACCCCGGTGACGTACTCGCCGGACTGGTCGTCGGCGGCGTCGTCGCCGGGCTCGGCTGGCTCCTGCTTCGCCGTCCCCTGACAGCCGTGGTGGAGCTGCTGGCCCGCACCCGGCTGCGCCGGGTCCTGACCGCCGCCTGACGGCTCGCGCGACTATCCTCGCGCACATGGCGCAGCTACGGATCGGCCTTGCCCAGGTCGACGTCACCGTCGGCGACCTGGTCGGCAACGCCGCGGTCGTCCGCAGCTACGCCCAGCACGCTGTGACCGCCGGCTGCCACCTGGCCGTCTTCCCCGAGATGCTCCTCACCGGTTACCCGCCAGAGGATCTCGTGCTGCGGTCGTCGTTCGTGCAGGCCTCGTTGGACGCGCTCGAGACGCTCGCCACGGACCTGGCACGAGACGGCGCGGGCGAGCTGGCCGTCGTCGTCGGCTACTGCGGCCGCACCGAGACGCCGGCCCCTGCCGTCGGGCGGCCCGCCGGCGAACCGCAGAACGCCGCCGCCGTGCTGCACCGGGGGCGGGTGGCGGCCCGCTACGCCAAGCACCACCTGCCCAACTACGGCGTCTTCGACGAGTTCCGCTATTTCGTCCGGGGAGACCGCTTCCCCGTCGTACGCGTGCACGGGGTGGATGTCGGCCTGACGATCTGCGAGGACCTGTGGCAGGAGGGTGGTCCCGTCGCGGTCGCCCGGCAAGCCGGTGTCGGGCTCGTGCTGTGCCTGAACGGCTCACCGTATGAGCGCGGCAAGGACGACGTGCGCGGCGCCCTCGCCAGCCGCCGGGCCGTCGAGGCGGGGGCGGCCCTGGCCTACGTCAACCTCGTCGGTGGGCAGGACGAGCTGGTCTTCGACGGCGACTCGCTCGTCGTCGACGCCACCGGCCGGCTGGTCGCCCGCGCCCCGCTGTGGGAGCAGGGCCTGATGGCCGTCGACCTCGACCTGCCGCTCGCCGTCGACGACCGCATCGGCAGCGTCGATGCCGGTGACGGCACCGCGATGACCGTCGAGCGGGTCACCCTGTCGGAGACGCCTGTCCCGGCGTACCCGCCGCTCGTGCCCGGGATCGCCGCCGCGCCGAGCGACGAGGCCGAGGTGTGGGGCGCCTTGGTCACCGCGACCCGCGACTACGTCAGCAAGAACCGCTTCACCTCGGTGGTACTCGGGCTGTCGGGCGGCATCGACTCGGCGGTCGTCGCGACCATCGCCTGCGACGCCCTCGGGCCTGCTGCCGTGCACGTCGTCGGCATGCCGAGCGACTGGAGCTCCGACCATTCGGTCACCGACGCGGAGGAGCTCGCCACCCGGCAGGGGCTGCACTGGTCGCTGGTGCCGATCGGCAGCGTGGTCGAGGCCTACACCGCGGCCCTCGAGCTGCACGGCCTGGCCCTTGAGAACCTGCAGGCGCGGGTCCGCGGCACCACCTTGATGGCGCTGTCGAACCAGCACGGCCACCTCGTGCTGACGACCGGCAACAAGAGCGAGCTCGCGACCGGTTTTTCCACCCTGTACGGCGACAGCGCCGGCGGGTTCGCCCCGATCAAGGACGTGCCCAAGTCGCTCGTCTGGGCGCTCGCCCGGTGGCGCAACACCGTCTCGGAGGTGATCCCACCCAACAGCATCGACAAGCCGCCGTCGGCCGAGCTCGCTCCTGGTCAACTCGACAGCGACCGGCTCCCGCCGTACGACGTCCTGGATGCGCTGCTGGACGGTTACGTCGAGCGCGACCTCGGCCGGGCGCAGCTGCTCGAGGCCGGTTTCGAACCGGCGATGGTCGACCGGGTCGTGAAGCTGGTCGACACGGCGGAGTACAAGCGGCGGCAGAACCCACCGGGGCCGAAGATCACCGGGCGGGCGTTCGGGCGGGACCGGCGGCTGCCGATCACCTCGCGGTGGAGCGAGGCCACCGTCCCGATGCCCGACGTGATCAGGCCTGAGCAGGCGTCCTGATGCCGGCCAGCACCACGTCGACGACCTCGGGCGCCGGCAGTGGCGGCTCCTGCGGGCGCAGCAGCGAGCGGTAGAGCACCGGCCCGACCAGCAGGTCGATCGTCTGCTCGACATCGAGGTCGGCGCGCAGCTCGCCGGACCGGATGCCGGCCAGCAGCACCTCGGCGAAGCGCCGGCGGCGCGGGGTGATGACCTGCTCGCGATAGCGCTCGAGCAGGCCGGGATTGTCGACCGCGGCGCTGACCAGGCGCGGCAGCAACCGGCCGGCCGGCGAGTTGGTGGTGCGCACGGTGGAGGCGACCAGCGCAACCAGGTCGTCCCGCAGGCCGCCCCCGGCGCCCCGGGGGACGGTGTCGGACAGGGTCGCGAGCGCGTCGACGACCAGCGCCTCCTTGCCGGGGTAGCGGCGGTAGAGCGTGGCCTTGCCGACCCCGGCGCGGGCCGCGACCGCCTCCATCGTCACGCCGTCGTAGCCGTCGTCGGCCAGCAGTGCGAGGGTGGCCTGGATGATCTTTGCGTCGCAGGCGGGGTCGCGCGGTCGCCCGACCCGCCGGGCGGCGTCGAGGCTCACGCCGCGACCGGTTCGCGCACCTGCTCCGGCGCGTCGTACGACGGGGTGGCGGCCTTGCCGGGCAACCAGATGGCGACGACGACCGAACCGAGCAACGCGACCAGGGCCGAGCCCAGCGCGGTGACGTGCATCGCATCGATGAAGGCGCCCCGACCGGCGGTGAGCAATTGCTCGCGGGCCGCTGCCGGGAGCCGATCGGCGACGAGTTGCAGGCCCCCGATGGACTCCGCGGCGGCGTCGCGGGCGCCGGCCGGCAGCGCGACCAGGGCGCCCTGAACGTGCGAGCGGTAGGACGCGGACAGCACCGAGCCGAGGACCGCGACCCCCAGGGCGCCGCCGACCTGGCGGACCGTGTTGTTGACCGATGAGCCGGAGCCGGCCCGCTCTCTGGGCAGCGTCGACATGATCGACTCGGTCGCCGGGGCCATCACGTTGGCCATCCCGGTCCCCTGCAGCAGCAGGAGCACCTCGACCCACCAGATGCTGGTGCCGGCGTCGACGAACAGATAGCCGGCGAAGCTCACCGCGACGAGCAGCAGCCCGGTGGAACAGACAAGCTTGGCGCCGAAGCGCTGGACGAGCTTGGCGCTGCGGGGCGCGAAGAACATGATCGACAATGCGACCGGGAGCAGCCGGATGCCGGCCTGCAGGGCGGTGTAGCCGCGGGCGTACTGCAGGTAGAACGACAGGAAGAACGTCGCGCCGAACAGGGCGAAGAACGCCAGCGTGGTGGCCGCCGAGGCTGCCGAAAAGGCCGGGTTCTTGAACAGCGTGACGTCGAGCGCGGGGTGGCTGCTGCGCCGCTCGACCACGACGAAGACCGCCAGCAAGACCAGGCCGCCGACCAGCGGCAGGAGCACCTCTTGGCTCCCCCACTGGGTCGTCTGGCCACCTTTGATGATGCCGTAGACGAGGCCGACGAGGCCGACGATCGACAGCACGACGCCGACCGGGTCGAGCCGCAACGGGTTGGGGTCCTTGGACTCCGGCACGAGCCACAGGATGCTGGCGATACCGATCAGCACGACCGGCACGTTGACGAGAAAGACCGAGCCCCACCAGAAGTGCGCGAGCAGCGCCCCGCCGGTGATCGGTCCGAGCGCGATCGCGATGCCGGTCGCGCCGGCCCAGATGGCGATCGCCCGGCCGCGCTCGGCCGGCTCGAAGACGTTGCTGATGATCGACAGGGTGCTGGGCAGCACGGCCGCGCCGCCGATACCCATCAGGGCCCGGCCGGCGATCAGCCAGCCCGGTGAGGGGGAGAATGCCGACAGCGCGGACGCCACCCCGAAGATCGCGAGCCCCAGCACCAGGAACCGCTTGCGCCCGAACCGGTCACCGAGCACGCCATAGGTGAACAGCAGGCCGGCGAAGACCAGCGAGTAGGAGTTGACGGCCCATTCGAGCTGACTCTGGGTGGTGTGCAGGTCCTGCTGGATGGTCTTGAGCGCGACGTTGAGGATCGTGTTGTCGAGCACAACGACGAGCATGCTCAGCACCATCGCGGCGAGGATCCACCACCGCCTGTCGTGGACCGAGCGCTGACCCATGTGACTGCCTTTCCTCGCCGCCGACGTCCCTTTTAGGCGACGGTACGGGCTGATGGTTGCGAGACGCAACCGTTCCGCTGGCTGCGCTCGGTGACCTTTCCCACACCGCAACGGCGAGCAAGCAGTGTCAGGCTTACTGCAGTCCGGGGACCTCTGCCCCGAGACCGCCCAGGAGGTCGCCGTGTCCGACACCATCCCAACCCTGTACGGCGGGGTGACCACCCGCCGGGTGACCACCCGTGACCTCCTGCTGGCCAAGGAGCGTGGCGAGCGTTGGGCCATGCTCACCTCCTACGACATGCTCTCGGCGCAGGTGTTCGAGGCCGCCGGCATTCCCGTCCTGCTGGTCGGTGACTCGGCCGGCAACACCGTGCTCGGCTACGACACGACCATCCCGGTCACGGTCGAGGATCTCTTGCCGATGGTCCGGGCCGTGGCCCGCTCGACCGCCCGGCCGCTGGTCGTCGCCGATCTCCCGTTCGGCTCCTACCAGGAGTCGCCGGCGCAGGCGTTGCGGACAGCCGTCCGCTTCCTGCAGACCGGAGCGCAGGCGGTCAAGCTCGAAGGCGGCAGCCGGGTGCTGCCGCAGGTCGCGCTGCTCGTCGAATCCGGCGTCCCGGTGATGGGCCACCTCGGGCTCACCCCGCAGAGCGTCAACGCCCTTGGTGGCTACCGCGTCCAGGGCCGCGGCGAGGCCGGCGACCAGCTCATCGCCGATGCCATCGGGCTGCAGGAGGCCGGCGCCTTCTCGGTGGTGCTCGAGGTCGTGCCGACCGACCTGGCCGAACGGGTCACCAAGGAGCTGACCATTCCGACCATTGGGATCGGCGCCGGCGCAGCCTGCGACGCGCAGGTGCTGGTCTGGACCGACATGGCCGGGCTTACCCCCGGGCCGGGACCGAAGTTCCTCAAGCGCTACGCCGACCTGCGCGGGCTACTCACCGCCGCCGCCAAGGCCTACGCAGACGACGTGCGCGAGGGCCGCTACCCGGCCGACGAGCACGGCTACAGCTGACCCGCCAACGACGTCGACACCAGCTCGCGGGCGCCGGTGAGCGACCCGCGGGCCGGCCCGCTGAACCAGCCCGAGGTGGGCGGCACGTCGAGGTAGTCGCGGCCGACCGCGACGGTCAGGTAGCGGGCGTCGGCCCGGCGGGCGTGGCACGGATCGAAGGCGATCGTGCGTGCGGCGTGGCGATCCGGCAGGACCAGCTCGACCCAGGCGTGCGTGCCGCCCTCGCCCACCAGATGCCCTGAGACGTAGCGGCAGGCGATCCCGGCCGCCCGCAGCACCGCCAGCATGACGTGCGCCTGGTCCTGACAGACGCCCTGGCCACGGGCCAAAGCCTGCGCGGCGGTCGTTCGCACCGACGTGGCGCCAGGGACATAGCGCACCAGCTCGGGCATCAGCTGGCACACCTGCTCCGCGCTCCCGAGCGGGTCGGCCCGGCGGGCGTGCCGGGCTGCCAGCCGCCGGATCTGCGGGCTGGCGACGGTGAGCCAGCTGGGTTCGCGCAGCCTGGGGTCGGCGAGCAGACCCGCGTCGACCGACCCCGGTTCGCCGTACCGCTCGACGACGACCGTCACGTGCATCGCCACGCTGCGTGGGACGACCGCGAGGCGCACGGTGCAGACCCGGTTGCCGTGCCCGTCGAGGTGCCAGTCGACCTGCGCCGACGGGTCCGACACCTGCACGACGCCGGACCGCAGCCGCTGGTCGCCATGCCGCGCGGGCGGCACCACGACGAGCCGGTGCAGCAGCGACAGCGCTGGGGCGTCGTAGTCGTAGCGAAACGACTGGCGCAGGTGGAAGGAGACACCGGTCACCTGGGGAGCATGCCCGTCGCCCTGGCGGTCGAGCCGCACGCCACGCCCAGCGCCCCGTCGGCGAGGATGACGGCGTGCACCGGTCCGTGAGCTGCTCCCTGGTCGCCGAGTTGCTGGCGCCCGCGACGGTCGAGCTGCAAGTGGCCCTGGCCGGGCCGGCGCCGGTCACCGAACAGCTGCGGGTCACCCTGGACGGCCTTGTCGTCGACCTGGTCGAGTTGCAGGCGCCGGCCGGCGGGCGGCTGCACGTGCTGCGGGCCGGCGCCGGGCGACTCGAGGTCTCCTATCGCGCCGAGGTCGCCGGCCGGACCGGACCGGTCCCGGTCGAGGCGCTCGATGTCACGACCTACCTGCGGCCGAGCCGGTACGCCGAGTCCGACCGGCTGGCCTCGATCGCCGGCGCCGAGCTCGGCGGCCTGGACGCGCCGGCGGAGCTGCTCCGGGCCGTCGCCGCCTGGGTCGGCAGCCGGCTGGCGTACGTCCCGGGGAGCAGCGCTGGGACCGACGGCGCGATCGACACGTTGCTCGCCGGCCAGGGGGTGTGCCGCGACTACGCGCACCTTGCCGTCGCCATGCTGCGGGCGCGGGACGTGCCGGCCCGGCTGGTGTCGGTCTACGCGCCGGGGCTGTGCCCGATGGACTTCCACGCCGTTGCCGAGGCGCTGGTGGACGGCGCGTGGCTGGTCATCGACCCGACGCTGCTCGCGCCTCGGTCGTCGCTGCTGCGGATCGCGACCGGCCGCGACGCCGCCGATACCGCGTTCCTGTCCTCCTACGGCGGCGATGTGCGCCTCGACGTCGTGCAGGTCACCGCGGTCGTCGACGGCGACCTGCCCGGCGACGACCTCGACGACCTGGTCGGGCTGGGCTGATCGGGCCGTCTCAGGTCGGCCGGCAGACCCGGACATCGCACAGGCCAGGTGCCCGTCGGGCCTGCACCAGGACGTGCGAGAGGGTTTCGGTCGTCAGGTCGACCCGCACGATGACGTCGTACGCACCAGTCGTGACCGCAGTCTCGGTGACCGACGGCAGCGTGGCGACGAACGACGCGACCTCGTCGGCGCGGCCTGGATCTGCCTGCAGGAGCAGATGGGCGCTGAGCGACATGACTCCAGCGTGCAGGCCGCCGGTGTCCGGCAGAGGTCAGGCATGTTTCGTTCCCGCGTCGGGTCCGATCAGGACGGCGGGCCGTCGACGTTGACCACGACCTCGCCGGTGCCGCGGCGGACGATGACGACCTCGGCGGACTCGGCTGTCGGGTTGCTCTCACGGTGCACCGTGTGCGCCGGGATGTGGACGAAGTCGCCGGCGGCGCCGGTGACGACCTCCCCGACCGTCTCGACTTGGAAGACGCCGCGCACGACGTACGCCACCGTGTCGTGGTTGCCGTGGTGGTGCCAGCCGCTGGTGCTGCCCGGGTCGGTGCGGGCGACCCCGGACCACACGTCGGCCAGCACGACCGCCTCGTGCCGGGTCATGCCGGGTGTGCTGTGACCGGGCGCCAGCTCGTCGGCGGCGACCTTCCGGACCGGTGCTTGGCTCATGTGGGGCAGCCTACGGAGCCTCGAGGCGGTGGTGCACCCAGACGTTGGGCTCGACGTAGACGGCGTGATCGTGCTCGACCGACACGTGCACCGGCACCAGGGCGAAGGGCACCTCGAGCTCGCCCGACACGTCGAACGGCAGGCCGGTCCAGGACCGCCACAGCGCCAGCGAACCCGGCACGCTCATCGAGGCGGTGCAGACCTTGACGATCCGCGCGCCCATCCGGACGTGCACCCGCAGCCAGGGGTCGGCCGGCAGGCCGTCCGCGCGGATCCGGCTGGCGTAGACCGACATCGGCGTCCGCGGTTCGAGGTGCTTCGCCGTGGGGCGGACCGGGCCGAACATGTCTGCCAGTCCGAACCGCCGGGCATTGGCGGCCCCCGCCTCCAGCAGCAGCCGGCTGTTGCCGCGGCCCAGATGATCGCCGGCCAGCCGCGCCTCCAGCAGCGACACCGCGGTGGCCGTCACGCCACGGCGATGCTCGGTGAACCCCCGCGAGAGCACGGCATCCCAGCCGCGATCGGGCAGGTCCACGTCGGTCCCGTCCCACCCGAACGGGATGCTGTGGAGCTTGCCGACGACCTCACCGGCGTCGTCGAGCGCGAGCAACTGGTAGTCCGCGAAGGTCTCCGTCAGCCGGCCGAACAGCACCTCGGCGACCGGGTCCTCCATCATGAAAGCCGGCCAGTCGTTGGGCATCTCCCTCATGGCAACAGCGAGGTCCGGCCGCTGCGCCAGTGTGACGACCTCCATGACCGGCAGGCTAGACCCGGAGTTGCCGCTCCAGCAGGGTCCGCGCCTCGACGAGGGACGGGCCGTACCACGTCAGGTGCCGGCCGCTGACGCATCGCACCATCGCCGGGACGGGCCACTCCGAGCCGGCGAAGGCGTACGGCTCGTCCGGCAGCACCACCACGTCGTACGCCGGGACAGTCGCGGGGCTGATCCGCGGGTAGCGCTCGGGGTCGCCGGCCAGCACGTTGTCAATGCCGAGCCGGGTCAGCAGGTCACCGGCGAAGGTGTCCCGGCCCAGGGCCATCCAGGGCTTGTGCCAGATCGGCACGACGGCGCTGCGGCGGGGGCCGGTCGACGCCGGCGCCCACACCAGGGCGGCCTCGTCGAGCCAGCCCGGCCGGTCCAGGTCGCAGCCGGCGAGCAGCCGGCCGAGGGAGTCCAGGGCCTGCGGAACGGTCTGCGGGGAGGTCACCCAGACGGCGAGGCCGGCGGCGCGCAGGGCGTCGAGGTCGGCCGCCCGGTTCTCCTCGCTGTTGGCCAGCACAAGATCAGGGCCGAGCGCGACAATCCTTGCTACATCCGGGTTCTTGGTGCCGCGGACCCGGGTCACTGCGAGGTCCACCGGGTGACTGCACCAGTCCGTCGCACCGACCAGCAGCCCTGGCGCGGTGACGGCCACCGCCTCGGTCAGTGAGGGGACGAGCGAGACCACCCGACGCACCGGACCGGGGTGCGCGATGCCGAGGTCGTCGCGGACCTCAGACGTCGGTGACTCGCAGGCCCGCATGCGCCTGGTAGCGCCGGTTGACCGAGATGAGGTTGGCGGTCAGCGCCTCGACCTGATGGGCATTGCGGAGCCGGCCGGCGTAGATCCCCCGCATCCCGGGGATGCGCGAGACCAGCTGCTGGACAGCGTCGGTGGCGTCCCGGTCGTCACCGAGCACGAGGACGTCGCTGTCGAGGGTAGGGACCGACTCGTCGAGCAGCAGCACGGCGCTGACGTGGTGGAACGCGCCGACGACCCGGCTGTCCGGGAGCACCGCCGCCGCCTGCTGCGCGGCGCTGCCCTCCTCGACCGCCAGCGCATACGCCCCCTGCTTGTCGAAACCGAGCGGGTTGACGCAGTCGATGACCACCTTGCCGCGCAGGGCTTCGGCGAGCGAGGCGAGCAACTCCCGGTGCCCCTCCCACGGCACGGCGACGATGACGACATCGCCTGCTGCTGCGGCCTCCGCGTTGGTCTTGCCGCTGACCTCGCCGGGCAGCGTCTCGGCCGCATTCGCTGCCCGACCTGCGTCCCGCGAGCCGAGGACCACCCGGTGGCCGGCGAGGGCGAACCGCCGGGCCAGCCCGCGACCCTGCTCGCCGGTGCCGCCGAGGACGGCGATCACGGCGGTCGAGATATCGGTCGGGGCGGGGACATCGGCGTCGCTCATGACCACCAGTCTGCCAGCCGGGCGGGACATCCCAGGGCTTGGCCAAGGTTTCCCGAACCTGCAGGCACTTTCATGCGGGTCCGCGACGGGGGTCGTCGCAGCATCCGAAGTGAGGGCATCATGAAGGCTCGCCGGTACACGCTGCTTGCCAGATCCTGGGCCAACACTCGAGTCGTCGGCCCGTTGCGGGAGCACTACGGCCGGCGCGGCAGCAGGCTCATGCTGGTCGTCGCAGCGGTACTGCTGTGTTTCGGCGGCGGGGCGGTGATGTTCTGGTTCCACGTCGATGTCCGAGGTGAACGCGGACCAGCCCTCAACCCCTGGGTGCACTGGCTGCTGGACTCCACGCTCGGATTCATCGGCCTGGCGCCGCTGCTGTTCCTGCTCCTGCCGACCGCCTATCTCGTCGCCGCAAAGGGCCAGCGATCATTGCCGGCCGTGGGCGCCCTCGTGGGCGCGGGGTTTGCGCTGGCCACCGGTGCCGGACCCGCAGTGCACAACGTGCTGGTCGGGCAAAAGGGCCCGCTCGGTCGCTGGGCGACCGACACGTTCGGCGCCGATCCGATGGTCGCTGAGCACAACCTGCGGGCCATGTCACACAGCGCGGTGGTGGAGGGGTTGCTGCAGATCGTCGTCGGGCTGGTGGTGTACATCCTGTTGAGCTGGCTCTCGCTCGCCATCGTGGCCGGCGTGCTCGCGCTGCGGACCAACCGGTGGAAGCTGTGGAGCGAGCCCGAGTGGGCGCTCCTGCGCGGTGGGCGGCCCGAGCATCTGGCGGTCCAGCGCTAGTCCGGATCAGCTGTCCGCGAGGCGAAACCGCACCTGCCGGGCCAATGGATCGGCCTGGACCAGGACAACCCGAACATGCCGGCCCAGTGGCAGGTTTTCGCCATCGAGGTGACCGCGCACCGCCGGCGCCGTCAGCTGCACGACGCCGCCCTTGCCAGCTGCCTCGGTGACCACACCGTCGAAGACCTCACCGACCCGGTGCTCGAGCACGATCGCCTCGGCCAGGTCGACCACCGCCCGGTCCAACGCGCGGGCCCGGCCGTCGGCCGAGGCCATCTGTTCGGGCAGCGCCGGTAACGCCGTACGCGCCCAGGTTGGGACGTCGATGCCGGCACAGAGGGCCAAGCACACCTCGCCCACGTAACGATCGGCCAGTCGCCGCAGGGGCGCGGTGCAGTGCGCGTAGACCGAGGCGACGGCGCTGTGCAGCGGCTGCTCCGGCGGGGCGCCGTCAAAAGCGGTGTACGCCGCGCCCCGCAGCAGCCGGGTGGCCAGGCTGAGGAGTGCGGCGTCGGCCGGCCGTGCCGGGTCGAGGCCGCTGACGACGTCGGCGTAGGCCGCGCCGTCCGGCCAGGGCACGCCGAGGGCGAGGGCGGACCGGCGCAGCGAGTCGACCGCCCCCGGCTCCGGCGGCGGCAGGGTCCGGAGCAGCCCGACCCCACCGTCGAGCATCAGCCGGGCCGCCGCAATGCCTGTCAACAAGCTGATCTGGGCATTCCAACCTTCGCTCGGCAACGGTGCGCGGTAGGAGATCGTCGGGGTCGCCCCGTCGGTGACTTCCTGCTCCGGGGTCGGCAGCTCGATCGCGCCCCGGGCCCTCGCTCGCGCCTGCCGCAGCTCCCCCACCCGCTTGAGCAGCTGCAGCCCGCCACCCGCGTCGATGTCGGCCTGCACCCCGGCATAGTCCAGCCGGTTCCGGCTGCGCACCATGGCCCGGCGTACCTCGGTGGACTGCAGCTCCCCAAAAGCATCGAGCTCGAGGGTCCAGACCAGCGCCGGGCGGACCTGGCCGGGCAACAGGCTGGCCGCCCCCTCGGACAGCACCGGCGGGTGCAGCGGGGTGCGAACGTCCGGGGCGTAGAGCGTCTCACCGCGCCGGTGCGCCTCGAGGTCGATCGCCCCGCCGGGCGTCACGAACGCCGCGACGTCGGCGATGGCGTACTGCACGCGATAGCAGGTCCCCAGCTGGGACAGGCACATGGCCTGGTCGAGATCGGTGCTGCCGGGCGGGTCGATCGTGACGAACTCGACCCCCGTCAGGTCGTACGACGGGAGCCGCGGCTCGGCCGCTGCCGCGCGGGCCTCGGCCAGCACCTCGGCGGAGAACTCGTCCGGGACGCCGAGCTCGCTGCGCAGGGCCTCCCAGCCGGGAACCGGGATCGGCAGGACGACGCGTGAGGACAACACCGGCGAACCGTAGGCCGAAGACGCTAGCGCGGCGTGTCGGGTCCGGGTGCGAAGGCCGGGCCGTGACCGGGCACGACCAGATCGACCAGTGCCAGGACTCGCTCGCGCTGGATGCGCAGCTCGGCTCGGTCGGCCGAGTAGGGATCCTCGGCCGGGCCGGACGCCGTCCACCACAGATGGGTCAGCGCCACGACCTGATCAGGGGTGCCGACGAGGACAGTGAGGTCCTGCTGAGTGTGGCCCGGCGTCGCGAGCAGCCGCACCGACGGCGTGAGCTGCACCCCGTCGGCAGCGCGCGGCTGCCACTGGTCGCGGGTGTAGACGGCCTGGAAGTCGTGCACCGGCACCTCGCCGAACAGGGCGACATTGACGGTGTGGTCGGGGTGGTGATGGCTCAGGACGATGTCGGTGACATCCCCGGGGGACACGCCGAGCTGACCGAGCGGGTCGATGATCGACGACCTCGTCGGCACCATCCCGGGATCCACCACGATCACCCGGTCCCCGTCGCGGACAAGGCTCACCGTCCCGGCGACGCGGGGCAACTCGGCATAACCCGTGAAGAGCACATCGAGCCGGGCGGTACGCGCCACATCATGAGTCATCAGCGGCCACGCTACGGCTGTCGCAGGTCCACCTGCAACAGTGCCCGCGTGATCGAGCGGGCACGTCTCCGGGCCGGGCTGCGCGCGTCCGGGCCGTACGCCGCGGCGGCGCTGCTGCTCAGCTTCTCCTTCGGCGCGGTCGCCACCGCGGCCGGGCTGCCCAAGGTCGCCGCCGTCGTGATGTCGGCCGTCGTCTATGCGGGGTCCGCGCAGTTCGCCAGCGTCGGCATCCTGGCCTCAGGAGGTGGGATCGGCGCCGCCGTCGCCGCGGCAGCGCTGATGAACTCGCGCTTCCTGCCGATGGGGGTCGCGCTCGGACCCTCGTTGCCCGGCGGGCCGCTGCGCCGGGCCTTGCAGGGCCAGGCGGTGGTCGACACGTCCTGGGCCCTCGCCGCGCGCGGCGACGGCACCTACGACCGCGCGTTCCTGTTCGGACACAGCGCGCCGCAGTATGTCTGCTGGGTGATCGGCACCGGGCTCGGCGTCCTCAGCGGAAGCCTCGACACCAAGGCGCTCGGTCTCGACGCCGTCTTCCCGGCTTTCTTTCTGGCCCTGCTGGTCGGTGAGCTGCGCAAGGGAACCCGTACGTCGAGGGGCGTCGCCCTGGCCGGCGGCGCGCTCGCCCTGGTGCTGGTGCCGCTCGCGCCGGTCGGTGTCCCGGTCCTCGCGGCCAGTGGCGCGGCCCTGGTCGGGCTCAGGGCGCGCGGGTGACCGTCTGGACGACGATCGCCCTGGTCGCCTTGGTGACGTTCGCCATCAAAGGCGGCGGCCCGGCCCTGTTCGGCAACCGGACGTTGCCGCCGGCGCTGACCCGGGTCGTCGTCCTGCTCGCCCCGGCGCTGCTGACGGCGCTGGTCGTGACGTCGGCGGTCGCGAATGGCCCGCGGTTGCAGCTCGGCGCCGACACCGGCGGCGTCGCCGTCGCGGGACTGCTGCTGTGGCGAGGCGTGACGGTGCTGCCGGCCGTGCTGCTCGCCGCCGCGGTGACGGCGGGTCTGCGCTGGGCCGGTCTCCCCTAACTGGCCTGCAGCGTGGGCAGGGGTTCGCTGCCCCCGGCGTGGGGGCGTGGCCGGGGCTGCGGAACGAGCCGCTGGTGCCGGATCGTGCCGGGGCTGGCCGGTCAGCCAGCCCTGGACCGTGTCGCAGCCGGCATCGGCGAGCGCCTCCAGCGTCGCCAACCCAGACGGCTCATGGCTGTGAGCTCGGCAGGTCGGGTTGCTGCCTCCATCGTCCGAACGGATCAATCTCGGAGTAGCTCTGCCCAGCCGGCTTCGGATCGTTCGGCGCGTCACCCGTTCGTCGGTGCTGCCGCGAGTCCCCGTGATCCACGAGTCCCGGTGATCCACGGAAGGTTGGGCACGCGGATGATCTCTGCAGCGGTGCCGGAGCTTCCGTGGATCACCGGTCCTGGC
>JBKJOO010000336.1:0-7354 GCA_046595615.1 Mycobacteriales bacterium | reverse complement strand
CCGCCGTAGGAGGTGTCATGATCAGGTGGTGAGCGGAACCGACGTCCTGCTCGAGCACGGCATCGGTGACGTGGGTCAACGATTGCGTCTTGGGGCCAGCCATGAGGCAGAGCGCGGTTCGCCGCTGATGCAGGCTCTATTGCTCGGCGCGGCAGCGGACTGGAGCTCGGGGGGAGTCACGCGTGACGTGCTGGAATCCTTCCAGGACGAGCCGGTCGGCTACGACACCGTCGGCCCGGTCGTGCCGTTCAACGACTGGCTCGAGCTATCCCGTCAGGTCGGTGGGCACCGGGGGCCGCTGGTGGCCGCGCCCGCCGACTGGCTGCTCCAGCAAGGCGTCAAGGAGTGGATGGGCCCGGAGTCCATCGCGATGTGGCTGGTCGGGGAGGGCACCGAGGGCTGGTCCACGCGCTCGGGAGCGGCTGCCCTCGCGACCGGCCTACGCCATCGGCCCAGGACAGACCTGCTCACCGACTTGCTGCGTTGGGAACGTGAACAGGGCCTGGACCGTCCGCGCCTGGCCGGGCTGAGCGCACGACGCGAACGCGACCTGCTCGCCACCCTCGCCAAGAATGCAACCTGACAATCTTATGCGCCCATAGCAACTGGTCCTGGCCGGTTGCCCCAGAAGCCGCGGATAACGGCTCCTATATCCGGCACGAGCGACTGTTCCAGAAGCCGAATGGCCAGCGGACGCCATCGCCGAGCTCGTTGACCTCAGACTTGGTCGTGGCCATCGTCCCGCAAAGCAAGGACAGTTACGCGAGACCGCCGAGTATCAGCTGCTCCGGGGGCTGAGGATGCAGAACTTATTGCCCTCTGGGATCTTGACTATTGCTTTGGTGAGGTGACCGTGTAGGTGTACGGCAGTGCGGCGATCTCGTCCCCAAGCCCGGCCAGCCCCTGCGGCCCGTATGGCGACAAGGTGTTGATGTACACGTGGCCAGTGATGCGGGAGCCGACGTCGTTCAGCGGCGTCAGTGTGAACGTGATCGTGGCATGCCCCCCCGCCGGGATGACGACTGGCTTCGACAATGGCGCGCTCGGATCGATTGTCTTGAGCAGTGGGTCACCGGTGCTGCTGGTGTAGGCCCGGTCGAAGCCGTCGGTGAGGACGCGGGCCGACATGGTGACCGAGCCCTGCTCCTGGCCGCTGGTCGGTCCGACGAGGCTGGGGAAGGCGCCCCACAGCGAGGACACCACCTCGTTGGCGTTGTGCACCGCGGTGGCGGTGTTGCCGGACGGGGTGGCTTCCACGTCCGGGCTGCTCGGCGCGTTGAGGGCTGTGGGGTTGTCCAGCGCCATCACGTCGAACTCCAGGGGGGCTGTGGCTGAGGCCCCGACAGTCAGCCTGTGGGTCCGGGTGGGTACCAGCCAGGACGGCACGTTCTCGTCCTGCAGCGGGAGGGCGACGGTCGACGGTCCGACCGGGGTCAGGGTGTAGGTCTGCGGGTTGTCACTGCGGCCGTCGAGGTAGTAGCTCTGCGGCTGCGGGCTGGTGTTATACACCGTGACCCGACCGGTCATCGGCCGACCCTGGACGACCCGGCCGTGCGGGATCCCGACCGCCCTGACCTTGGCCCGGTTCAGCGTGACGCTGCCGAGATAGGTCTGCGGCAGCGGCGCCCCCGACACCGGGTTGAGCAGTTCGACGGTCAACTGGTACCGCCCTGGAACGGGCCGGGAGTGCACGACCTGCAGCCCCGGGTAGGCCTTCGTAGCAGTGCCGGAGGGCTGGTAGCTGGTGTCGGTCGCGACCGGCTCGCCACTCGGGTCGGACAGGTGCGCGATCACCTGGTTGGGCGGCGTCCCGCTCAGGGCGAGGTTGACGTCGAGGTCCTTTGCGCCGGCCGGTACGTCGAACAGGTAGGTGTCGGTCTGGGCCGGGCCGAAGCCCCGGCCGTTGCCGTTAGCGAATACGCCGGAGAAGGCGGTCGCCCGGCCGGCCAGGACCGGCTGGACTGCCCGGACTACCAACGGCACGGTCGTGGTCTGCCGGAATCGCCCGGTCAGGACCAGGCTGCTGGCGGTCGCCTGCTGCGCAGGCGCTGTCGTGCTCACCGTCACGGTCCTGCTCTCCCCTTGGGCCAAGGTGAAGCTCGCGGGGCTGACCGTGCCGGCTGGGGCGGCGGTGATCTCGCTGGTGCGCAGGGTGACCGGGCCGGTGTAGCCCGCGGCGCTGTGAGCGGTCCAGACGATGGCCGTCCAGGTGCCGGGGGCGGGCTGGTGCACGTCGAACTGCCCGAAGTCGCCCAGGCCCTGCGGCAGGGTGTACCCGGTGAAGGTGCCCTGCGGGTCCAGCAGGCTCAGCCGCACCAGCTTGCTGGCGTCCCCCGGGTAGCTGATCGAGGCGTTGAGTAGGTCGACGCCCGGCGGCACGCTGAAGGTCTGCAACGTGTAGGCGCGGGTCCGGCCACGCGAGTCGACGAAGGTCGTCGGGCCGGCTGCGTCCAGCGGGACACTGGCGCTGGAGCCGCCGGTCCGAGCGGCAACCTGCCGCACGTCCGCGGTGACGGTCTGGCTGCCGCGGCCGTCGTTGCGCACCACGACGGTCGAGGTGACCGGGCTGCCGGCGCTGACGACGCTGGACAGCTGCGGGACGTCGGTACTGAGTCCCTGGCCCTGCGGGGTCGCGCTCTGCAGGCTGGCAGCGAGCTGCACAGCCCGATAGGTGTTCAGCAGCCCGGCGCCCTGCTCCTGGGCCGGCAGCCCCAGGTCGTCAGCACTGCTGTCCAGCACCTGCCGCACCTGCTCCGGCGTCGGCGAGGCGTTGCCGTGGGCCTGGCGGTAGGACTGGATCACCAGCGCCGCCGCACCGGCGGTGAACGGTGCTGACTGGCTGGTTCCACCGAAGTTCTGGATGTCGGCCGGCGCGTTCTTGTCGTCGGTGCACCCACCGAACTGCTGGGTGCCGTCGGGCTGCAGCTTGCTGGAACACAGCGCCCAGCCCAGGTCACCCGGGGCCAGCAGGTCCTGCACCCGATTGGTCTGGGTGATGCCTGCCGAGGACAGGGCCGAGACCATGTTGCTGACCCAGTGCCCGTTGCCGAGCTGAAAGCCGAACGCGGTTTCCTGCGCGTAGCTGCGCAGCGTGGTGCTGGCGCCAGCCGCGATCACGAACGGGTCGGTCGCGGCCGTGCCGGTGGTGCTGCCGATCCCGGCATCACCCGTGCTGGCGACGACCGTCACGCCCGCCTGCACCGCGTCGTGGTTGAAGACACTGATCGGGTCCAGCGCAGTGTCCGGGTAGGGGTTGGCGCCGAACGACTCATTGATCACGTCGACGTGGTCGTGCGAGACGGCGTAGTCGATCGCCTGGATGATGACCGAGGTCGGCGCGGTCAGCAGCGCGTTCGGGAACACCTTCAGACCGACCAGGGACGCGCCCGGCGCCATCCCCTCGATCCGGATGTTGCAGCCCACCGGTAGCGGATGGGCCGGGTTGACGTAGCTGGCCAGGTCGTAGCTGCCGCGCCCCTGGGACGCGATCGAGCTGGCGTCGCCGTACGCCTCGGCGCCGCTGGACGGGGCGTCCGGGCCGTCGCCGCTAAAGTCCTGGTAGTCGCTGAAGACCGGCGTGCCGTCGGCCCGGGTGAAGTCCTGGTTGGTGGGGTCGATGCCGTCGGCAATGAAGGCGACCTTGACGCCCGCGCCGGTGTAGCCCAACGACCGGGCCGTGAGCGCCTTCGGGTCATCTGAACTGGTGTGCGTGGTCTGCAGCGCCTCAGGCTCCAGCAGAGGCCGTGCGCCGGCAGCGGGGCACGTCCCTGGCGGCGGCGTGGCCGCCGTGGCCGCCGCCGCCGTCGCGGCCTGCTGTGCCCGCTCGATCGACTGCCGCGAGATCGACCGGTTCAGGTCGGGTACGACGGCAGCGACACGCGGATCGGTGCGCAGCGCAGCGACCTTGTCGGCGGGAAGCGTCAGGGCCAGAGCGTTCAGCGCCTGGTAGGCGTGCGTCGTCGTCCCACCAAGCTGCCGGACCCGGTCGCGCACCGGTGCCTGCTCGCCGGTGACCACCCGATGCCGCTGGGAGAATCGGGCCCGATTAGCCGGCAGCGCCGCATGCTGATCACGCAACAGAGCAATGACCCGCTGCGTCCCACCGGGCCGCGCCGCCACTGCCGGAGATGAAACAGCCCCGGCCGGCGACGCGAGGGTGACCCCGCTAGCCACCATGGTGCACATCACGACTGCCAGAACGGACCCTGCTGGGCGTCGTCTCACGTCTTGAACCCTCCACCGGCGCGCCCGTCGAGCCGAACGGCCCGGCGCGGCATCACTTCACCGCGCTGCACCCCCGTCTGACAAGAGCCGAGCCCAACCGCTGCAAGATTCGACCAGGCCGCGGCACCACCCGGTCGGAACCAAAGGCTCTGTCGGGCTGCGTCCGCTCGGGACGCTGCTCCACCACGTCCTCCACCCGCGACTCATACAAACCCCGGAGGCGGCAACGGGACAGACAGACAGTCGAGGCCCAGATCCGTGCTGCGCATCCCGTAAGCCGAACGTCAAGCGGGACACCAAGCAGCCTTGATCGAAAAGCTCGAGCTCGCCGCTCTCGGACGAGGCCACGTCGACGCGGTGTCGGGCCGTTCGTTGTGTAGGCGGCTCGCCGCGTGACGCACGTGCCTCCGGAGCGGGCTGCCCTCCGGCACGCGGGGTTTGGTCAAATTCGCGATCGACCGTGATGCCAGCGTCGCATGATCTGCCAGGACGCCTGGTTGGGCACCGCGGTGACGCCGGCAGGACCCGGCTGACTACGTCTTGAAGGATTTCTCCCCCACTGAGCGTCGGGGGTTGCCCTTCCTCGTTGATCGATCGGCCAACCCAGCCGAGGCACTCGGATCCAGAGTCTGGAGCGGGCGCAGAACGCCCTCTACGCGCCCGGATCGGGTTAGAGGCGAACCCAGGAGGTCTGCCACCGGCGGCCCACCGGCGAATCGATGGAGTCGACCAGAAGGCTGACCAGCCCGGATTGCACCCCAGCCACCACCGCCGTTTCCTGCTCGTCTGCCCGACTGTGCAGCGGCTCGCCGCCATGCCACACCTCGACGGACAGTTTGTCTCCAGGGGTGCTGCGCAACTCCAGCCTCAGCAGATCGTCCTCGCCCCGCACCGACACCTCCAAGCCCCAGTGGTCGTCGCCGAAACGCAGCCGCCGAACACCGCTGCGGTCGCTGAACCGTCGGTCACCGTCGATCAGCGAGTCGTAGACGAGGTCGGCGATACGGGTGCCGGGGGCCCGACCGTTGAACGCGTCGCGGGCGGCCTGCACCACGTCCACCGGGACGGCGAGGATGTCGATCTCCTGCGCTGGCTTCGGCGTTGGCTGGTCGGGCGAATCGGGTACGGCTTGAGATGTTCGGTTCAAAAGGGCTCCTCACGCGGGCAGTGCTTCTGCAATGCCCATAAGGCGAGAGGCCGAACCGGCCGTGCCCTCGTCGGGCGCAGCGCCACTCGTGCGAGCTCGACCAGCGCCCGTGCCCGTGTGCTGAGCAACGCATCGCACCTCGCAGAGCCGTCCCCACGTAACAGGAACGGCCCGGGTAGTTCCTTCAGAGTCGGTCGAATGTGGCTGTCGCGAGCCACATCCTCCAGACACAGCGGTCGCATCCGCGGTTCACGGCATGCCGAACCGTCCCGTCGCCACGGTGCATCCAGGCTGAAGGGGGACCCGTGGGGGCGCGGTTGTTGCACAGAACGATCGCCCAGCGGTCACCGCGCCGACATGAGGCCGGCTATGGGTAGACGCGGCGAATTGCCATCTGCTGGGCGTCTTGGGATGCCCTCAGCCTCGCCCGAGGCATGTGCAGACGCAGGCCTTATTGCCGTCCGGGTCCGCGAGCACGGTGAATGACGGTGCTTCCGAGTCGTCGACGATGGACCCCCCGATCGCCACTGCTGCCGCGATCCGCTCCTCTGCCGTCTCAGGTGCAAGCCATAGGTCGAAGTGCCATCGCTGGCTGGGCGTCTCGTGCTCGTCGGTGTCCTGAAACCACAGCCCCGGGACGCGGCTCATCGGGTCGAAGACCGAGTCGTAGACGGTGTTGTCGGGACTACCAGTGAGCAGTACCGACCAGAACGGGGCGACCCGGTTCACGTGGGCGGTGTCGAGAGCGATCTCGAGCTGGGTCACGGCGGCGGGCTCGGGCGTGAGCCCGTTCGCCCGCGCAATCTCGGAGATCTTCTGGGCCAGCTCGATGTCTTTCTGAGTGACCCACAACCCGTCCTCGTGGGTGCACAGCGACACGTCGACGGCCCCGTAGGTCATCTTCAGGTCGGGATGGTGGTTGGCGGCATCAGCGGCCACCGCGATGGCAGCGATGAACGTCGCCCCCTCGGTGAAGTCGCTAATTCGGTAGCGCGTGTGCAGCGCCTGAGCGAGTTTGCGCCAGTCATCGAGCCCTGCGTCGAGGATCTCCGGCGTAGTGAGTTTCTCCATGCCATCACCCTGACACGCGGTACCGACAGCCGGGGTGATGTCCAGGTGACGCACGGTCTGCTGCTTGCGGCCCATTGGGCGCGCGTTCGCAGACTGCCCAGGCATCACACCAGCAGCCTCATCACCGGCCGACTGGGGTAACTGCGGGCAACTTCGCAGAACCCGGCAGCCGAGAACATCGCCATGGTCCCGGTAAAGACGGCAGATCCTGCGACCTGAGCAGTGCTCAGGGCAGCCACATCGACCGGATGACCCTCGATGGCCGTCGCTCCATGCTCACGGGCGAACTCGACAGCGGCCTTGAGCAGCGCCGACCCGACGCCCGATCGCCGGTGGCGGCTGTCGACGGCGAAGCACGTCACCCACCAAACTCCAGGATCGTCCGTGAGCACCCTCGCCAACGCTCGATTGCCACTCACCCTAGGAAAGCCCGAACGAGGTCCAACTCTGGTCCATCCGACCGGCTGGCCCTGGACGTAGGCGAGCAGCCCCGGCGGTACAGCGGCATGGATAACCTCCTGCCGCAGCGCGTCACGGTTGTCCGGTCTCGGTCCCGCAGCGGCGGGGACGTTGGTTGCCGAACCGAGGAAGAGCCGACACCAACACCATGAAGGATCTTCGCCACGGCGACCGAACACCCTGACCAGGTCACTCCACCGGTCCGGGGTCGCCGGCCGTACCTGAACGGGCATGGCCCAACCCTACGAAGCGGGCTCGGCTAGCCGTCGCCGATAGCTGATCGGCCTACGGGCACCGGTCATCCCAGCTCAGCGCCGAAAGCGGTTCGCCTTACGGGACGACATGTGCATCGCTATGGACCTCCCTCTCTGTCAACCCCCTGTCTGAGTACCCCGACCATCACCGGGGCCGAGTACCTAGGGACCACTCGACATGGTGTCGCTCCGCTCTTTA
>JBKJOO010000454.1:0-2718 GCA_046595615.1 Mycobacteriales bacterium | reverse complement strand
TCGCCGAGGGGTGCTCGTTGCCGTCACCCTGGTGTTCTGGGTCATCGCCGTGGCCGCCACGATGTGGGCGACGCGGGATCGGGGGCGCCTGAGCCGTCCGGTCCTGACCATGGCGCTCCTGACCCTGGCCATCCAGATGCCGGGTGTCTTCACGCCTCCGCAATCGAGCAGCGACGCCTGGCGCTATGTCTGGGACGGGCGGGTGCAGCTGTCCGGCATCTCGCCCTACCGGTACGTCCCTCTCGATGATCACCTCGCCGGGCTGCGCGACCCGGTCCTGTTCCCCGGGCTGACCTCCGGGCAACCTTCCGGGGTCACGACTGCGCCCTTGCCCACCGACCGGGCCCAGCTCCTAAACCGGGCCCACGACGACAAGCGCACCAGGATCAACCGCCCGCAGGTCCCGACCATCTATCCGCCGGTGGCCCAGCTCTGGTTCGCGGCGGTGGCTGCCGTGACTCCCTGGTCGGCCGGAACCCTTGGGATCCAGATCGCCAGTGCGTTGCTGGCGGCAGCGGTGGCGGGCGTGCTCGCGGCCTGGCTTCTGCGGCGCGGCCGAAACCCGTGCGAGACGCTCTGGTGGGCCTGGTGCCCGACGGTGATCATCGAGGCGGGCAACGGCGGACACGTCGACATCCTCAGTGCCGCGTTCATCGTCGGCGCCGTCCTCGCCGTGTCGACGCGAGGCGGGCGGGCGGCCTCGAGCGCCGTTGCCGGTCTCCTGCTCGGTGCCGCGGCCCCGGTCAAGCTCACCCCACTGGTTCTGCTGCCTGCCTTCATGCCGTTGCGCCACAATGGAATCCGACACTCTTGGCAGGCGCCATTGGTCGCGACAGCAACCATCGTCGCGTCGTACCTGCCGCACGTGGTGGTCGCCGGCGCACTGGTGCTCGGCTACCTGCCTGGCTACCTGTCGGAGGAGGGCGGAGGGGACCGCGCGGCACTTCTGCGGCTGGTCGTGCCGGACACTCTGCTCACCCCGGCGATGCTCGTGGCCATGGGAGCTGTCGCCATCTGGGCCGTTCGGACGGCGAGAGTCGACGCGCCCCGGCACGCCGCTGTCGTGCTGTTCGGTTCTCTGCTGCTGGTGACCACCCCGAGCTACCCCTGGTATGCCGCGCCGCTCGTCGCGCTGGCCGTGCTGTCCCAGCGCCTCGAGTGGCTTGCGGTGGCGGTCGCCGGGTACGTCGCTTACGCCGGCAACGGCTCGCCTCCGCTCAGCGTGACCGGCGGCTACGCCCTGGCGGCAGCGGTGGTGGTCAGCACCGCTGCCTGGCGTCGTCGGTGTCGTGGTCCGGGTCCTGGTCGCCGTCGCTGGCGACAGGCCACGCCTGACGCTGCCACGGCTGCACCGCCATCGGGTCTGTCCGGGTGAGACACGAGCCTGCTGGGCTATTCGATCGCTTGCCAACGGCTCGCCTGATGCGTCGAGTAGGCGCACGATGGCGTCACTCAGCGCTGGTAGGTCGTGGTCCACAGTGGCCTGAAGGATGGAGTGAACGTCAGGAGCCTTTCCTGGCCGTCACCAGCGAGACGCCGGTGTTGCCCTTGCACGCCGTGATCGCGCGGATGCCCCAGCGGCCCAGGATGCCGTTGCCGGCGAAGTTTGACTCGGCGTCAGCCTCCTCGACCTCTCCCTCGCTCAGCTTCCAGCCGCCGGCCGAGAAGGCGGCCTGCATGTCGGCAAGCGTCTGTTTGAACGGCTTTGGCGAGACTGCCGTTATCACGATCCGGCCACCGTCGCGTTTCTCGACTGCCGAGACGACATAGCCGACCGGCAGCTGTGCTGTCGCGGGGAAGTCCGCCGGCAGCGCGATGGCCTTGGCGTCCTTGGCGCAGGTGGTCTGCTTGGCCGCGTGGTCAGCAGCCACCTTGTCCGCGCTCTGGCAGCCGCTCGCGCCGGCGACCGCGAGAACTGCCAGCGAGGCCGCCCCGGCGGTCCGGAGCCGGCCCCGAACCATCACGACGTCACGATCAGGGTGCGTTTGTTGTCCGCCTCGCTGGATTCACGCACGGTATTGGCAGGGTCGGCCACGACCACGACCGTGTGCGTGCCCCTGGCCAGCTTGATGCCGGCGAACGTAATGAGTCTGCTCTGTCCGGCGCCCAGATCGGCGGCGGTCGAGGTGGCAACGACCTTGCCGTCCACGACGAGCCGCAGGGTGGCTGCGAGCGCCTTGTCCGCTCCGATATTGGCCAGCGTGGCCGTCGGGACGATGAGGCCGGACCTCTTGGGTGCGCTCAGAGCGGTCGGCGTCAGGTTGGCCAGCGGGTCGTTCGCGGCATACAGCGTCCGGCCGCTCTGCTGACGTGCGATCGTGGCGTAGGCGTCGAAGTTCTGTGCACCTTCGGGCGTGGCGCAGGCGTCGGTGCAGCCGTCGGCGTAGCCCACCTGGACACGGCCGGCAGAGTCGACCGTGGCGTCGATGAAGTCAAGCAGGTTGCGGTCGTTGCCGCAGGTGGTGCCCGAGGTGCAGAGCGAACCACGCTGGACCGGATCGGTCGGGGTCGAGTCCACCGTCACCCATGACGAGCCGCTGTCGTAGGTCGTGGAGATGTAGAGGTGCCAGTCGCCGTGGAAGGTCGCCGCATCCTGGGAGTTGCCGGCGGTCGTCGTTCCGATGAACGCGAACGATGCCCGGTCGTCATCACCGGCCACGACGACGGGGAATACCGTGTTGTGGACGCCAAGGGAGGCGCCGACATTCTGGTCGCCGG
>JBKJOO010000332.1:0-3348 GCA_046595615.1 Mycobacteriales bacterium | reverse complement strand
GGCCGGCTACGTCGGCGAGGACGTCGAGAACATCCTGCTCAAGCTCATCCAGGCGGCCGACTACGACGTCAAGAAGGCCGAGACCGGGATCATCTACATCGACGAGGTCGACAAGATTGCCCGCAAGAGTGAGAACCCCTCGATCACCCGGGACGTGTCCGGTGAGGGCGTCCAGCAGGCGCTGCTGAAGATCCTCGAAGGCACGACGGCCTCGGTGCCGCCGCAAGGGGGTCGCAAGCATCCGCACCAGGAGTTCATCCAGATCGACACCACCAACGTGCTGTTCATCGTCGGCGGCGCCTTCTCCGGCCTTGACAAGGTCATCGAGCAACGGACCAACAAAAAGGCCATCGGCTTTACCTCGATCACCCACGGCAAGCACGAGGTCGACCCGGGCAACGTCTTCAGCGAGGCCATGCCCGAGGACCTGCTGAAGTACGGCATGATCCCGGAGTTCATCGGCCGCCTGCCGGTCCTGACGAGCGTGCACAACCTGGACCGCGAGGCCCTGATCCGCATCCTCACCGAGCCCAAGAACGCCCTGGTGCGGCAGTACGCCCGGTTGTTCGAGCTCGACGGCGTCGAACTCGAGTTCACCGACGATGCGCTCGAGGCGATCGCCGACCAGGCCATCAAGCGCGGCACCGGCGCGCGTGGACTGCGGGCCATCATGGAAGAGGTCCTTCTGTCGGTGATGTACGAGATCCCCTCGCGCGGCGACGTCGCCACCTGCGTGATCACCCGCGAGGTCGTCCTCGAGCACGTCAATCCGACCCTGGTGCCGCGCGACGCGTCGACACCGGCCCGCCGCGAGCGCCGCGAGAAGACCGCCTGAGCGACCGCTCGGCTGACTCACTCCAACCAGCGCCCAACTCGCGCTCGTGCGGTCGCCCCGAATTCGGCGATCTTGACGATCTGGTCGCCCAGATCGGCGTGTCGCCGGCAACATCGTCAAGATCGGCCCGGTGGGGAGGCGGCGGCAAGCAGGTCGGCGCCGGAGGCAGCCGGGCTACGGACGGTACATCGCGAGCTGCGAGGCCTGGGCGACCATCCGCCCGGTCGAGTCCCACAGCACGCAGGTCTCATCGAGCCAGCCGTCCTGCAGGAGGGTGGCCTGCTGCACCGCCCGGATCCAGCCCGGTGCGGGGAGCGCCCGGACGTGGACCGTGAGCGACACCGTCGGCACCCAACCGGTGAGGCCGAGCGCGAAGGTCACCGGGGGCAGCGCATCGGCCAGGCAGAGCAACCCGAGCGGGTCGGGTTCGGTCCCGTCGGCGCGGCGCAGCCAGCCCCGGACCAGGGCTGAGGTGGACGGCGTGCCCAGCCAGCCGGCGGCCGCAGGATCCATCCGGATCTCGAGCTGTTCGGTGATGCCGTTGCGTTCCTGGCCGGGGGCCGCGCCGTTGCGCGGGCAGTCCTGCACCGGTGGCAGCGCGGGTGGCACCGACACGTCGTACGCCGGGGCGCCGGGCTCGCCGAGTCGGCCGGCGGTGACGACGACGTCCAGGCAGGTGCGGCCGGCCTGGACGAGCTTGGCGTGCACGACCGAGGTGGAGCGGCCGGTGCGCAGGGTCGCCAGCTCGACCTGCGCGGGGCCGAGGCCGGGCGGCGCCAGGAAGTGCGAGGTGACGGCCAGCGGGTGCGGGTGCTGCTCGGTCACGGCGGCGCCGGTCACCGTCTGCAGCAGGAAGCCGCCGTGCTGAATGCCCGGCCCGTAGGCCCAGCGGTCGTCCAGGTCGAGGTCCACGGTCACGGGCGGCAGCCTAGGAAACCTGTCGGACCCCCTCATTAGACTCCCCTCGTGACCGACGCCAGCTCCCGGATGCCAGAGCGCCCGACCCTCGACGGTCTCGAGGCGACCTGGAGCGCGGCCTGGCAGGAGCAGGGCACCTACGCCTTCGACCGCACCGCCGACCGGGCAGACGTCTACGCCATCGACACGCCGCCACCCACCGTGTCCGGCAGCCTGCACGTCGGCCACGTGTTCAGCTACACCCACACCGACCTGATCGCGCGCTACCAGCGGATGACCGGCAAGGCCGTGTTCTACCCGATGGGCTGGGACGACAACGGCCTGCCGACCGAGCGCCGGGTCCAGCACTACTACGGGGTGCGCTGCGACCCGAGTCAGCCCTACGACCCGGCATATGAGCCGCCGGCTGGCAGTGGCGCACTGAAGAAGGGGACGCCGCAGGTCAGCATCAGCCGACGCAACTTCGTGGAGCTGTGCCATCGGCTCTCGCTCGAGGACGAGAAGGTGTTCGAGGCGTTGTTCCGCCGGCTCGGGCTCTCGGTCGACTGGCAGCACACCTACGAGACGATCGGCGACCGGGCCCGCCGGGCCGCCCAGCGAGCCTTCCTGCGCAACCTCGCGCGCGGTGAGGCCTACGCCACCGAAGCCCCGACGCTGTGGGACGTCGACTTCCGCACCGCCGTCGCACAGGCCGAGTTGGCCGACCGCGTGATGCCCGGCGCCTACCACCGGATCGGTTTCGCCCGGCCCGACGGCGAGCCGGTCTTCATCGAGACGACCCGGCCCGAGTTGCTGCCGGCCTGTGTGGCGCTCGTGGCGCACCCGGATGACGAGCGCTACCAGGCGCTGTTCGGCAGCACCGTCACCACGCCGCTGTTCGGGGTGGCGGTCCCGGTGCTGGCGCACGAGCTGGCCGACCCGGCCAAGGGCTCCGGCATCGCGATGATCTGCACCTTCGGCGACACGACCGACGTCACCTGGTGGCGTGAGCTCGACCTGCCGGTGCGCAGCATCGTCGGTCGCGACGGCCGGCTCGCCGCGACCGCGCCGGCGGGGGTGGCGGCGGGGCCCTACGCCGAGTTGGCCGGCAAGACTGTCAAGCAGGCGCAGACCCGGATCGTCGAGCTGCTCGCCGCCGCCGGCGACCTGATCGGCGAGCCCAAGGCCATCACCCACCCGGTGAAGTTCTACGAGCGTGGTGACCGGCCACTGGAGATCGTCACCAGCCGGCAGTGGTATCTGCGCAACGGCGGCCGGGACGGCGACCTGCGCGACGCCCTGCTCGGCCGCGGCAAGGAGCTGGTGTGGCATCCGGGCTTCATGCAGTCCCGCTACGACAACTGGGTTGGCGGGCTCAACGGCGACTGGCTGATCAGTCGGCAACGGTTCTTCGGGGTGCCGTTCCCGCTCTGGTACCGCCTGGACAGCGCCGGCGAGCGTCTGTACGACGCGCCGTTGCTCCCGGCCGAGCGCGACCTGCCGATTGATCCGACCAGCGACGTGCCGGCCGGCTTCCAGGCCGAGCAGCGTGACCAGCCGGGGGGCTTCGCCGCCGATCCCGATGTGATGGACACCTGGGCCACCTCGAGCCTGTC
>JBKJOO010000260.1:0-4467 GCA_046595615.1 Mycobacteriales bacterium | reverse complement strand
CCGACCTCGTGCAGGATCACGCTGGCCAGCAGCATCAGCGCGAGGGCGCCCGCGACGACGTACCCCTGGGTCTGCCCCACCCGGTCTTGGACCTGCGGCGCGTAGAGCAGGACGATGTAGAGCCCGAACAGCGACCACGAAGGCGTCACGATCACCGGTACGCCGGATACGCGGGCCACCTGGAGGCCGCGAAAGCGTCGTGGGCTGGGCACCTCGGCAGCGTAGGCGGGGCGGCTGTCCACAGGGTCCCAGAACGTGTCCGACCGGGGCCGTACCGTGATGGGTCATGAGCACCGAAGCATCCCCCGAGACCGCGCCACCGGCTGCGGTCGAGGACTCCGTCGTCGGTGGGCTGCCTGTTCTGGGGTCGCTATCCCCGTCGCGCGCCGGCGACTTCATGACCTGCCCGCTGCTCTACCGCTACCGCACGATCGACCGGCTCCCGCAGGCGCCGAGCTCGGCCGCGACCCGCGGCACGCTCGTGCACGCCGTGCTGGAGCGGTTGTTCGACCTGCCCGCGGCCGAGCGCACGCCCGAGGCAGCCGCCGGGCTCCTGGCCCCCGAGTGGGACCGGCTGCTCGCCGAAGAGCCGGCGGTCGGCGTGCTGTTCGCCGACGAGACCGAGCTTGCCTCGTGGCTGACCTCGGCCCGTGGCTTGCTCGACGGCTACTTCTCGCTCGAGGACCCGCGTCGGCTCGACCCAGCCGAGCGGGAGGCCTTCGTCGAGGTGGTGCTGCCGGGGGGGCTCCGCCTGCGGGGCATCGTCGACCGGGTCGATGTCGCGCCGACCGGCGCCGTCCGGGTCGTCGACTACAAGACCGGCCGCGCCCCCGGTGAGGCATTCGAGGCCAAGGCGCTGTTCCAGATGAAGTTCTACGCGCTCGTGCTGTGGCGCACCCGCGGCGAGATCCCGGCGCTGCTCCAGCTGATGTATCTGGGCGACCGCGAGGTCCTGCGCTACTCCCCCGACGAGGCCGACCTGCTGGCGACCGAGCGCAAGTTGCTGGCGTTGTGGGCGGCCATCGAGCGGGCGACCGAGCTCCGCTCGTTCCCGCCCCGCGCCAGCAAACTCTGCGGCTGGTGCGACCACCAGGCGCTCTGCCCGGAGTTCGGCGGCGAGGTGCTCCCGTGGCCAGAGGTCGTCCCCTCGCCGGACGCCCTGTCGCCCCACCACGTCGCCCACCTGGCGCGAATCGAGGACGAAAGACCCTCGCCAACGCCCGGCTGACCCAGGCAGCATCGGCGCTGCGGACGCTTCGACGAGGGGATCTCCATGAGCAGCGCTCCGGCGCAGACCACCACAGCGCTGCGGGCGGTCGACGTCGTGAAGTCCTACGGCAAGGGCGAGACCGCGGTGACGGCGCTCGCCGGCGTCAGCTTCGAGGTCCCCCGCGGCCAGTTCGTGGCGGTGATGGGGCCGTCCGGCTCGGGCAAATCGACCCTGATGCACTGCCTTGCCGGGCTCGACAGCATCGACACCGGCGACGTCCAGGTCGGCGACGTCTCGCTCGTCGGGCTCGGCGACAAGGCGCTCACCGCCCTGCGGCGGGACCGGGTCGGTTTCGTCTTCCAGCAGTACAACCTGCTGCCGACGCTCACCGCCGAGGAGAACATCCGGCTGCCCCTCGACATCGCCGGCCACCAGGTCGACGAGGCGTGGTTCCAGGAGGTGGTCCAGGCCGTCGGGCTGAGCGACCGGCTCCGGCACCGGCCGCAGGAGCTGTCCGGCGGCCAGCAGCAACGGGTCGCCTGCGCGCGGGCGCTCGTCAGCCGACCCGATGTCGTCTTCGCCGACGAGCCGACCGGCAACCTGGACTCCCGCGCGGGCGCCGAGATCCTCGCGTTCCTGCAGCACAGCGCCCGCCAGTTCGGCCAGACGGTGGTGATGGTCACCCACGACCCCAACGCCGCGTCGTACGCCGACCGGGTGGTCTTCCTGGCCGACGGGTTGCTCGTCGACGAGATGCTGGACCCGACGGGCGAGAAGGTCCTCGACCGGATGAAGCGCTTCGAGGCCGCAGGAGTCGGCTGATGTTGCGCGCCACGATCAAGAGCCTGCTGGCCCGCAAGCTCCGGCTGTTGCTGTCCGGGCTGGCCGTCCTGCTCGGCGTGTCGTTCGTGACCGGCACGCTGGTGCTCACCGACTCGCTCGGCGTCGTGTTCGACCGGCTCTTCACCACGATCAACGTCGGTACGGCGGTCGGCGTGCGTGGCACCTCGCCGTTCGGGGCGCTCGACGCCACCGGCGATCGGGCGCCGGTGCCGCAAGCCGTGCTCGACCGGATCCGCCAGGTCGACGGCGTCACCGAGGCCCGGGGCAACGTGAGCGGCTTCGCCCAGGTGGTCGGTCGGGACGGCAAGCCGGTCAGCACCGGCGGCGCGCCGTCGCTCGCCGTCGACATCTCGCCCGGGTCGCGGCAGGAGAGCCTCAGGGTCAAGCAGGGGCGGGCGCCGACCGGTGACGGTGAGGTCGCCATCGACGCGATCACCGCCCGGAAGTCCAAGCTGCGTGTCGGCGACACCATCCAGGTGCTCCTCAAGGGCCCGGCCAGGCGTTTCCAGCTGGTCGGCATCGTCGGGTTCGCGACCACCGACAACATCGCCGGCGCCAGCCTGGTGGCGTTCCCGGTCGAGGCGGCCCAGCGCTACGCCGGCGTCCCCGGCAGTTACACCCAGCTCGCGGTGGCCGGCGCGGACGGGATCAGCCAGGCCGAGCTGCGATCCCGGATCGCCCGGGTGCTGCCGAAGGGCTTCGAGGCCATCACGAGCGCCCAGTCCGTCAACGAGTCCAGCGCGCAGGTCAAGCAGGGCCTGGGGTTCTTCTCGACCGCGCTGCTGGTCTTCGCCGGCATCTCGCTGTTCGTCGGCGCCTTCCTGATTTTCAACACCTTCTCGATGCTCGTCGCCCAACGCACCCGCGAGCTGGCCCTGATGCGCGCGCTCGGCGCGAGTCGCGGGCAGGTCACCCGCTCGGTGCTGCTCGAGGCGCTCGTCGTCGGGGTGGTCAGCTCGGCGGCCGGCTTCGCCCTCGGCATCGCGGTCGCCTCCGGGCTGCGCGCCCTGCTCGATCTGCTCGGCATCCCGCTGCCCAACGGCCCGACCGTGATCGCCGGGCGCACGGTCCTCGCTGCACTCGTCGTCGGGGTCGGGGTGACCGCAGCCGCGGCGCTCATCCCGGCCCGCCGGGCCGCGCGGGTGTCGCCGGTCGAGGCGATGCGCGATTCGGGCCCGGCCGAGGACCGTTCGTTGCGCCGCCGTGGGCTCGTCGGCGGCGGGCTGCTGTTGGTCGGCGTGCTCGCCCTTGCGCAGGGATTGTCCAACGGCACCCTGCCGCTCGTCGGGCTCGGGGCCGTGCTGGCCTTCATCGGGGTGGCCACGTTGTCGCCGTTCGTGGCCCGCCCGGTCACCTCGCTGCTCGGGGCGCCGTTCGCCCGGCTCGGCGTACCCGGTCGGCTGGGTCGTGGCAACGCGGTCCGCAGTCCGCGGCGCACCTCGGCGACCGCCGCCGCGCTGATGGTCGGCCTGGCGCTGGTGAGCGCGGTCAGCGTGCTCGGGGCCTCGCTGAAAAAGAGCGTCGAGGCGATCGTGCAGAGCTCGCTCGGCGCGGACTACGTGCTCAGCACCGAGCGGTTCGAGCCCTTCGGCCCGCAGGTGGCCGACGCCCTGCGCGGCAAGCCCGGGATCGCCGCGGTCGCGTCGTTCACGCAGGGTTCAGCGGCGGTGAAAGGACGCACCGGCGGCGCCAGCCGGGTCAGCATCCAGGGGGTCGATCCGGCGGCGCTCGCGCAGACCTTGCGTCTCACCGCCGTCGACGGCGACCTGGCCGCGCTGGCCCGGGGCGAACTCGTCATGAGCGCCGACGTCGCCAAATCCCAGGGTCTGCGGGTCGGCCAGCAGGTGCCGGTCACCTGGGCGCGCACCGGGGTGACCTCGCTGCGGCTCGGCGCGACGTACGCGACCAATCAGTTCGCCGGCGGCTATCTGGTGTCCAAATCGGTCTTCGACGCCAACACCTCGGTGCACGACCCGCTGGTCGTGGCGGTCCGCGCGGCGAAGGGCGCGAGTCCGGCCGCCACCCGGGCGATCGTCGACGCCGCCGTCCGGCCCTTCCCCAACATTCGGGTCCAGGACCGCTCGCAGTTCGTCCAGGCGCAGGGCAAGCAGGTCGACCAGTTGCTCAACGCGGTCAACGGGCTGCTGGTGCTGTCGGTGCTCATCGCGGTGCTGGGCATCGTCAACACCCTGGCGCTGTCGGTCGTCGAGCGGGTCCGCGAGCTTGGCCTGCTGCGCGCGGTCGGGCTGCAGCGCCGGCAGCTGCGCCGGATGATCCGGGTCGAGAGCGTGATCATCGCTGTGTACGGCGCGCTGCTCGGCCTCGTGCTCGGCACAGCGTTCGGTTATGCGCTCGTCAACGCGCTGCACGATCAGGGCGTGACGGAGTTCAGCGTGCCGATCGGCCGGCTGCTG
>JBKJOO010000146.1:0-3822 GCA_046595615.1 Mycobacteriales bacterium | reverse complement strand
CCGTGGCAAGTTGTCATGGTCGCCATCTACCTCGCCATACCACTCAGCATTCTTCTGTTCATCGGGTACGGCGTGCACGCCGCACGCCGGGTCGATCTACGGCTGACCCAGAAGTTGGAGTGGGGGCTCGCCCTCTACCTTGCGGCTCCGCTCACCATGCCGATCTACTGGTGGCGGAACCTTGCTCGCCGCCCGCAGCCCCCATCCGGTGAGCGCTTGGAGCGGAGAAGGAGGGGCATCACCTAGGCCTCGGTGAGGCGGCGGCCTCGGGCGAGGAGCCAGATGCCCAGAAGGAAAGCACTACGACAGAGGCGAAAGTCCTATGGGGAATGCGCTCTGTCCGCAGGCATGCAATGCCGGCTCGACCGCGTAAAGCGCCGCGTTCCTACGCCGCGTAAAGACCTCGACCGGCGCTACACCCTTCGGTACCTGCCTCGGATGTAGCCCACCCGCACGGTTGCGGCGGCGAGAGTGAAAGAGACCGCCATCAATGAGACGATGTCGTGGCCGCCCGACCGGCGTACTCGTGTCGGGTGCTGCGGGTCGCAGTCGATCCCGATGTTCTCTCCCCGTCGCGGCCATGAGCCCCAAGCCGGCAACTCGACACTGGATCGGATGGTGGAGCTCGACCCATGCGGCGTGCAGGTCACGTCGGCGCTGCCGCCGAAATGGTCCCCCGAGGCGCAGCGGCGATGCCAGGACCCCGCGTCGTCTCGGTGCCCGAACAGGTAGCTTCTGTCTCACTGCTTGGAGGATCGAGCATGCGCGACCCGCGTCCCGACATCCCGGATTGGGGCCAAGGGCTCCTCGCTGCGGTCGTGTTCACAGCGGCGGGGATCTACGAGGCGGGCTTCTACTGGCGGACGCTCTTCGTGACTCTCAGGCTTTGGCACAGGCGTCGTCCTCGTGTCTCGGCGCGAGCGGCAACAGCGTGGAGAGCGCCGCATCCCGGAGGTTATGCGGGCCTTCGGTGACGTGCGCTGTTCATAAGACTGTCCAGAGCCAGCCGGGGTCGACGGGCTCACTCAACGCCCGGTTCGGACGGTACGAGGGCGGTGGCTGGCACTCTCGCTACCGTGAACATTCTGGAGCGTCGTCAGCCTGTGGCTCGAGCCGGGAGATTCGTGGAGTTCCTTGATCTGCAAGGTGTCCAAATTGCCTACCGGGTGCATGGGGCTGGCCCCCCGCTTGTCGCTCCGGAGTGCAATTACACGTGGGATGACGCGCTGGAAGCGCGACTGGCGGAGCGTTTCACGCTCATCGTTGCGTCCCCGAGGGACTACGGCCAAAGCACGAGGACCGGAGGTCCTCCTTACGACGTCGAGCGTTGGGCGACTGACTTGCAGGCCGTCGCCCGCCAGGTGGGGTATGACCGCTTCTTGTTCTTCGGGTACTCCTTCACGGGCGCCTTCGGACCGTGGCTTGCCCGCCGGTTGCGCAACAGCAGCGCTGTCGCCGCTGTCGCTGCGGGAGGGTTCCCCCTCCTCGGTGACTACGGGGTCACTCTGGCCGATGTCGAAGACCAAGCCCGAGCATTGCAGCAGGATCCAGCCGCACTGGCGCGGGTGCGTGCCCGGTTCGACCCGCTAGCGGCCCTGGCGTTCTACCGGGATCTCGCAAACCTGTCGCCGGACACCCTGGTCGACGATCTGCCCTGCCCGCTTTACTGCTTCTGGGGAGATCGAGACACGGACGCGGTCGAGATGGTGCTGTCCCACGGTGAGTACATGGCCGGCCTTCGCCAGCGCAGCGTTCCCTTCAACGTCTACGCCGGCTACGACCACGAGGGCTTGAATGACTCGCTCGACATCGCGCTGCCTGCAGCGATGGAATGGCTGCTGAGCCGGGCGAATGAGCTCGACCTGTAGGACCTTGACGTGACCAGGACGGTCATGATTTCGAAAGCGTCCTCCGTGCTGACGGGGAGCCCGTCGCCCGGCGCCTGATGAGGAGATCGAGGGCTCTTGGTCATGAAGCGTGGTTGAGCGTAGAGGGCTCCCTCAGGAGGCCAGCTTGGCCGTGAAGACCTCCTCCCGCAGACCCAGATCGCTCACGGCCAGGCGGCGGTCGGTCCAGACCGGGTGCACGACGCCGTTCCCGGCTGCCAGGCCCTCGTAGTCGCCGTACTGGTTGCCGGAGTCCACGCTCGGGGAGCAGCAGCTCTCGTCGGTGGGTGCCGTGGCGACGGGCGTAGCCGTCAAACGGCCACCGACCTTGCCGCGCGCCAGGGTGTAGCGGGTCGCTGTTGCGCCGTGGGTGCCGGTGTCGTAGTAGGAGACGTCCAGTGCTCCGGTGGACTGGTCGACGGCGAGCCACTGGTTGAACTGGTCGCCACCGGCCGGGACCGGGGTCGACGACCAGGTCACGCCGCCGTCGGTGGAGACCCCGACGTACACGCTCGTGGAAGCGCTCGAGCCGTTGGTATAGCTGCACAGCAGAGTGAACTTGTACGAGCCGCAGGAGGGGTAGACCAGGGCAGCGCGCGTCGCCTGGGCGGCTACGGCGAAGTCGAAGCCGTTGACCTTGGCCACGGTGTGCCGGCCCGAGAAGGTCGCGCCCCCGTCCGTCGACGACACGTCGACGATCGCTCCGTGGGCGTAGTCCTGCCAAGCGACGTGCAGGAGACCGGTCGCGGTGACGTAGGGATCGGCACCGATGCCGCCGGTCCTGCCGGTGAAGGCACCGCTCACGGCGACGGGTGCTGAGAAGCTCAGCCCCCCGTCGTCGGAGGAGGACAGGACGATGTTGTTGCCGTTCTTGTCCGACGAGCTGCTGCCGGTCGCGTGGTCCCAGGCGAGGTAGACCCGGTTGGGGTGGGCGGCGCTGGTGTCGACGGTGATCATGGGCTTGTCGTCGAACTGGCCCGACCCGGTCTGTGGCGCGAAGTAGGTGCTCGTCCAGGTCCTGCCGCTGTTGGACGAGCGGGCCACCGCCATCTCGGTGCCGTTGATCGCGCCGCCGGCGGAGAAGAACACCACGATGTAGCCGTAGTAGGCGTTGCCCCGCGAGTCGAACGCGATCGTCGGGTCCGAACCGAAGTTGAAGCCCCCATTGGTGATCGGAGGGGGCAGCGGGAGGTCGGTGCCGGTGAAGGTGCTCCCCCCGTCGGTCGAGGACATCGCCCTCATCGGCAGCCGCTGGATCTCGTTGCTGCCGGCGATGACGACGCTGCCTGAGGAGCTGGTTGCGATGAACGTCTCGCTCTGCGATCCGCACTCGTGGCTGGCGTCGACGTTGCTGCTGTAGGCCAGCTGGCCGGTACTGCCTGCGTTGCCGCTGCAGACAGCCGACGTGCCGCCCGAGACGCTCAGGTACTTGCCGTACCAGGAAGCCCCGTCGTAGCTGGACAGGTTGCCGGCCTGGGCTGACCCGCCGGTCAGGCCCAGGGCGGCCAGTGATGCGACGACCGTCGTGACGAGCAGGGACGTGGTGTGCTTCATGCGACCTCCAGCGTCGAGAGCGCATGAGACCACACGGCCAACGGGTTGTCAGGTGCCCTGACAACAGGGGCGCCACTCGCCCGATCGATGCCGGGGGCAGTACGGGAAGGTCAGCGCCTGATCGGGGTCGCCGCTAGGCCAGGCGTTGCCGGCGTAGCAGCTCGTGCGGCCCGGGGTCGAGCTCGTCCAGCGGTCGGCCGAGGGCCCGCGACAGCAGCAGATCGGCGAGTGCCGGGTTGCGGGCGAGCACCGGGCCGTGCAGGTAGGTCGCGACGACCCGTCCCTGCAGGGCGCCCTCGCCCCGGCTGCCGTCCGCGCCGTTGCCGGTGCCGCGGGTGACGGTGGCCAGCGGCCGGGCGGCCGGGCCGAGCGTGGTCGCGCC
>JBKJOO010000033.1:0-2576 GCA_046595615.1 Mycobacteriales bacterium | reverse complement strand
GGGCTGGCCACCGGCACCGCAGCGGTGCTGGCCAACGCACAGCCACTCCTGATCCTGCTGCCCGCATGGTGGCTCTACGGCGAACGCCTGTCAGGACGCACCTTCGGATCGCTGCTGGTCGGGTTCCTGGGCCTGATCGTCGTGGCCCTCCCCGGCGGCGGAGGTCAGGGCGCACTGCTGTCCCTGCTGTCCGCCGCAGCGGTCACCGCCGGCACCTTGCTGGTCCGGCTGCTCCACGGTGTCGATGTGGTGGCCGCTGCCGCCGCGCAGTTCCTGATCGGGGGATCCGTGCTCGCGGTGATGGCGAGCGCCGCCGAGGGGCTTCCAGACATCCACTGGACCTTGCGGTTCGCCGTCGTGCTGAGCTTCCTCGGCCTGGTGGCGACCGCCGCCTCGACGGTCGCATGGTTCGTCGAAGCACAACGATGCGCTCTGTCCGCCTTGACGGCATGGCTGTTCCTGGTGCCCCTTTTCGGACTGCTGCTCGGCGTCATCGTGCTAGGCGAAAGGCCAGCCGGTTGGACCTTGCTCGGCGTCGGGCTCATCTTGGCCAGCATGTGGACCGCCCTTGCACAGCGGCCTTCGCCCCCGACCGCGCCGGAAGTGAGCACTCAGGGCGCGGACCGGACCTCACCCTGACGCAACGAACGAACCCACCGTCGGACCAGGACTACCGCCATGTGGCTTCCTCTGGATGACGCCCAGTAGCCGAACCATTCCCGACCCGCGGACCTACCCGCAGCTCTGGTGACGGGTTCCCGATTCTCCGAGTCACAGTACGCGGACAGAGTCAGTGGTGGCCGACGTCTCCGGTTCCAGCGCGCGGCTGCTGCCGGGAAGGTGTCTCGGTGGTGTCGTACGCCGACTTGCTCGGCGCATGCCCCCTGCACCCGCCGCTATGCCCACCGGCTCCGGGGCCGTGACCGACGCCATGACCGAGGTGCATGAAAGCCATGTAGGCCAATGCCAAGAGGACCATCAAGGTCCCTGCCGACACCCCAAGCGCATAAAGACCGCCGGCAGCGAGGGCGGCCAAGATCAGATATCTGGGCTTGATGCGCATCCTCATGGGTGCTCCCTCGTCCGCAGTGGTGGTGTGTTGAGGCTGCCCCGCCCCTACACGCCGTAGTAGGGGCAAAGGTCCTTTGACGGCTGTCCGTCGTCATGAGGTGCCCGGAGGTGACGAAGGTCCTGACCCTGACGGTCAGCGTCTCTAGCGTTGTGCGCGGCTCCAGAAGCAAGGTGCATTCTTGTCCCCACCGCGCCCTCAGTTTCGAACCTCGATGCGCCGGCGGACGCCTGCCCGGCGGCCAGTCCCCGGTCGGCGCCTGCAAGCTACGACGCCTTCCCGTTTGACCTGGACGGCGTGGTGACCGACACGGCGGCGGTCGATGCGCCAGGCTTCGTCGTGTGGGCCAGTGGAGGCTGACCCGCTCTTGCGCCGATCGGTGCCGCTCAGGCTGGCGGCGTCCGGCGGGTTGGCTCCGAGGCAAGGATGTCGGCCAACTCGGCCAGCACTGAACTGGTCATCGAGCCGAGACCCGCCTCGGCCGCAAACGCTAGGCCACCGCTTCCCTCGGCGAATAGTTGAGAAAAAGGGACGAACCGGAAGGCGTCAACTTCAGCGGCGTTCGGTGAAAGCGTGAGGGCTGGCTCGTCCGCCCACCGCTAGAACAGGGGTCACCAGGAAGCCGGTCTCAAACAGCACACGTGGGAGCATCGCGCCTACGACGTCCACGTTCCGAATGTCCAGTCCGACTTCCTCACGCGCTTCTCGTAGTGCGGTAGCAGCTAGGTCGGCGTCGCCCGGCTCCCAGGATCCTCCTGGGAAGACCCACTTGTCGGGGTAGTCGGAGAGGTCCGCCGTCCGCTGCGACAGGAGGACGGCCGGTCCGGCGGAGTCGTCGGTCAGGAGTATCAAGACCGCTGACTGCCGCAGGAGCACTCGACTTTCGAGGACGGGGCGAACCGGCAGTCCTTGGCACCAGTCGGCCGCGACCCGATTCAGCCATTCTGGGCGAGCGCCCACTTTACCCGAATCGGACTCTTTGGGCTCGACCTCGGTGTCTTGGCAAGTGGTTGTCTGTGGCGGGATAGATCGCCAGGCGATCTGGGCGTTTTTGACTGTCAACATTGCGACTCCGGGGTCGGTCCCTTGCGAGGTGACCGCTCGGGTCTGCCGATCCAGACCCGGATGCCCGAACAATGCGCGAGCCGGTCGTCCGGCACGCCCGATCAGAGCAGGCCATTGTGCTGGGTTGTTGGCGATGGCCACGACTGCCTGGGTCGCTCCGACGAGCTGCGAGGTCGGACCCCCAAAGGTCATGAGGGTCTCGCTCATCGCCGGTACCAGAACCAGGTTGGCGCCCGCCTCCGACAACGCGTGCACCGCCTGCGGGTTCAGCAGGTCGCGGCAGATCGCCATGACGAGGTGCCATCCATCACGAGTGACGTAGACGCGTAGTTCGGGCCAGCCGTCGGGCCGGATGTCTTCCAGGATCGGCTCGTCTCCTGGCGAGTGCTTGTCGTGCATAAGCGGCAAGTCATGCCCGCGAACCCATGCAATTGCGGTGTTC
>JBKJOO010000430.1:0-2618 GCA_046595615.1 Mycobacteriales bacterium | reverse complement strand
GGTTGACCTTCATCGAGATTCTCTCTTTGGGATCTGAACGTGTCTGGATTTACTTGTAGCGGTAGACGATGCGACCGCGGGAGAGGTCGTACGGCGAAAGCTCCACCACAACGCGATCCTCTGGGAGGATGCGGATGTAGTGCTGGCGCATCTTGCCGCTGATGTGGGCCAGCACCTTGTGGCCGTTCTGCAACTCGACGCGGAACATCGCGTTGGGCAGTGGCTCGACCACCCGGCCCTCGATCTCGATGGCCCCGTCTTTCTTCGGCATGTCCCCTGATTCAGTCGGTGGTTCGTCGCTACGTTGGCTGCGGGTCTGGTGACACAGTCCACGGACGACACCCGAGGAACCACGCAGAGCGCATGACGACGAGCGCCGGTCACAGACCGACGGCTTATCGTACGTCGGGACTGGCCGAACCGCCAAACCGGTCAGCGGGCGGGCGTGCCCAGCCGGCCGGCCCCGCCGTCGAAGGCGGTCAGCACCCAGGGCCCGTCCGGGGTCACCGCCACCGTGTGTTCCCAGTGCGCGGCCTGCTGACCGTCGAGGGTCACGACGGTCCAGCCGTCGTCGAGCTCGCGCACCTGCGGCGCCCCGAGCGTGGCCATCGGCTCGACTGCCAGCACGATGCCGCCCTCGAGCCGCATCCCTCGGCCAGCTCCCTGCGGCGCCAGGTTCGGCACGCACGGCGGCTCGTGCATCGCCCGGCCGATCCCATGGCCGGTGTAGTCCTCGAGCAGACCGTAACCGTGCGGGCGCACGACCGACTCGACCGCGGCACCGACATCGGAGAGTCGGCCGCCGAGCTGGACAGCTGCGAGCCCGGCCCACAGCGCACGCTCGGTCACCGCCGAGAACTCGAGCACGGCCGGCTCGCACTGGCCCACCGCAACCGTGACCGCCGCGTCGCCGTGCCAGCCCGCCAAGATCGCCCCGCAGTCGATCGAGACGAGCTCGCCCTCGGCGAGCACCCGGTGCTCGCTCGGGATGCCGTGCACGACCTCGGCGCCGACCGAGGCGCAGATCGTGGCCGGGAAGCCGTGATAGCCGAGGAACGACGGCACCGCCCCGGCCTCGGCCATGACCGCGGCGCAGATCCGGTCGAGCGCGCCGGTGCTCACGCCCGGGGCGACCGCCTCGGTCATCCGGGCGAGCGCCTCGGCGACGACCAGCCCGGCCCGGCGCATCAGGGCGAGCTGCGCGGCGGTCTTGACGGTGACCCCCCGCGGTCGCCGGGCACCGCGGCTCACGGGTCGTGTTGCAGCGGACGCAACGCGTCGATCGCCCGCTGGGTGACGTCGTCGACCGGGCCGGTGGCATCGAGCCCGATCAGCACACCCCGGCCGGCGTAGTAGTTGACGAGCGGCGCCGTCGACAGCTCGTAGACCTCGAGCCGGTTCTTGATCGTCGCGGCCTGGTCGTCGTCGCGCTGGTACAGCTCGCCCCGGTCGACGTCGCAGACCCCCTCCACCGCCGGCGGATCGAAGTCGACGTGCCAGATTCGGTTGCAGGTCCGGCAGGTCCGGCGCCCCGACAGCCGGCGGACCACCTCGTCGGAGTCGACGACCAGCTCGAGCACGACGTCGAGCTTGACGTCGGCGGTCTCGAGCAGGATGTCATCGAGCACCTGTGCCTGCGGCACGGTCCGCGGGAACCCATCGAGCAGGAAGCCGTCGGCCGCATCGGGCTCCTTGAGCCGAAGCCGGACCATCTCGATTGTCACGTCGTCCGGGACGAGATCCCCGCGGTCCATGTAGGCCTTGGCCTGCAACCCGAGCGGGGTGCCGGTGCTGACGTTGGCGCGGAAGATGTCGCCCGTCGAGATGGTCGGCACCCCCAGGTGCCGGGCGATGAACTGGGCCTGGGTCCCCTTGCCCGCTCCGGGTGGCCCGACCAGGACGAGGCGCACTAGCGCAGGAAGCCTTCGTAGTTGCGCAGCATCAACTGGCTCTCGACCTGCTTCACCGTCTCGAGCCCGACGCCGACGACAATGAGCACCGCGGTGCCACCGAATGGGAACCGATTCGCCCCGGCCGTCAGGTTGAACAGCAGATAGGGCAGTACGGCGACGACGCCCAGATAGAGCGCCCCGAAGCTGGTGATCCTGGACAGGATGTAGTCCAGGTACTCGGCGGTGGCCCGGCCGGGACGGATGCCCGGGACGAACCCGCCGTACTTCTTCATGTTGTCGGCGACCTCAACCGGGTTGAAGGTGATCGACACGTAGAAGAACGTGAAGAAGACGATCAGCCCGACGTACGCGGCCATGTAGATCGGGTGGTCACCACGCGTGAGGTAGCGCTCGATGAAGGTCACCCAGGCCGGCGGGCTCGTCGTCCCACGGTTGAACTGGGCAAGGAGCCCGGGCAGGGCCAGCATCGAGGATGCGAAGATGACCGGGATCACCCCGGCCATGTTGACCTTCAGCGGGATGTATGTGCTCGTCCCGCCGTACATCCGGCGCCCGATCATCCGCTTGGCGTACTGAACGGGAATGCGGCGTTGCGACTGTTCGACGAACACGACCAGGGCGATCACCAGGAAGCCGATGAGGATGACCAGGATGAACGTGTCCCAGGTGCCGGTCTTGGTGTGGATCGCGTACAGGGAGTCGGGG
>JBKJOO010000249.1:0-3143 GCA_046595615.1 Mycobacteriales bacterium | reverse complement strand
GGGGTCGTGCTGGCCGCGGCCCGGCGGGGCGGCGGCCGTACCCACGCCGCGCCGCGCACGATCGTGCTCGCGGTGCTGTCAGCGGTGGCCTTCGGCGGGTTCCTGGCCTTCTTCGGTGCGGCCTCCGCCGACCACACCTCATGGGCGGTGCTGGTCAGCCGGGTCACGCTGGTGGTCTGCACCGCAGCCGTTGTGCGCGCCCGGCGATTTCCGGTCGCCCTGCCGGGCCGGGAGCTGCCCGCGGTGGCCCTACCGGGGCTGCTGCTGCTCATCGGCACGGTGGCCTACGGCATCGCCACGACGCAGGGGCTGGTCAGTGTCGTCGCCGTGCTCGCCACCCTCGCGCCCGTCGTCACGGTCGGTCTCGCAGTGCTCGTGCTCGGTGAGCGGCTGGCGCTGCGCCAGCAGCTCGGCGTGGCCGTCGCGCTCACCGGCGTCGTGCTGCTGGCGGCGGGCTGACGACCACAACAGCAGCAAAGGGGGGCCCCCCGGACCGGGGCGAGCGTGCGGCGAGCGTGCGGCCGCTCCGCTTCCCTGCTGCTGTGGTCGTCCGGGGCGCCGTGTCAGGGGTGGCCGATGACCTGCCCGACGAGGACGTCGATGCGGGACGCGAGGGCCAGGTCGAGGTCGGTCACCCCGCCGGCCGAGTGGGTCCAGAGCACCCACCGGGTCGCCCCGGCGTCATCCTCCAGCACCGGGTGGTGGTCCATCGCGTCGGCGGCTGCCGCAACGAGCCGGCGCAGCTCGGCATCCTCATCGGTCGTCAACCGGGTAGTGCGCCAGATCCGGTCGGGACCACCGGCCCAGTCGGGTCGCTCCTGCAGGGCGGAGCTGAGCTGTGCGGCGTCCAGCGGTGTCGGCATGGGCCGAGCATGCACCGTGCTGGCAGGCTCACGCGCGTGCCGGAGCTGGTGAGGGTGGTCGGGGCAGCCGTCATCCGCGACGGGCGGGTGCTGGCGTCCCGGCGTACCAGTCCACCGCGGCTGGCCGGCTGCTGGGAGTTCCCGGGCGGCAAGGTCGAGGACGGCGAGACCGACCAGCAGGCGCTGGTGCGCGAGCTGCGCGAGGAGCTGCAGATCGAGTCCGTCGTCGGCCAGCGGCTCGGACCCGACCTCGCCATCGGTACGACGGCGGTCCTGCGGGTCTACCTGGTGAGTGCGGTCGGGGCGCCGCAACTCGTTGATCACGACGCCCACCGCTGGCTGTCCGAAGGCGAGTTGGAGCAGGTCCAATGGCTGCCGGTCGACCTGCCGCTGCTGCCGGTGCTGCGGCGCCACCTGCTGAGCCGGTAGCGCCCCCGCTCCGCCCCCGCCCGCCCCCCCCCCCGGGTGATCCACGGAAGCTCGGGCACCCGGATGATCTTTGCGGAGGTGCCCCAGCTTCCGTGGATCACTGGGCTGGGGGCAGGCGGCGGGCTCCTCGCGCGCGCCCGCTCAAGTAGACTGGCCCCGCCGGCTGTCTCGCTCGGCGCACCCCCGCCGACCATCGGAGCACCCGCATGTCCACGCGTGACGACATCCGCAACGTGGCGATCATCGCCCACGTCGACCACGGCAAGACCACGCTGGTCGACGGGATGCTGCTGCAGTCCGGTGCCTACAGCGCTCACCAGCAGGAAGAGGGCGCGGTCACCGAGCGGGTCATGGACTCGATGGACCTCGAGCGCGAGAAGGGCATCACGATCCTCGCGAAGAACACCGCCGTCCGTCGCAAGGACCTGCTGATCAACATCATCGACACTCCTGGCCACGCCGATTTCGGTGGCGAGGTGGAGCGCGGGTTGTCGATGGTCGACGGCGTGGCGCTGCTCGTCGACGCCTCCGAGGGCCCACTGCCGCAGACCCGGTTCGTGCTCCGCAAGGCGCTCGCCCAGAACATGCCCGTCATCCTGATCATCAACAAGGTGGACCGGCCGGACGCGCGCATCGCCGAGGTCGTTGACGAGACCTATGAGTTGTTCCTCGACCTCGACGCGACCGAGGAGCAGATCGACTTTCCGATCGTCTATTGCCAGGCCAAGACCGGCCAGGCGTCGCTGACCCGCCCGGCCGACGGTACGAGTCCGGACAGCCCAGATCTCGAGCCGTTGTTCGAGGTCATCAAGAACACGATCCCGGCTCCGACGTACACCGAGGGCGCGCCGTTGCAGGCGCATGTCACCAACCTCGACGCCTCCCCCTACCTCGGCCGACTCGCGCTCTGCCGCATCTACAACGGAACGATGAAGAAGGGCCAGACGGTCGCCTGGTGCAAGAAGGACGGCACGGTGGAGAACGTCAAGCTCACCGAGCTGCTCGGCACCCAGGCGCTGGAGCGGGTCTCGATCGAGTCCGCCGGCCCGGGCGAGATCGTCGCCATCGCCGGCATCCCGGAAATCTTCATCGGCGAGACGCTGGCCGACCCGGAGAACCCGATGCCGTTACCGCTGATGACGATCGACGACCCGAGCATCTCGATGACCATCGGCATCAACACCGCGCCGATGGCCGGCAAGAGCGGCAAGAAGCTGACCGCCCGGCAGGTGAAGGACCGGCTCGACAAGGAGCTGGTCGGCAACGTCTCGATTCGGGTCGAGAACACCGAGCGGCCCGACACCTGGGAGGTCCAGGGCCGCGGCGAGTTGCAGCTGGCGATCCTGGTCGAGGTGATGCGGCGCGAGGGCTTCGAGCTCACCGTTGGCAAGCCGCAGGTCGTCACGCGGCTGGTCGAAGGCAAGATCCACGAGCCGATGGAGCGCCTCACGATCGACACGCCGAGTGACTACCAGGGCGTGCTCATCCAGCTGATGGCGCTGCGCAAGGGCCGGCTCGAGCAGATGGTCGACCACGGCACCGGCTGGACCCGGATGGAATACATCGTCCCAGCCCGCGGGCTGATCGGCTTCCGCACCGAGTTCCTCACCGAGACCCGCGGCACCGGCCTGCTGCACCACGTGCACGAGCGCTATGAGGCGTGGCACGGCGACATCCGCACGCGTCCGTCCGGCTCGCTCGTCGCCGACCGCAGCGGCCCGACCACCGGCTTTGCGCTGGCCAACCTGCAGGAGCGCGGCACGATGTTCGTGCCGCCGGGCACCGAGGTCTACGAGGGCATGATCGTCGGCGAGAACTCCCGCGCCGACGACATGGATGTCAACGCCACCA
>JBKJOO010000241.1:0-4406 GCA_046595615.1 Mycobacteriales bacterium | reverse complement strand
CCACGCGATCCGGTCCACCTCGAGCGTGCCGGCTTGCCGGCTGTCCAGGAGCCCTTCGAACCACGAGATGATCGCCGAATCGGTGATGCTGAGCCCTGGGATCGGTCGCTTTGGGGGTGCGGTGAAGAAGATGTCGCTGAAGTCAAAGGCCGCGTCTGTCATGTCCTTGAGGGTGGACTGGAACGGGCCGTCGAAACCGACTCGGCACGGATCTGTGGAAAGTTGGGCCGGTAGCCTCGCGTCTCATGCGCATCGCCCGGTTCTCCCAGAACGGTACGACGTCTTTCGGTGTCGTCGAAGGACCGGGTGCTGACCCGGCAGACCTGGTCGTCGCGGCCATCGACGGCCACCCCTTCGGTCGCTTCACCTTCACCGGTGAGCGCTTCCGCCTGTCGGAGGTCCGCCTGCTAGCTCCGGTCCTTCCGAGCAAGGTGGTCTGCATCGGGAAGAACTACGCGGACCACGTCGCGGAGATGGGTGGTCACTCCGGGACAAGCACGGCCCCGGCTGATCCGGTGACGTTCCTGAAGCCTTCCACCTCGGTCATCGGTCCGGGTGACCCGATCGTGCTGCCCCGCAACAGCACCCACGTCGACCACGAAGCTGAGCTGGCGATCGTCATCGGTCGGCTCTGCCGTGACGTCCCTGCGGCGAAGGCAGCTGACGTGATCCTCGGCTACACCTGCGGCAACGACGTGACGGCTCGCGACCACCAGAAGGCCGACGGGCAGTGGACGCGGGGGAAGTCCCACGACTCGTTCTGCCCGATCGGGCCGTGGATCGAGACCGACCTGGACGCCCGGGATGTCGCCGTGCAGTGCTTCGTGGACGGCGAGATCCGCCAGGACGGAAGAACTTCCTCGCTCCTGCACGGGATAGGCGAGATCATCGAGTGGGTGACCGCTTTCATGACCCTGCTGCCCGGCGACGTGATCCTCACCGGCACGCCCGCAGGTGTCGGGCCGCTCATCCCCGGCAATGCCGTAACCGTGTTCGTCGAGGGCATCGGCCCGCTCACCAACCCGGTGGTGTCCCGATGACGGTGCGCCTGCGCGTCGCGCCGAGCCCGACCGGTGACCCGCACGTCGGCACCGCGTACATGTCGCTGTTCAACCTCGCCTTCGCCCGTCAGCAGGGCGGCCAGTTCGTGCTGCGAGTCGAGGACACGGACCGAGCCCGCTTCGATCCGACGAGCGAGCAGCAGGTCTACGACACCCTGAGCTGGTTGGGGTTGCAGTGGGATGAGGGGCCGGACTGTGGCGGTCCCTTCGCGCCGTACCGGCAGAGCGAGCGCCTCGACACCTACAAGCCGTACGTCGACCAGCTGCTTGAGCAGGGCAACGCCTACCTGTGCTGGTGCACCTCCGAGCGACTGACCGAGATGCGTGAGGACCAGCAGAAACGAAAGGTCCCTACGGGCTACGACCGCCTGTGCGTCGGTAAGACCTATGAGGAGCGTGCGGCTCTCGGAGGGGCGCAGGAGACGCCGGTCGTGCGGATGCTGATCCCCGACGACGTGCCGTTGCACTTCACCGACCTGATCCGCGGGGAGGTCAACGCCCCGCGCCCCGACGACCAGGTGCTCCTCAAGGGCGACGGCTTCCCGACGTACCACCTGGCTGTCGTCGTCGACGACCACCTCATGGGCATCACGCACGTCGTGCGCGGCGAGGAGTGGATCAGCTCCACGCCCAAGCACGTGCTGCTGTACCAGTGGCTCGGCTGGGAGGCGCCCGCGTTTGCGCACATGCCACTGCTGCGCAACGTCGACAAGTCCAAGATCTCCAAGCGCAAGAACCCGGCGGCGCGGCTGACGTGGTTCCAGGAGCAGGGTTATCTGCCGCAGGCCCTGGTCAACTTCATGGGCCTGCTCGGCTACTCGCCGCCCTCGGGGGAGGAGATCTTCTCCTTCGCCGAGATGAGCGCGTCGTTCGACTGGAGCCGGGTCAACACCGTCGGACCGGTCTTCGACCTCGACAAGCTCGGCTGGCTCAACGGCCACTACCTGCGTGAGCTCTCGGAGCAGGACCTTGCCGAGCGCCTCGTTCCCTTCCTGACTGCCGCCGGCCTGTACGACGGGTCGCCGGACCACCGGGCGCTGCTGGCCGGTGCTGTGCCGCTCGTCCAGACCCGGATGGCGGTGCTGTCAGAGGTCGTGGACCTGCTGCGATTCCTGTTCACCACGCAGTTCGCGGTCGATCCCGATGCTGCTGCCAAGCACCTCACGGACGCCGGCCCGGTCCTGACGGCCTGCGCTGACGCGCTCGAGCCGGTGTCGGACTGGACCACCGAAGCGATCCAGGCTGCGATGGACGCGGCCCTGCTGGAGGGCCTTGGCCTCAAGCGGGGCAAGGCCTATGCACCGGTACGCGTGGCCGTTACGGGCGCCGCGATCGCCCCGCCCCTGCCGGAGTCGATGGCGCTGCTCGGCCGTGACAAGGTCTTGGCCCGGCTACGCGCTGCTGCCCGCTGAAACGGCTCAGGAGCCGAGCCGCGCGTCCGCTAGCATTGTCGCCGCAACGCTTTGGGGTATGGGGTAATTGGCAGCCCGACGGTTTCTGGTTCCGTTAGTCTTGGTTCGAGTCCAGGTACCCCAGCAAGACCCGCTTCGGCGGCGTAGGACAACTTCATATCCCTAGGGCCCCGTCGTCTAGCGGCCTAGGACGCTGCCCTCTCACGGCAGTAGCGTGGGTTCGAATCCCATCGGGGCTACATATGGAACAGCTCGATCACCCCGGGTGGTCGAGTTGTTCTGTTGCCGGGCGGGTGTCTGGCACGCTCGCAGAATCGGTGCGCAGGTGGTGCGGTGCGTGCAGACCTAAGAGCTCCAAGGCCCACTCTACGAGGTCTGCTACCCGCTGTCCCTGTGGCTGGAAGCGCGACCAGAGCTCCAGGTTGGCTATGCGGTTGTCCCGTCGCTGCCCGTTACGGTGATGCACTGACTCGAATCCCGTCAGGGGACGCCCAAGTGCCCGCGCCATGACAAGTCGGTGCTCCGGAGAATTCGTATCTCCTCCGACCAACCACCGTTCATCGGGTTCTACGGGTATGTGCCAGTAGCCCCCCTTGCTGTAGCCCTTGCCCGTGACGGTGCGGATCGGCTGATCTGGGACGGCGTCGCCGACGGCTCGGTGACGACCGACGTGCGTACGGCAGTATCCGTTGGAGTGGTGCACCCGCCGACATGAGGGCACAGAGCACAGCGGGCGCGTGGGGCTGGGACGAGCCAGGGGCACGTCGGCTTTCACATCGCCTTGACGGCTCCAGCGCAGGTAGTGGCCATGACACCAGCCCCTGGTGATGGCGACGCGGTCGCAGTCGTCGACGGCGCAGCTCTGGGAAACCGGGTCAGCGCGCACGGTGCCGGACCGCAGCAACTGCCGGTAGTGGCGTTCGCAGTGCCCCTTGGCGTAGGGCGCTCGATCGCAGGTCAGCTCCGCGCAGGTCATCAGCCACCTCCTGCCATTGATCCTCCCGCGCGGGTCCGACAGTTCAGCCAGCCGAAAGCCGTCCAGAGGACTAGGCCGACAAGGCCTGTGCCGCAGCCAGAACCGCGGCCGCGTGGGTGCGGCCCGGCTGGCGACCCATGCGCTCCAGCGGTCCCGAGACGCTGACGGCGGCGACGACAACGCCCGCGTGAAGGACAGGCGCGGACACCGACGCGACCCCCTGCTCGCGCTCGGCGACGGAGTGCGCCCACCCTCGACGGCGTACGTCGGTCAGGACCTTGTCCGTGAACGCGGAGCCTTCGGGAACCTCGCCGGACCCGAACGCGAGCAGGACCTGCGCGGCGGAGCCCGCCGTCATCGGAAGTGCCGCTCCGACGGGCACGGTGTCCCTCAGGCCGCTGCCGAGGTCGGCCGCGGCGATGCACAGCCGGTGGTCCCCCTGAAGGCGGTACAGCTGAGCGCTCTCCCCGGTGGTGTCGCGTAAGCGCTGCAGCACGGGCCCCGCACGGTCGAGCAGGGCGTCGGTGCTGGCGGGGGTACGCAGACGGGCGCCGAGTTGCCAGCGGCCGTCGGGGTGCCGGTCCAGGAAGCGGTGGGTCTCGAGCGCCACCGCCAGTCGGTGGGCCGTGGCCCTGGACAGGCCGGTCGACTCGGTGAGGGCGGCAAGCGTCTGGGCTCCGGCAGCGACCGCATCCAGCACGAGAACTGCTTTGTCCAGGACGCCGACTCCGCTAGTGTGTTCCACATAGCGATACAACCATCTCAGAATGTGAGAATCAAGCATGGGTAAGACTTTGGCGGAGAAGGTCTGGGACCAGCACGTCGTGCGTCGGGTCGAGGGTGAGCCAGACCTCCTTTACATCGACCTGCACCTGGTCCACGAAGTCACGAGCCCGCAGGCGTTTGACGGCCTGCGGCTGGCGGGGCGCACGGTGCGCCGCCCTGATCTGACGCTGG
>JBKJOO010000211.1:0-7561 GCA_046595615.1 Mycobacteriales bacterium | reverse complement strand
CACGGTGCCGACCGTGTCGACTGCGATCGGCGGACCCATCCGGATCAGCTTGATGCGCGCGGAGCGCTGCTCGACCACCAGCAGGCGGCCATCGGGAAGGAACGTGATCCCGACCGGCTGGGTGAACCCGCCGGCAATCAGTTGGTCTGAGAATCCCGTGGGGACCACGCCCGGTGCCCCCGATGCGAGCACCGGCAGGATTGAAGTCAGCCCGAGTACGACGAGCAGGCGGGTCAAAGCGTGGCGGCCGCGGGTGGTAGCACGAACTGTCATCGGTTCTCCCGGCGCAAGGTGGTTGCGGATCGCCCTGTGCTCAAGGGTACGACAGACCATGGGGTTGCGTCACCGTCACCGGGACTCAGGGACTGGAGATCGGATTGGAGGCGATCCGATCCCGACCCCCGTGTTTCTGTCGCATCAGCAATTCACGACTTCGAGCACCACTGCTAAACCGCAGTTGCCCGCGCCTCGCATGGCTTCATCCGAACACCTGCCACCTCCGTAAGGGAATCGACAGCGTAACCGGGATTCCGGTTCCGCCGTCTGATCCGCCCCCGGCCTGCTGATGCCGGTCGGGCCCCTCTCTAAACGGGTCGCAGCTGTCGCGATCGAAGGAAAGGAACCACACCATGGCACCGAGGAATCTGTTCTCCTCAATGCTCGCGGCACTGTTCGTGGCGGGCGCGCTCGGCGCGTCACTCGCGAACGCTTCGAGCCACCGCGAAGCCCCGGCGATCTCCAAGGATCCGACCGCGGACAACACCGACGTCTACGCCTTCCGCAGCCCCGACAAGCCCGACACGGTGTCCTTCATCGCGTCCTGGTCCCCGCTGCAGGAGCCGGCCGGCGGCCCCACGTACTACCCGTGGGCGACCGACGCGGCCTACGACATCAACATCGACAACAACGGTGACGCCAAGCCCGACATCACCTACCGCTGGACCTTCAAGGACGTCGATACCCGCGGCGCCGTCGACCACGGCGACAAGACCGACCACACGGCTCCGGACGGCCAGGTCATCAAGGGTAACGGCATCGGTGGGACGTTCCTGTACAACGACGGCCCGGTGAAGCTCCTCAAGGACCCGGCGCTGCGCTTCAAGCAGACCTATGACCTCAGCGAGATCTCCTACAACGCTGACGGCACCGTCAAGGCCACCGTCCCGATGCTGTCCAACGTCGGCGTGCCGGCCAACAACGTGGGCCGCGCGTCGGTCCCCGACTTCCAATCGCTGCGCAGGCAGGGCGTCGCCGCCGGCCAGATCCCGGCCGCCGCCGGTGGTGGACAGAGCTACGTCGGCCAGACCGATGACGCCTTCTTCCTCGACCTGCGGGTGTTCGACCTGCTCTACGGCACCGACCTCAAGGAGGTCGGCTTCGACACGTTGACCCGCTACAACGTCAACACGATCGCCCTGCAGCTGCCGAGGACTGAGGTCGCTGCCGCCAAGGACGTCACGGCCAACCCGGTCGTCGGCATCTGGTCGACCACGAGCCGCTCCTCGACCCGCACCCTGGCCAAGACCGGCGCTGCTCCGGACACCGCCGAGAGCAGCTCGCCCGCCGCGACGTACGACGCGCAGGTCTCGCGCCTCGGCAACCCGCTGGTCAACGAGGTGGTCGTCCCGGCCAACCTCAAGGACTACTTCAACCGGTCGACCCCCAGCCAGGACGGCACCCTGCTCGGCAAGGTCACCAACCCCGAGCTGCCGTACCTCATCCAGAACGTCTACCACATCCCGAACCCGAACTTGTTGCCCGGCCACCACAGCCGCGGTGACCTCGTCTCGGTGTTCCTCACCGGTATCCCCAACCTCAACAGCCTCGACATGAACGCGGTCGTCAAGGCCACAGGCAAGGCGGCGTCCCCGGCGGAGTACCTCCGGCTCAACCTGGACACCCCAGTCACGGCCAATCCGAACCGGCTCGGCGTGCTCGGTAAGGACCTCCAGGGCTTCCCGAACGGCCGTCGTCTCACCGACGACGTCGTCGACGAGGCGCTCCAGGTCACCGAGGGTGTGCTGTTCGGCGGCCCCAAGGCCACCGCGGCTGAGAACGCGCAGGCCAAGACCGCCGCCACCCTGGGTGACGGCGTCAACGCCAACGACAGGCCCTTCATGTCGTCGTTCCCCTACATCGCGAGCCCCTTCTCCGGTTCCGACCCGCGCGTCGGTCAGCTCCCGGTGAAGTTCCGTCAGGCGTTCACCAGCATGGGTGACGGCCGCGTGTCGGCCAACGTCACGAACGTCAGCCCGGCCCAGCCCGGTTCGTTCGCCCAGCTGTACCGGATCAACAACGACGGCACCCTGATGGGCCTGGGGCAGTTCAACCTCAACGCCGCCGGCACCGGCCTCGCGCGTCCGTTCACCACGGGCCGCTTCGGCACGAACAACCGGGTGACCCTGTACTTCCGGGTCTTCGCCAACCGCTACGACGCGGCCGGCTTCAACGGTGGCATCCCCACCACGCTGACCGTTCGCTAGTCAGCACCCCGCACCACCCGTCCGGGGCGGTCCCTCTCGAGGGGCCGCCCCGGCGGCACGTCCATCCACACACCTCAAAGGACCCCCCGTGCGACGCGCTGCCATTCCCGTGCTCACGCTGCTGCTGACGGTGACCGCCTGCTCGGGGGGCGGCACGTCGGCCAAGCCCGGCCCCACCCTGAAGCAGCCCCCGGTGGCTGCCTTCACCGCCGGGCCCTGCCGGGTGATGGCGCCCGATCTGCTCGCGATCGAGCGGGACGCCGCAGAACTGGGGGGCCCGGCGGCCCCGTCGGAATCCGTGCTCGGCCGGCTGAAGGATGCCCAAGGCCGGATCAGGGCGCTGCAGCCCAGCTTCGCGGCCGACACCGTGCTCACCCCGGTCGTCGAAGACCTCGTCGTCGCCGTCGGCGTCGTGCGGCTCACCGCGGTCAGCAACGTCTACAAGCCGAGCTACGCCGCCGACGTGAAACGCCTCGCCGCGGCGGCCATCACGTCCTGCACGAGCGCGGCGCCGTCGGCGTCCCCGACCCGCTGAGGTGAGCCGCACGACGGGTTCGGTCCTTCTCGCCAGCGCGCTGCTGCTGACGGCCATGGGTCTGCTCGCCGTCGGCCTGTCGGCCTGTCGGCCATGACGTCCGTGTACGCCGCGAGCACCCGCGGCCGCACGCCGTCGCCAGGCGCGTACGCCGTACCGCTCGGGCTCGCGCTCGCCCTCGTGCTCGGTGCGGTCGCCATCTTGCTGCGGGGTCTGCGCGGCCCGAGGTCGGATCGCTAGGGTCCGCGGTGTGCCCGTGCCCCTGCCCGGCCCGTCGACCCGCTGGCGTTGCCGGTCGTGCGGCAACCTGACCCGTTTCGACGTGACCAGATCGACGCGCGCCCGGGAGTACGTGCACGTCGACCTCGCCGGGGAACAGGCGGTCGAGGAGCGGGAGCTCGTCCAGGACATCATCGAGCACGTCTCCTGCCGCTGGTGCGCGGCCGTCGACCACGTCGAGGTCGTCCCCCGGCCGGGGGCGTGAGCTTCGGCGTTTTTGTCGGACCCGGCTCCTAACGTCCGCCAGGTCGGCATCCCGGTCGGCGACCAGGCCCCGGAGGCTGCTGTGCTCATCGATTGCGACAGGTGCGCCATGCGCGAGCTGTCCTGCGACGACTGCGTCGTGACGGTCCTGCTCGGCGGACCACCCGGCCCCGTCGAGGTGGACGACCCCGAGTGGCGGGCCTTGACGGTCCTGGCCGAGAGCGGCCTGGTGCCCCGCCTGCGCCTGGTGCCGAAGGGGCTGCCGCCCGTCGGGCAGCCGCCCAGCAGCGCGGTGTCGTGACGTGGTCCGGACACCCGACCGGCCACCTAGGATCGGACGGTGCCCGCAGTCGCCCGCCGCCGACCGTCGGTGCGGCTCGTCGCGCTCGCCGCCGCCGGCCAACTGGTGGCGAGTGTCTGCACGGCGGTGGTGCTGCAGCACTCGACTTCGACAGCCGAGACGCTCACCCGCAGTCGAGCCGTCCCGGCGCTCGCCGACACCGAGCGCAGCGGATCCGATCGGGTCGGTGCGGTGCGCGCCCTGCTTCGCCAGCGCGCCGCCGCGGTGCTGGCGCACGACCCAGATCGGCTGCTCGACACGATCGACCCGGCGGCGACGGCGCTGCGGGCCAGGCAGGCGCGCCTGCTCGACGCGCTGCGCGACGTCCCGCTGTCGGGGTGGACCTACCAGCTCGATCCGTCGCATGCGCAGCCCGCCAGCCGCGCGCTCGACCGGCGTTACGGCACCTGGTGGGCACCGAACGTGTCGTTGCACTACGCGCTCGCCGGCTTCGACGCGGCGCCGACCGAGCGGCAGCAGGGGCTGACCTTCGTGCGGCGCGCCGGCCGCTGGTACCTCGCGGCCGACGACGACTTCCGCTCGCACCGGACCGCGTATGAGTTGTGGGACGGCGGATCGGTCGTCGTGGCACGTGGCTCGTCGACGCTGGTGCTGGCCCATCCCGACAACGGCGAGTTGGTGGAGCTGCTGCTCCGCGAGACCGACGCCGCCGTCCCGCGGGTGACCGCGGTGTGGGGACAGCGGTGGGCGCAGCGAGTCGTGGTGGTGGTCCCGGCCAACGAGGCCGAGTTGCGCCGGCTGCTGCCCGACGTCGGTGACCTCACCCAGATCGCGGCCCTCGCGACCGCCGAGCTGACCCACCGGGGGAGCGGCTACCACCCGGTCGGTGACCGGGTGCTCATCGACCCGCCGAACTTCGCCCGGCTCGGCTCGCTCGGCCGCCGGGTCGTGCTGGCGCACGAGGTGACGCACGTGGCGAGCCGGGAGGCGACCGGCCCGGCGGTGCCCACCTGGCTCGTCGAGGGGCTCGCCGACTATGTCGGCTACCGCGGGCTCGGCGTACCGCTGTCGACCTCGGCAGGTGAGCTGGGTGCCGATGTCCGCGCGGGGCAGCTGCCGACGCGACTGCCGGCCGACCAGGCGTTCGCCGGCAACGACCCCGAGCTCGCGCAGGTCTACGAGCAGTCCTGGCTCGCCGTGGCCCTGCTCGCCCGGACCTACGGCGAACCCGCGTTGCTCCGGCTCTACCGCACGGTCGGCTCCGGCCATCCGCTCGCCCAGGTGATGATGTTGCAGCTGGGCACCACCGAGGCCGCGTTCACGGTGGCCTGGCGCGACGCCCTGCGCCGCGAGCTCGCGTGAGACGACCCGCGGTGCTCGCCCTGCTCGTCGTGCTGACCCTGCTGGTCGTGGTCGTCCTTGCCACCGTGCCGCTGTCGGTGCTGCCCGGCGCCCATCCGCACGTCGACGTGGCCCGCGACTTCAGCGCGGCCGAACGCGCCCGCGAGGCCAGCTTCCACCGGGCGATCCATCCCCCGGCGTACGCCGCACTGGCCGTCGGCCTGGCCGTCGCCGCAGTCCTCGGCCTGACCCGGCTCGGCCCCCGACTGGTCGCGGCGCTGCCCGGCGGCTGGGTCCTGCAGACCCTGCTGACGGTCGTCGCGCTGCTCGCCATCGGCTCCCTCGTGACGCTGCCGCTGGACGCCCGGGCCGAGGTGGTGCTGCGGCGCTACGGGCTGTCGACGCAGACCTGGGCCGGCTGGCTCGTCGACCGGCTCAAGGGCCTCGGGATCGGCGCGCTCACGACCGCGCTCGTGGTCCTGGTGGTCGTCGCGCTCGCCCGGCGGGCCCCGGCGACGTGGTGGGCGTGGGCGTCCCTGGTCGCCGTCGGGTTGACCGTTGCCGGGTCGTTCGCCTACCCGGTGCTGGTCGAGCCCGCCTTCAACCGGTTCACCTCATTGCCGGCCGGGCAATTGCGGAGCGACCTGCTCGGGCTCGCGGCGCGTGACCAGGTGCCGGTGCAGGACGTGCTCGTCGCCGACGCCTCCCGGCGGACCACCGCCCTGAACGCCTACGTGTCGGGCTTCGGATCGACCCGTCGGATCGTGCTCTACGACACCTTGCTGGCCTCATCGTCACCGCGTGAGGTCCAGCTCGTCGTGGCCCACGAGCTGGGACACGCCAAACGTCAGGACGTGCTGCACGGCACCGCCATCGGTGCGCTCGGGGCGGCCGCCGGCCTGTGCGCGCTGTTCCTCGTCCTGCAGTCCGGCTGGGTGCTCCGGCGGGTCGGGGCGGCCGGCGCCGGGGATCCAAAGATCATCCCGCTGGTGCTGTTCCTGGTCGCGGCGACGACCTTCGCCGGGTCGCCGCTCAGCAACCTGCTGTCGCGGCAGATCGAGGCGCGGGCCGACGTCCACGCGCTCGAGCTCACCCGCGACGTGCCGACCTTCATCGCCAGCGAGCACCGCTTGTCGACGGTCAACCTGTCCACCCTCGACCCCGCCCCGCTGGTCTACCTGCTGTTCTTCGACCACCCGAGCGGCCCGCAGCGGATCGCACTCGCCCGCGCCTGGGCCGGGCTGCACCCCCGGTGAGGACGCTGGTCGTCACCAACGACTTCCCGCCCCGCGCCGGCGGCATCCAGGCCTTCGTGCACGCGCTCGCCGCCCGCCAGCCCGATGGGGAGGTCGTCGTCTACGCGCCGGCCTGGCCGGGCGCCGCGGCCTTCGACGCGGCCCAGCCGTTCCCGGTGGCGCGGCACCCCGGCTCGCTGATGCTGCCGGTGCCGGAGGTGCTGCGCCGGGCCAGGGCGGTGTCTTCCGCGGAAGACTGCGACCGGGTGTGGTTCGGGGCGGCGGCGCCGCTCGGCCTGCTCGCCGCGCCCCTCGGCCTGTCCCGGTCGGTCGCCTCGACGCACGGCCACGAGGTCGGCTGGGCGCTGCTGCCCGGGGCCCGGCAGGCGCTGCGACAGATCGGTCGCGACGTGGACGTCGTGACCTACCTCGGCGCGTACACGCGTCGCCGGCTCGAGCCGGCCTTGGGCCCGCGGGCGACGATGGCGCAGCTGCCGAGCGGGGTGGACACGGCGGTGTTCCAACCGGGCGCCGGTGGGGCTGAGGTCAGGGAGCGGCACGGGCTGACCGGACGGCCGGTCGTCGTGTGCGTGTCCCGGCTGGTGCCGCGCAAGGGGCAGGACGTGCTGATCCGCGCGCTTCCTTCGATCCAGGCGCGGGTGCCCGGCGCTGCGCTGCTCGTCGTCGGGGGAGGGCCGGACCTGCCGCGGCTCCAGCGGCTGGCCCGCGAGACAGGCGTCGCGGACGACGTGGTCCTCACCGGCTCGGTGCCGTGGGCGGAGCTGCCCGCGCACTACGACGCGGGTGACGTGTTCGCGATGCCGTGCCGGACCCGGCGGGCCGGGCTGGAGGTCGAGGGGCTGGGGATCGTGTTCCTCGAGGCGTCCGCGACCGGGCTACCGGTGGTGGCCGGCCGTTCCGGGGGGTCGCCGGACGCGGTGCTCGACGGCCAGACCGGTCACGTGGTGGACGGGACGTCGGTGGCGAGCGTGGCTGCTGCGGTGGCGGGGCTGCTGGAGGACCCGGCACGGGCCGCCGCGATGGGCGCCGCCGGGCGGGCATGGGTGGAGCGGGAGTGGCGCTGGGACGTGCTGGCGCAGCGGCTGCGGGGGCTGCTGGCGGGGGAGGCGGGGCTGTCGTAAGGCGCTCGTCAGGTGGCAGCTACGCGGCACGTGGCCCGGAC
>JBKJOO010000002.1:0-20885 GCA_046595615.1 Mycobacteriales bacterium | reverse complement strand
TGCCCACCGGTGTGCGCTCATCGAGCGACACCCGCGTGAGACCGGCCGTCACGGCGTCACAGACGTACTCGAAATGGGGGGTACCGCCCCGGATCACCACCCCGAGCGCCACCACGGCGTCGTGGGTACGGGCGAGTTCCTGGCACACCACCGGCAGCTCGATGGTGCCGGGCACCCGCACGACGGTGGGCTCGATCACGCCGGCACCGGCAGCCGTGGCCAGCGCCCGCGCCAGCAGCCCGTCCACGATCCCCGCGTGCCACATCGACGCCACCACCGCGACCCGCAGTCCCGAGGCGTCGGGTGCGGACCCGTCGTCCGGGCGTCCCTCGCCGCTCACGTCGACGGCTCCGGCCCCGCCGGCGCCGTCGACGCCGCGGTCCCCGCCGGTTCCGGCAGTCCCGGCGGTTCTGTCACCACGGTCACGAACCGGCTCCGCCCGCCACGGCCGGGCCGGTGCCGTTACCGAGGTCGGGCAGGTCGTGACCCATCCGGTCGCGCTTGGTGCGCAGGTAGCGCAGATTCTCCTGGCTCGCCCGCACCGGGAGCGCAACGCGGCCGGTGACCGTCAGCCCGTAGCCCTCCAGGCCGGCCCGCTTGTCGGGGTTGTTCGACAGCAGCCGCATGGTCCGGATGCCGAGGTCGACGAGGATCTGGGCCCCGGTGCCGTAATCGCGGGCGTCCGCCGGCAACCCCAACTCGAGGTTGGCGTCGACGGTGTCGGACCCGGCGTCTTGCAGCTGGTAGGCCTGCAGCTTGTGCATCAGGCCGATCCCCCGGCCCTCGTGGCCGCGGACATAGAGCACCACGCCGCGCCCCTCCTGCGCGACCGCCGCCAGCGCGGCGTCGAGCTGCGGGCCGCAGTCGCAGCGGCGCGAACCGAAGACGTCCCCGGTCAGGCATTCGGAGTGCACCCGCACCAGCACGTCCTGGCCATCCCCGAGATCGCCCCGCACGAGCGCGACATGGTCGGTGCCGTCGAGCAACGATTCGTAGCCGTGCGCGGTGAACTCGCCGTGCCGGGTGGGAATCTTGGCCTGCGCGACCCGGCGGACCTGACGTTCAGTGCGTCGGCGCCAGGCGATCAGATCCGCGATCGAGATGAGCGCCAGGTCGTGTGCCTTGGCGAAGATCTTGAGCTCCGGCAGCCGCGCCATCGTGCCGTCCTCCTGCACGATCTCGCAGATGACGCCCGCCGGTCGCAACCCGGCCAGCCGGGCGAGGTCAACCGCGGCTTCGGTGTGGCCGGGGCGGCGAAGGACACCGCCCGGCTTGGCCCGCAACGGGAAGACGTGGCCGGGCCGTACCAGGTCGTAGGGGCTGCTCGACGGGTCGGCCAGCAGCGCGATGGTCCGGGCCCGGTCGGCCGCCGAGATCCCGGTCGTGACGCCCTCGCGCGCGTCGACGCTGACGGTGAACGCGGTCTGCATCCGCTCGGTGTTCTGCTGCGCCATCTGCCCGAGCTGGAGATGGTCGAGCGCGTCACCCTCGAGCGGCACGCAGAGCAGGCCCCGGCACTGACTCATGGTGAACGCCACCAGCTCGGGGGTCGCCAGCTCGGCGGCAAAGATCACGTCGCCTTCGTTCTCGCGGTCCTCATCGTCGACGACGACGACGGCCTTGCCGGCTGCGATGTCGGCGATGGCGCGCTCGATCGAATCGAGGCCGGTCACGGGCGCGTCCTGCGGCGCCGCACTCATGCCGGCAGCCTTGCGGCGAGCAACTTCTCGACGTACTTGGCGGTGATGTCGACCTCCAGGTTGAGCGGGTCGCCGACGCCTTTGCGTCCCAGCGTCGTGCGTCCCAGTGTGGTCGGGATGAGGCTGACCTCGAACCAGCCGGGCTCCACTGCTGCCACCGTGAGCGAGATGCCGTCGACGGTGATCGAGCCCTTCTCGACGACGTAACGATCAAGCTCAGCAGGCAGCGAGCAGCGCATGACGGTCCAGTGCTCGTCCGGCACGATCGAGATGATCGTTGCGGTGCCGTCGACATGGCCCTGCACGAGGTGACCGCCGAGGCGGTCCTGCAGCCGGACGGCGCGCTCGAGGTTGACCGGGCTGCCGATACCGAGCCCGCCGAGGGCCGAGCGCTGCAGCGTCTCCTTCATCACGTCGGCGGTGAACGCACCGGACTCGTTGGTCACGACGGTCAGGCAGACGCCGTTGACCGCGATCGAGTCGCCGTGCCTGGCGTCGCCCGTGACGACCGGGCCGCTGACCGTGATCCGGGCCGCGTCCGCGAGGTCCTCCCAGCCGGTCACCTCCCCGAGCTCCTCGACGATGCCGGTGAACATCACGCCCTCCTGAGGGTCAGTCGTACGTCGTCGCCGACGCGGGTGACGTCGTCGAGGCGAAACCGGATCGCGGCACTGATCGTTCCCACGCCGGCGCCGGTGAGGGCGGCTGGTCCGTCACCCAGCAGCGCCGGGGCGATGTAGCCGAGAACCCGATCGACCAGGCCGGCGGCGAGGAACGCGCCGGCCAGGGTCGGGCCGCCCTCGAGGAGCACGGAAACGATCTGCCTGGCGGCCAGTTCGGCGAGCACCTCGGCTGGGCTGCCGGCGAGCACGAGCGCCGGGATGATCTTTGCGTCGGCGGGCAACCGGCCGGTGCGATCCACGACGACCCGCAGCGGTTGCTCGCCGCGAGGTGGCCGGGCCGTCAGCTCGGGGTCGTCGGCCAGCACCGTGCCGACCCCGACGACGATCGCGTCGCTCTCGGCCCGGAGCCGGTGCACGTCCTGCCTGGCCGGCTCGCCGGTGATCCACCGCGACGTGCCGTCGGCCGCCGCCGACCGGCCGTCCAGGGTCGCGGCGTACTTCCAGGTGACGTGCGGCCGGCCGGTCCGCTCGCGGTGCAGCCAGGCCTCGAGCGGGCCTGCCGCAACCTCATCGAGGAGCACCGCGCTCGTGACCTGGAGCCCAGCGTCCCGCAGGACCCGCGCGCCACCGCCACCGAGGTCGGTCGGATCAGCGGCGCCGAGGACGACCCGCCGGATCCCCGCCTTGGTGATGGCGAGCGTGCACGGGCCGGTGCGGCCGGTGTGCGCGCAGGGCTCGAGGGTGCTGACGACGGTGCCGCCGAAGGCCCGAACACCGGCCAGGCGCAGGGCAACGAGCTCGGCGTGCGGGCCACCGGGCGGCTGGGTGGCGCCCTCGCCGACCACCTCACCGCGCGCGTCGAGCACGACGGCGCCGACCGGCGGGTTGGGGCTGGTCGTGCCGAGCACGGCTCGGGAGAGCTCGAGCGCACGGCGCATGGCCGCTTCGTCGTCCACCCGTGCCTCCCCGCGCTAGGGCGCTCCGGGGACACGGACGGGCGGCAGCGCAAGGCTGCACCCGCCTCGCGCGCTACCTCTCCTCCGGACTCTCACCGTCGGTCCCGGAGTTGCGCCGGGTCCACCGCTGGCTGGCTGCGAGCGGGTCGCGGACTATCACCGCCGGTCAGGAATTGCACCTGCCCCGGAGCGCGCGTGACTGTCCCGACCAGCGTAGCGCCGGGCGGATCAGCCCCGCCGGTCGACCGCGACGAGCGAGCCGGGGGTGGCCTTGGCGAGGGTCTTCATCTCGGTCGCGGCGGCAACGACTGCCCGGTGGTCGCGGGCCCCGCCGACATCCGCGGCGACCCCGATGCTCACCGACACGATCGGATGCCGGCGCAGCACCCCTTGGCGGTCGGTGACCTCGAGCCACCCCCGGGCGGCGTCGACCGCGTCGTACCGGCCGGTGACCGTGCGGTCGAACTGCTCGACCACCCGCCCGCACAGCGCCTCGGCCTGAGCCGGCTCACAGATCACGACGAAGTCGTCACCCCCGATGTGCCCGACGAAGGCCGCCGGCAGGCCGGCTCCCCCGACCGCCGCCAGCAGGCACTCGGCGAGCAGCAGCAGCAACTCGTCCCCCCGCTGGAAGCCGTAGGCGTCGTTGTAGCCCTTGAACTCGTCAAGATCGACATGGCACACCGCGTACGCCGCACCGGACGCGGCCCGGGCTGCGATCTCGACGTCGATCCGGTGGTTGCCCGGCAGGCCGGTCAATGGCGAGCTGGCTCGGCCGTCGGCGGTCCGCCGCAGCGTGGTGCGCACCCTGGCGATGAGCTCGAGGGTGTCGAACGGCTTGCCGACGACGTCGTCGGCGCCGGCGCTCAGCCCGGCCGCCCGGGCCGCCGCCGAGCCGGCGCGGGTCAGCAGGACGACCGGGACGCCGGCGGTCACCGGATGGCTGCGAAGCCGCTGCAGGACCGAGATGCCGTCGGGGCCGGGCAACGCCACGTCGAGCAGCACCAGGGCTGGCGCCTCCCGGACGGCCCGGTCGAGCGCGACCTCCCCATCGTGCACGACCTCGACCGAATAGCCCTCCTCGATCAAGCTGTTCCGGACGTAGCCTGCGACGACCTCGTCGGCGTCGACGATGAGGATCCGGCCGGTCACCGGGCCGCCTGCGCCAGGCCGCGCAGCGCGGCGATCGCCGCCGCGGGGTCGGCCGCGCCGTAGACGGCGCTGCCGGCCACGAAGACGTCGGCGCCCGCCTCGGCGCAGCGTTCGATCGTCTGGGCGTTAACGCCACCGTCGACCTGTAGCCACACGTCGAGCTCACCGATCGCCTGCCTGGCCCGGCGCAGTTTGGGCAGCACGACGTCGAGGAACGACTGGCCACCGAACCCCGGCTCGACGGTCATGATCAGGAGCAGGTCGAGCTCGGCCAACAGCTCGACGTACGGCTCGAGGGGGGTGGCGGGCTTGAGCGCCATCCCGGCCCGTGCGCCGGCGGCCCGCAGGGTCCGGGCGAGTCGGACCGGCGCCGCGGCCGCCTCGGCGTGGAAGGTCACGCTGGCGGCGCCGGCCTCGGCGTAGCCGGGGGCCCACCGATCGGGGTCGTCGATCATCAGGTGGCAGTCGACCGGGATCGGCGTCGCGGCAAGGAGGGCCTGGACCACCGGCAGGCCCAGGGTCAGGTTCGGCACGAAGTGGTTGTCCATGACGTCGACGTGCAACCAGTCCGCGGCGCCTTCGACCCGGCCGGCTTCCTCGGCGAGCCGGGCGAAGTCGGCCGACAACATGCTCGGCGCGATCAGGCAGCGGGACATGCACGCGAGCCTAGGACCCGATCAGGATCACCGTTTGCGCCGCGGGCGGGCCGGTGCGGCGTACCGTCCCGAGTCGTGTCTCGAGGCCTGCAGGGGGCCGTTTTTCCACGACACGAGACGCAACGACCGGGGCAGCGCGCACCGTGCGTCTACCGTGGCGCGTGGGGGTCCTGCAAGGTGAGGAGGTGCGGGTCATGCTGGTGACCGTGCTGGTGGTTGTGGCGCTGTTGGCGGTCGGTGGCTGGTTTGCCTGGCGCTCGGTCGGGCGGGCGAGCCCGCTCAGCGAGGTAGGCCGGTTCTCGGCGGCGCGCGAGGTCACCAACCGTTGGTCCAGCGACCCGTCGAGCACGCCGAAACCGCTGCAGGACTATCTCATTGCGCAGGATTTGCAGCACCGGGCGCAGGAGTCCGCCGGCGACAAGGCGCCCTGACCCGTCGACGACAGTTGCCCAGTTGGCTGTCATGGTCTTGGCTGCGCACATGGACATGCAGATCACGGTGACGCCGCAAGGCCCGTACGTCGTCTCAGGACAGCCTGCGCTGCGCCGGAAGCGGGCCGTTCGAACCGCGCAGGACGAGCCGGTGGCGTGGCAGAGCGACGCGCCGATGGACACCGGTGAGACGTATTCACTCTGCCGCTGCGGCGGCTCGGCCAACAAGCCGTTCTGCGACGGCAGCCACCGGACCCGGGAGTGGGACGGCACCGAGACGGCGCCGACCGACACCTATGACGAGCGGGCGAAGGACCATCCCGGCGACGGCATCGTGATGCGGGACGACCGGAGCGTGTGCGAGCACGCCGGCTTCTGCGGCACCAAGCTCACCAACGCCTGGAAGATGACCCAGGCCAGCGGTGACACGGCGGTGCGCGCCCAGCTCATCGCGATGATCGAGCACTGCCCGTCCGGCGCCATCACCCACCGCCTCAGCGCCGACGGTCCCGCCGTCGAGCCCGACCTCGCCGTCGGTATCGGGGTCATCGACGACGGACCGCTGTTCGTCACAGGCGGGATCGGCGTCACCCGCGCGGACGGAGCCGTCCTTGAGACCCGCAACCGGATGACCCTGTGCCGGTGCGGCGCGTCGGGTAACAAGCCGCTCTGCGACGGCAGCCACGCAAAGGTCGGCTTCACCGACGCGCCGTAGCCGCCGGGACGTCACCTCGTGCTGGATCGGGCCCCAACTCGCCGGGCGGGTCGCGGTGCGATCCAGCACGAGCGGCCAGCGGGGGCGCTCAGCGAGGGTCGCGTAGTCAGGTCCGCCGGCGAAGCAGGGCCAGAAACATCGCGTCGGTGCCGTGCCGGTGCGGCCACAGTTGTACGCCGGGGCCCTCGCCGAGCGCCGGGACCCCCGCGAACAGGGGCCGCGCATCGACCTGCTCGAGCTCGGGATGCCGGCGCAGGACGTCGAGCACCGGCACGACCGTCTCAGCGAGATGCGGCGAGCAGGTGACGTAGGCCAGCACACCGCCGGGTCGCAGCAACAGCGCCGCGGCATCGAGCAGCTCACCCTGCAGACGCGTGAGCGGTGGCAGGTCGGACGGCTGCCGGCGCCACCTGGCCTCCGGACGCCGACGCAGCGCCCCGAGCCCGGAACACGGGGCATCGAGCAGGACCCGGTCGACGGTGCCCTTGGCCACCGGCGGCCGGCGGGCGTCGGCGGTCGCGACGAGGTCGACCCCGGACCGGCGTACCAGGGCGGTGCGGTGCGGTTGCAGCTCGAGCGCCAGCACCCGGGCACCGCGGGCGGCGGCCACCGCCTGCAGGAGCGCGGCCTTGCCACCGGGCCCTGCGCACAGGTCCACCCAGGTGCGGTCCGGGCCGTCGATCGGCGCGGCGGCCAGCGCCAGCGCGACGAGCTGGCTGCCTTCGTCCTGGACGCCGGCGCGGCCGTCGCGGACCGCCGAAAGACCGCCGGGGTCACCCTCGGCCAGCCGGACGGCATGGCTTGACCATGGTCCAGGGGTGCCGCCGCTGGTCGCGGCGAGGGTGTCGCGGTCCATCCGACGGGCCACCAGGTGGACCCCGGGGCGGGCATCGTCGGCGAGCAGCGCCGCACGGGCTTCGTCGAGGTCGCCGCGCAGCGCGTCGGTGAACGCCTGCGCGATCCAGCGGGGATGGCTCGTGGCGAGGGCGATCGCGGCCATCGGCTCGGCCGGTTGCAGCTCGGCGACCCACGCGTCGAGGTCCTTGGCGGCAACCCTGCGCAGCACCGCGTTGGTGAACGAGGCCGGCCCGGCGGACAGCACCCGGCGGGCCAGGTCGACGGTCGCACTGACCGCAGCGTGCGGCGGGATCCGGGTGCGCAGCAGCTGGTAGGCGCCGAGCCGCAGCACGTCGAGCACCGGCGGGTCGACCTTGGCGAGCGGCCGGTCGACACAGGCCTGCAGCACGACGTCGAGCTGCCCCTGGGCGCGCAGCGTGCCGTAGGCGAGCTCGGTGGCGAGGGCGGCGTCGCGCCCGGTCAGCCGGCGGTCACGGAGCAGCCCGGGCAGCACCAGGTTGGCGTAGGCCCCCTGCTCCCGGACCGCCACCAGGACGTCGTACGCCGTCCGGCGGGTCGGGTCGCTCTTGGGCGCGTGCAGTTGGGGGCGGGTCGGCTTGCGCGGCGGCGCGGTCATGTGAAGCGCTCCCCCGGCCCGATCCGCAGCCCACGCAGCCAGTCGGCCGCGGGCATCGGCCGCTTGCCTTCGGGGCGGACCTGACCGAGCCGGACCGCGCTGGTGGCGGTGCCGACGAGATCGCCCTGCAGCACGCCCGGCTCGAGCTGGCTGTCGGTCGGGCTGACCGGGCCGAGCTTGACCCGCCGATTGGCAACGATCGTCCAGGCCCCCGGCGCCGGGGTGCAGGCGCGGATCAGCCGGTCGACCCGCAGGGCCGGCGCCGTCCAGTCGATTCGGGCGTCGTCGACGGTGAGTTTGGGGGCGAGGCTGACCCCCTCGGCGGGTTGCGGGACGGCCGACAGCGTGCCGTCCTCGAGCGCGTCGAGGGTCGCGACGAGCAGGCCCGCGCCCGCGACGGCGAGTCGGGCGAGCAGGTCACCGCTCGTGTCGGTGGCCCGGATGTTCTCGGTGACGACGCCCAGCACCGGGCCGGTGTCGAGCCCCTGTTCGAGCCGGAAGGTGGACGCGCCGGTCACCTCGTCGCCCGCGAGCACGGCGTGCTGCACGGGCGCCGCGCCGCGCCAGGCCGGCAGCAGCGAGAAGTGCAGGTTGACCCAGCCGAGCGCCGGCACGTCGAGGGCGGCCCTGGGCACGAGCGCGCCGTAGGCGACGACCGGACAACAGTCGGGGGCGAGCCTGGTCAGCGCCTCGAGGAACGCCGGGTCGCGCGGATGCTCCGGTGTCAGGATGTCCAGGCCGTGGGCCAGGGCCGCCTCGTGGACGGCGCTCTGCCGAAAGGTCCGCCCGCGACCAGCAGGGGCGCTCGGCCGGGTGACGACGGCGACGACCTCGTGCCGGCTCGCGACCAACGCGGACAGGCTCGCGACCGCCGGTTCGGGGGTGCCCGCGAAGACGAGCCTCAGCGGGACTGCCCGAACAACGGGTGCGGGCTCGTCCTGACGACCGGCGGCGGCACGTCGGCCCACTCGGCCAGCCGGATCGCCTCGAGCGCTGCCTTCTTGGTCTCGGGGTCCAACCGGTCGACGAACAAGATGCCGTCCAGATGGTCGACCTCGTGCTGGATCGCCCGGCTGAGCATCATCGTGCCGTCGATCGTCAGCGGATCGCCGTACTCGTTCTGGCCGTGCGCGACGACATTGGTCCTGCGCACGCAGTCGAAAGTGAGGCCCGGGATCGACAGGCAGCCTTCGCCGCCGTCCATCTGCTCCTCGTCCGGGAAGTGCAGCACCGGGTTGACCAGGTGGCCGATGACGTCGTCGACGTCGTAGACGAACACCCTGAGGCCGACGCCGATCTGCGGCGCGGCGAGGCCGGCTCCGGGCGCGTCGATCATCGTCTCGGTGAGGTCCTTGACGAGCACCCGCAGCTCTTTGTCGAACGTCGTCACGACATCGGCTGGGGTGCGCAGGACGGGATCGCCGATCAGGCGGATGGGACGGGTGGCCACGACTTCAGTCTAGGTGAGCGGGGCTCGACCCCGGGACGCTCGACCTTGGCCAGCTGTGCCAGGTACGCCCCGAACAAGCGTCCATCACGGGGCTCAGCGCCGCGTGCCTGCCCCTGCCCCGGTCCCGGTGATCCACGGAAGGTTGGGCACCAAGATGATCTTTGCGAGGGTGCCCGGGCTTGCCTGGCGGGAGGGTCAGTCGAGCAGCCGGGGGTCCAGCTCGACCCGGACCGGCTCGGCCTTGCGGGCGCTGCGCACCCCGATGGCTGCCTTCAGCGCGGTCGCCAGCTGCAGCCCTTGCGAGCGGGGCACCCGGACGAGCGCCCGCTCGTCGTCCCCGGCGGCGACCGGGCCGAGCACCTCCCCGAGTTCCAGGGTCGCTACGAGTTCGGCAACGGCGCCCGCAGGTCCTGTCACGCTGGCCATCCGGGTGGCCGGCGGAAAGCCGAGGGCGGTGCGGTCGGCCAGCTCCCGGCGGGCCGCTCCCGCCGGATCCCACCGGGTCAGAGCCTGGACGCCGGCCACCGCCCGGTCGGCGACGACCACCACCCGGCCACCCTGTCCGACCGGTCTGGCCAGGGCGGCCGCGGCCAGCCAGCGGCGCAGGGTCTCTTCCGCGGCCCGCAGGTCGGGTCGGCTCAGCATGGCCCAGCCGTCGAGCAGCAGCACCGCGCCGTAGCCGCCGTCGGCCACCGGCTCGGCGCCGGGCGTCGCGATCACCAGGGCCGGGGTAGCGGGAACACCGGCGAGCACCTCGTCACGTCCGCTGGTGCGGACGGCCATCCCCGGGAAGGCCCGGCCGAGCTCCTCGGCGGTCCGCCGGCTGCCGACAACGGTTGCCCGCAGGGCTCGGCCTTCGCAGACCGGGCAGTGCCAGTCGCCGGCGAGGTGACCGCACCAACGGCAGGCGGCGACCGAGCCCCGGGCCGACGTCGCGAGCGGCCCGGCACAGACCGAGCACCTGGCTGGCGTACGGTCGCGGGCGCAGGCCAGCGCCGGGACGTAGCCGCGCCGGGGCACCTGCACCAGAACCGGCGCTCCCGCCGCGAGCGCCTCCCGGGCAGCGGCGAAGGCGAGCGCCGGGATCCGGGCGGCCTGGGCCATCGGGTCACGGGCCAGGTCGTCCTGCGAGGTGCCGTCGACCCGAGGTGCGGTCGCCCGCACGGTCGCCCGGTCGGCCACCAGGGCCTTCGCCCAGCCCGAGTCGAGCAACACCTCTCCCTCGGCCGTACGGGCGAGCCCACCGAGCAGCGCAGCCGCACCGGCCAGGTGCGCGCGGAGCACCAGCACCTCCCGGGCATGGACGTAGGGCGCCCGCGGCTCCGCGTGCAGGTCGTCGCCGTCGTCCCACAGCACGACCAGCCCCAGGTCGGCCACCGGCGCGAAGGCGGCCGCACGGGTACCGACCACGGCGCGCACCTGCCCGCGCCGGACCGCGAGCCACCGGCGGTACCGCTCGGCCGGCCCGAGGTCGGCCCGCAGCGCGACATGGGGCACCTCGGTCAGCGCAGCGCTCACCCGGTCGACGTCGCGCGCATCCGGCACGACCACGAGGGCGCCCCGGCCGCCGGCGACGCAGGCCTGCACCGCCAAGGCGATCTCCTGCGGCCACGACGGACCGGGCAGGGCGCACCACACGGCGCGCGGCGCCTTGTCCGCCAGCGCCCCGAGGAACGCCGGTCCGGTCGGGTAGCGCTGCCAGGGCCCGATGAGGGGCGGTACGACGCCGGCCGCGGGCGGCCCCGGCAGCTCGGCCTCGACCCGGGCGTGGCGCGGCGGCAGGGCCAGGCGCAGGACGTCGTACAGCGTGCCGGCGGAGCGGTCGGCCAGCGCCCGGGCCAGCCGGGCGACCTCCGGGTGCAGCACCGGCTCGGGGCTGACCAGCGTCTGCAGCGCGGTCAGCGCCTTGTCGTGGTCGCTGCTGTCGGCGCGCTCGAGCACGATCCCGCCGACCAGCCGAGCGGCGAACCGCACCCGTACCCGGCAGCCGGCCAGCGCGGTGTCCTGCATCGCAGCCGGCACGGCGTAATCGAACGGCCGGTCCAGATGGGCCACGCCGGTGTCGACGGCGACCCGCGCGACCGGCTGCCGGACGGCGAGCTCGACCGGCGCCCTGGTGGCCGGCCGGCGGCGCTGCTCGCTCACCCCGGCGAGGGTACGGTCGCCCTGCTGATCAACAGGACATCGCTGCGGGACACACCGGGCGCGCCGCGCACCAAGGTCCTGTTGATCACCATTACCGGGCCACCGGGCCTGGCCCGTACGACGGGGTGGTGCTACTGACCGGCGGCCTTGCGCAGCAGCTCGGCCCGGTCGGTGGACTCCCAGGTGAAGTCGGCCAGCTCGCGGCCGAAATGCCCGTAGGCGGAGGTCTGCGCATAGATCGGCCGAAGCAGGTCGAGGTCGCGGATGATCGCGGCGGGCCGCAGGTCGAACACCTCGGTCACGGCGTCCTGCAGCACGCTGTCCTCGACCACGCCGGTGCCGAAGGTGTCGACGAAGAGCCCGACCGGCTCGGCCTTGCCGATGGCGTAGGCGACCTGGACCTCGCAGCTGGTCGCGAGCCCGGCGGCCACCACGTGCTTGGCCACCCAGCGCATCGCGTAGGCGGCGGAGCGATCCACCTTGGACGGGTCCTTGCCGGAGAAGGCCCCGCCACCGTGGCGGGCATAGCCGCCGTACGTGTCGACGATGATCTTGCGACCGGTGAGGCCGGCGTCACCCATCGGGCCGCCGATGACGAACTTGCCGGTGGGGTTGACCAGCAACCGGTAGCCCTCGGTCTCGATGCCCAGACCCTCGAGCTCGGGCGCGACGACGTGCTCGGCGATGTCGGGGGTGAGCAGGTTCTCGATGTCGATGTCCTCGGCATGCTGCGAGCTGACGACGACGGTGTCGAGCCGGACCGGCTTGCCGTGCAGGTATTCCACGGTCACCTGGGTCTTGCCGTCGGGCCGCAGGTAGGGGATCACGCCGTCTTTGCGGACCTGGGTGAGTCGCTTGGCGAGCCGGTGCGCGAGCGCGATCGGCAGCGGCATCAGCTCCGGGGTCTCGTCGCACGCGAAGCCGAACATCAGGCCTTGGTCGCCGGCGCCCTGGCGATCCAGGGGGTCCTCGACCGAACCGTCGACGCGGGCCTCGTACCCGACGTCGACGCCCTGGGCGATGTCGGGGCTCTGCGCGCCGATCGAGACCGAGACGCCGCAACTCGCGCCATCGAAGCCCTTCTTGCTGCTGTCGTAGCCGATCTCCAGAATCGTCTCGCGCACGATGCGCGGAATGTCGGCGTACGCCGTCGTCGTCACCTCGCCGGCGATGTGCACCTGGCCGGTCGTGATGAGGGTCTCCACCGCGACCCGGCTCTTGGGGTCCTCGGCGAGCAGGGCGTCCAGGATCGAGTCGCTAATCGCATCGGCGATCTTGTCGGGGTGGCCCTCGGTGACCGACTCGGAGGTGAACAGGCGGCGCGACACAGGCGCTCCTTCAGATCGTGGGATTGGCGCCGAGCCTACCCGCCCTCGCCGACACTCCCGCAGTCCACGGCGTAGGCCCGGCGTACCCGCGGGTCGTCCTGCCGGCCGTCGTAGCCCGACCGCGACACGACCACAGCATGGGCACCTGCCAGCCGCAGCACGGTCGAGGTGACGTGGAATACCTTGCCGTCGGTGCTGGTGGCCTGGCGCAGCACGAGGCGGCCGTTGGTGGCACAGCTGAAACCGTCCCCGTGCGTGACCGTGCCACCGGCCAGCAGCACGAGCGGTCCGCTGGCCCGATCGACCCTGGCGAGGATGCGCCCGTCGTAACGGAACAGCGCGTACGACGCGGTGGAGGCGCCGTGACCGACCAGCAGGACGATCTCGGAGCGCCCGTCGCGGTCGACATCGACGGCGCCGGCCCGAGTCGGCGACCCGTCCGCCCCGGTCGGCGCGCTGACCAGGCCACCGCTGCCGGACAGCAGGACGGTGACCTTGGCGCCGGCGAGCCGGACGACGTCGGGCTGGCCGTCCCCGTCGACATCGCCGTCCAGCGCGGGGATCCGGCGGGCTCTCGGTGCCAGGGAGACGCCGGGGGTCGGGCCGGCTCCGCCGACCGGGGCGGTCGTTGCGGGGGCGGGCTGCGACGAACCGGGCGATGCCGTCGACTGTTGGCTGGCCTCGACGGCGGTGCGGTCGGCCGGGGACGACGACGAACAGCCGGCAAGCAGCGTCAGGGCCAGGACGGGCAGGAGTCGCTTCACCTGCCTAGTCCCTCAGACCGCGGGCACGTCGTCGGGGAGGCGCGCCGCGACGAGGTCCCAGACCACGTCGGCCAAGGCGTCCTTGGTGCCGAGCGGCACGTCGTACGACGTCCCGTCGGCGCCCAGCACGGTCGCGGCATTGGCATCGCCTTCGAAGCCGGTCGGGTGACCAGGCTCGCCGACCTCGTTGACGACGAGCAGATCGCAACCCTTGCGGGCCAATTTGGCCAACCCGTGCTCGAGCACGCTGCCGGCATCGTCGCCGGTCTCGGCGGCGAACCCGACGAGGATCTGACCGGGGTGCCGGGCGGCACCGAGTTCGGCCAGCACATCGGGGTTCTCGACCAACTCGATGCTGGCCGTTCGGGCTTTCTTGCGCTTGGTCGCAAGGCGCAGGGCCGGCCGGTGGTCGGCCACGGCTGCAGCCATGACGACGGCGTCGGCAGCGACGGCCGCCGCCAGCACGGCGTCGCGCAACTCGAGGGCGCTCGTCACTCGCACCACGGTCGCGCCAGCCGGGTCGGGCAGGGCGGAGGTCGTGACGAGCACGACCGAGGCGCCCCGGGCGACCGCGGCACGAGCCAGGGCGTAGCCCTGTTTGCCCGACGACCGATTGCCGAGGAACCGCACCGGGTCCAGGTGCTCGCGGGTGCCGCCGGCGCTGACGACGACCCGGCGGCCAGTGAGGTCCAGGGGCTGGACGCCGCGGGCCAACACCTGCCGGCAGGTCCGGAAGATCTCGACCGGCTCGGGCAGCCGGCCTCGGCCGGAATCAGCGCCGGTCAGCCGGCCGACCGCGGGTTCGAGCACGAGCACGCCCCGCATCCGCAGCAGGACGACATTGGCCTGGGTGGCGGGGTGTTCCCACATCTCCGTGTGCATGGCCGGTGCCAGCACAACCGGGCAGCGGGCGGTGAGCAGGGTCGAGGTGAGCAAATCGTCAGCCAGACCGTGCGCCGCCTTGGCCAGCAGGTCGGCGGTGGCTGGGGCGACGACGACGAGATCGGCTGCCTGGCCGAGTTTCACGTGCGGGACGAGATGGACGTCGTCCCAGGCGCTCGCGGTGACCGGGCTGCCGGACAACGCCGCCCAGGTGGCGGCGCCGACGAAAGCAAGGGCGGGCTCGGTCGGGACGACCCGGACGTCGTGCCCGGACTCGGTCAGCAGGCGGAGCAACTCCACCGCCTTGTAGGCCGCGATCCCCCCCGTGACGCCGAGGACGACCTGCGGCCGCGGCAACTAGACCGCCGGGTCGGCGACGTGCTCGTGGTGCAGGAGGCCGGCGTTGATCTCCCGCAGCGCGATCGACAGTGGCTTCTCCTGAACGCCGGTCTCGACCAGCGGACCGACGTACTCCAACAGGCCCTCGCCGAGCTGGGAGTAGTAAGCGTTGATCTGGCGGGCCCGCTTGGCCGCGTAGATCACCAGGCTGTACTTGGAGTCGGTCGCCTCGAGGAGCTCATCGATGGGCGGGTTGGTGATGCCGATCGGGTTCGCGACGGTGCCGGACACGCGTGCTCCAAGGTCTCGGGGCTCCAAAGCCTCAGGTGATCTGCAGCAAGGCTACCAGCCGGTCCGCCGCTGTCTCGACGTCGTCGTTGACGACCACGGCCTCGAACTCCCGCTCGGCAGCCAGCTCGCTCCTTGCCACCTCGAGGCGCCGGCGCACGCGTTCCGGGCTCTCCGTGCCCCGACCGGTGAGTCTGCGCTCGAGCTCGTCGACACTCGGCGGGGCGAGGAACACCAGGTGCGCCTCCGGCATGGCTGCCTTGACCTGTCGGGCGCCCTGCAGCTCGATCTCGAGCAGCGCCGGGACGCCGTCCGCGAGCCGCTCGAGCACCGGCTGGCGGGGGGTGCCGTACGACGAGCCGGCATAGCTGGCGTGTTCAAGCAACTCACCGCGGTCGACCATGCGGGCGTAGGCCACGTCGTCGATGAAGTGGTATTCGACACCGTCGGTCTCACCGGGACGGGGCGCCCGGGTGGTCACGCTCACCGACAACCACACCTGCGGGTGCCGGCGGCGGACCGCCGCGATGACCGAACCCTTGCCGACGCCTGAGGGACCGGACAGCACGGTGAGGCGGCCGAGCACCTCAGTCGGTCGCGAAGGCCCGGAGCAGGGCCTCGCGCTGTTTCGCACCGAGCCCCCGGACCCGACGGGAGGGCGAGATCTCCAGCGTTTCCATCAGTTTGGCGGCCCGGACCTTGCCGACACCGGGCATCGCCTCGAGCACCGCCACCACCTTCATCTTGCCGATGACCTCGTCGGTGTCGCCGCTGTCGAGCACGTCGGCCACGGTCGCGCCGCTGGATTTCAGCCGCACCTTGAGCGCGGCCCTGGCCCGACGTGCGGCCGCGGCCTTCTCCAGGGCGGCGGCGCGCTGCTCGGGGGTCAGGGGCGGCAGGGCCACTCTCGGGTCACCTCGGAAGATCGGCCGTCGCGGAGTAGGGGACGCGCGAACCTAGCGAGTACGCCGCCTCCGGGGCAATGTCGACGCTGGTCGGCCACTGTTGATCTTTGCGCGCCGGGGGGTGCGGCCGAGCGGCAGCATCGCGCAAAGATCACGCAGCGGCGGGGGCGGACCGGGCCGGCGGCCTCAGCGCAGCGAGGCGGCGATGCTCGCGGCGGCGGCGCCAGGGTCGGCCGCACCGGTGATCGGCCGCCCGATCACCAGCAGGTCGGCGCCGTCGTCGAGGGCCTGCTGGGGCGTCGCCACCCGCGCCTGGTCCTGCATCCCGGCGCCGACCGGCCGCACCCCCGGGGTGATCAGCACGATGCCGGGGCCGACCTCGGCGCGGACCGCCGCGACCTCCATCGGCGAGCAGACGAGCGCCCCGGCACCTGCGCCGACGGCCAGCAGCGCCAGGCGTCGTACGGCGTCCAGCGGCGGCCCGGCCAGGCCGACCGCGCGCAGCACCGCGTCGTCGAGGCTGGTGAGCACGGTCACCGCGGCGATCGTGACCTCCGGCGCGGCGTCGACCGCGGCCCGCACCATGTCCGCGCCGCCGGAGGCGTGCACGGTGAGGTAGCGCGGCTTGAGCCTCGCGACGCCGCGGGCCGCACCGGCCACGGTGTTGGGGATGTCGTGCAACTTCAGGTCGAGGAACAACTCGACCCCGCTGCCGCCGCGCACGGTTTCGACGATGGACGGGCCGGTTCGGCAGAACAGTTCCAAGCCGACCTTGACGACCGCGACGTGCGGCGTGACCGCCTGCGCCCAGCGGGCCGCGGTTTCCAGGTCGGGGGCGTCGAGCGCAACGGCGATGGGGGCCCGCAGCTTCACGGCTGCAGCCCAACGGTCGGCGGCGGGTCGTCGCCGACCGGATCGGGGGGTTCGGCAGGGTGTACGACGGGTGGCTGGTGCGCGAGCCCGACCGCGTCGCCGAAGCGCTCGAACCCGCGCTCTGCCAGCGCCCGCGCCAGCTCGTCGAGCACCCGCAGCGGGGCGGTCGGGTCACCGAAGACGGTGGTGCCGACGCTGATCGCATCGGCGCCGGCCAGCACGAACTCGAGCGCGTCCAGACCGGTGCGGATGCCGCCCATGCCCAGGATCGGGATGTCGGGCAGCGCCTGCCGGATCTGCCAGACGCAGCGGACCGCAACCGGCCGGATCGCCGGGCCGGACAGTCCGCCGGTGACCCCGCCAAGGGCCGGCCGCATCGTCGCGGTGTCGATGACCATGCCGAGCAACGTGTTGATGACCGACAGTCCGTCGGCCCCCGCGTCCGCGCACGCCCGCGCGATGGCAGCGATGTCGGTGACGTCCGGACTGAGCTTCGCAAAGACCGGCACCCCCGGCGCGGTGACCCGGCGCACGGCCGCGACGACCGCTGCCGCGGCGTCCGGGTCACAGGCGAAGACCTGGCCGCGGTCCTCGACGTTGGGGCAGGAGATGTTGACCTCGACCATCGACAGCCCGGGCCGGCCGCGCAGCCGCAGCGCGAGCTTGGTGTAGTCCTCGACGCTGCCGCCGGCGATCGACACGACGGCCCGGGCCCCGCGCTCGGCCAGCCAGGACAGGTCCTTGTCGAGGAAGGCGTCGATGCCCGGGCCCTGCAGGCCGATCGAGTTGAGCATCCCGCTGGGCGTCTCGGCCATCCGCGGGGTGGCTCGGCCTGACCTCGGTGCAAGCATGATCGATTTGGTGACGATGCCGCCGAGCAGGCTGACGTCGAAGAACTGGTCGAGCTCCTGACCTGCTGCCGCGCACCCGGACGCGGTGAAGACCGGGTTGGGAAACTCGACCCCGGCCAGCCGGGTCGTCATGTCGATGGCCGGCCCGCGGGACGGCGCGCTGCGGGGACGCACGGTCAGCTCGCTCACCGGGCAACTCCGTCCGCGTTGATCGAACCGAGGGCATCGACCGGCACCGTGCCGATGTCGTCCCACCTGACCCGGTCGCCGAGGAACACCGGGCCGTCGACGCAGGAGCGAAGCATCCGCGTCACCCCGTCGTCGCCGATCACCGGCAGGACGCAGGTCATGCAGACGCCGATACCGCACGCCATCGACTCCTCGACCGCGACCTGGGCCGGGACACCTCGGGCGGCGGCGATCTCGGACACCGCTTTGAGCATCGCCATCGGACCGCAGGCGTAGACGACCTCGCTGCCGGTCTTCTCGAGCACCTGCGCCAGCACGTCGCTGACGACACCGCGCTCCCCGACGCTGCCGTCGTCGGTGGTCACCGCGATCGTCGTCGCGATCCGCTTGGCGTCGAGCTGACCGAACAAGCGATCAGCGCTGCCCGCACCGAGCACGAAGTCGACGCGGCAACCCCGGTCGCGCAGCATCGTCGCCAGCGGCAGCAGCGGCGCGCTGCCATAGCCGCCACCGACGAGGGTCGCCGTCACCGGCGCGGTGGGCAGCGGGAACGATTTGCCGAGCGGACCGACCACGTCGAGCTTGTCCTGGGGGCGTCGCGCGGCCAGCCACGCCGTGCCCTTGCCGTGCACGGCGAAGATGAACTCGACGGTGCCGCCGTAGATCCCGCGTTCTTTCACCTCATAGATCGCAAAGGCCCGCCGCAGCAGCATCGAGGACTCCGGACCGCCGACCTGGACGGCGACGAAGTGGCCCGGCCGGGCCTGCTCGGCGATGCCGGGGGCAACGACCGTCATGGCGTGATATGCGCCGACCTTGCGCATCGACAGCACCTCACCCTGCACCTGCACCGGCACTAGAGCTCCCCTCTGGACAGCCGCAGGCCGGCGTGATGTTCCTGGAGGGAACGCACGCCGATGTCGCCGCGGACCAGGGCCTCGATGCCCTGCACGCATGCTGCCGCGCCCTGGATCGTGGTGATGCAGGGGATCCCCCGGAGCACCGCCGCGGTGCGGATCTCATAGCCGTCCAGCCGCGGCCCGACCCCCCAGGGGGTGTTGATGACGAGGTCGACCTCGCCGGCGAGCACCCGCGGCACGATGCTGTCCCCGCGGCCTTCGGAGTGCTTGCCAACCACGGTCGCCAGCACCCCGTTGCGCCTGAGCACATCGGCGGTGCCCTGCGTCGCCAGCACCTCGAAACCGAGATCGGCGAGCCGCTTCACCGGGAAAATCATCGCTCGTTTGTCGCGGTTGGCGACGCTGACGAACACCTTGCCCTTGGTGGGCAGGTCGCCGTACGCCGCCGACTGACTCTTGGCGAACGCCGTCCCGAACACCGCGTCGATCCCCATCACCTCGCCGGTCGATTTCATCTCCGGCCCGAGCACGGTGTCGACACCGGCCCCGTCGATGGTGCGGAACCGTCCGAACGGCAACACCGCCTCCTTCACCGAGATCGGCGCGTCAGGCGGCAGATCGGCGCCGTCGCCGCTCCGCGGGAGCAGTCCCTCGGCCCGCAGCCCCGCGATGGTGGCTCCGAGCATCACGCGGGCGGCGGCCTTCGCCAGCGGGACGGCGGTGGCCTTGCTGACGAACGGGATCGTCCGGCTGGCGCGGGGATTGGCCTCCAGGACGTAGAGCACGTCGTCCTTCAGGGCGTACTGCACGTTGAGCAGCCCGAGCACACCCACTCCTCTCGCAATGGCCTCGGTGCTGCTGCGGATCCGCTCGAGATCGGTGCGGCCGAGGGTGATCGGCGGCAGCGCACAGGCCGAGTCGCCGGAGTGGATGCCCGCCTCCTCGATGTGCTCCATCACGCCGCCGAGAAAGAGCTCCGTCCCGTCGTACAGGGCGTCGACATCGATCTCGACGGCGTCCTCGAGGAAACGGTCGACGAGCACCGGGGCGTCGGGGCCGATCAGGGTGGACCGCGAGACATAGTCGATCAGCATCTCGTCGCTGTAGACGATCTCCATGCCGCGCCCGCCGAGGACGTAGGACGGTCGCACCAGCACCGGATAGCCGACCACCTCGGCGATCGCCCGGGCCTCGTCGTACGACGTGGCGGTGCCGTGCTTGGGGGCGGGCAGGCCGGCCGCGGCGAGCACCGCCCCGAAGGCGGCGCGCTCCGCGGCCAGATGGATCGCCTCTGGGGTCGTGCCGACAATCGGCACGCCGCAGTCCTTCAGCTCCTGGGCAAGGCGCAGCGGGGTCTGGCCGCCGAGTTGGACGACGACGCCGACGAGTTCGCCGCCCCCGGCGCGGGCGGATTCGGTCTCGGCGGCGACGACCTCGAGGACGTCCTCCACGGTCAGGGGTTCGAAGTAGAGCCGGTCACTCGTGTCGTAGTCGGTCGACACCGTCTCGGGATTGCAGTTGACCATCACGGTCTCGAAACCGGCGTCGTGCAGCGCGAACGAGGCGTGCACGCAGGCGTAATCGAACTCGATGCCCTGGCCGATCCGGTTGGGACCGCTGCCGAGAATGAGCACCTTGCGCTTGGAGGACGGCGCAACCTCGGTCTCGGCGTCGTACGACGAGTAGTGGTAGGGCGTCTCGGCGGCGAACTCGGCTGCGCAGGTGTCGACGGTCTTGTAGACCGGTCGCACCGCGAGCCCGTGACGCAGCGCCCGCACCTGCCGCTCGCTGATGCCACGCACCGCGGCGATCTGCTGGTCACTGCAGCCCATCCGCTTCGCCCGGCGCAGCAGGGGTTCTGACAAATCGCCGGTCTCCAGCGACACCCGCAACTCGACGAGCTGCAGGAGCTGGTCGACGAACCACGGATCGATCCCGGTGGCCTCGACGACCTGCTCCGGGGTGGCCCCGAGGCGAAGCGCCCGCTCGACGGTGTGCAGCCGGCCGTCATGCGGGGTGCGGGCGAGCTCCAGCGCGTCCTGCGCGTTGCCCGGCGGATCGGGGGTGACCCAGAAGCCGCTCGGCGACTGCTCCAGCGACCGCATCGCCTTCTGCAGCGCCTCCGCGAAGTTGCGGCCGATCGCCATCACCTCCCCGACCGACTTCATCGTCGTCGTCAGGGTCGTGTCGGCATCAGGAAACTTCTCGAAGGCGAAGCGCGGTGCCTTCACGACGACATAGTCGAGGCTCGGCTCAAAGCTCGCCGGCGTCTCCCTGGTGATGTCGTTGGAGATCTCGTCGAGG
>JBKJOO010000350.1:0-2524 GCA_046595615.1 Mycobacteriales bacterium | reverse complement strand
CATGTTCACGAGCCTGGCGGGGCGTTCAGGAGGCGAGCCGCCGGGGCTGCTTGGTCAGCTTCTCCTGCACCGCGTGGGCCTCGCGCAGACCGTCCTGGATCTCGCTCTGCAGCCGCCGGAGCTGCTCGAGGCGCTTGAGGCTCTCCGCCCGCTTCGTCGTGTCCATGGGTTGATTGTCAGGCATCGTCCGGACCCTGTCCAGATCCCGTCGGCGGGTCGGCGTCGCGCTCCACCATGACCCAGACGCCGTCCCCGTCGTCGCCGGCCTGCAGCGCCCACCGGGGCTCATCGACGAGGGACGCCTCGACCGTCGCCTTGGCTTTCTCCAGCGCCTTGATGATCACGGTGACGTCCGCATCGTCGACGATGACCCCCTGCTGCAACAGCCGGCGCAGGGCAGCCACGCCGAGCTCCTGTGCGTAGGGATCGACCGCCAGCGTGAGGTTGACGGCCCATTCGATCCGCTTCCACTGCGCGTCGGACGCGTCGGCCGCCGTCTTCTGCTGCAGGACGCCTCGGCTCACCCCGAGGGCGCGCAGCCCGAGCAGGGTCTGGACGATCAGCCCGATCGCGATGACCGACGCGGTGATGCCGGCGGCGTAGAGGGAGTACTCAGGATGCACGGCGCTAACGCTGGCCGAGGTAGGTGAACCGTCGGACCGCGCCCGGGTCGCCCTCGACGGCCCGATGACCCGTCGAGGGGTCGACGAAGGACAGGAAGTCCTCGACCGTGCGGACGGCGAGCCGCGGGCCGGTCTGCGCCGGATCGACGTACAGCGGGACGTAGACGACCACCTCGCGGCCGTCCTCGTTGGCATCGTGGGCGAGCCCCAGCACGAGGTACTGCCGGGGCCGCTGCGGGTGCTTCCAGTGCTGCCAAACCCCGGGCTGAACCTCGTTGTCCATGGCCGCATCCTGCCGCAGGCGACACTGCGCCGGTGACCCGACTGCGCACCATCTCGCCGTACCTGCTCGCGGTGCTGCTCGCCGGCGCGGGCGCGCTGCACTTCGTCACGCCCAAGACCTACGACGGGATCATCCCGTCGTTCCTGCCGCATCCGCGGTTCTGGACCTACGCGAGCGGTCTGGTCGAGCTGGCGTGCGCCGGCGCCGTCGGCTTGCCGCGCACCCGTGGGCGCGGCGCGCTCGCCACGGCGGCGTTGTTCGTGGCGGTCTTCCCGGCCAACGTGCAAATGGCCATCGATCCGGGCGGGGTGCCCCGGTGGATCGCGCTGGCCCGGCTGCCGCTGCAGGTGCCACTCGTGCTGTGGGCGTTGCAGGTACGCCGTCAGCGCAGGGCGCGGCTTGCCCGGTCCACCAGCTAGCCGCACCCTGCGCCGACCCGCGACCCCCGCCGATCATGGAGCTTGTGCTGTCGTCGCACGCTCAGCGGGACCGCACAACGTCCATGATCGGCGAGGGTTGGGCGGGGCTCAGAGCAGGGCGCTGTCGGCCAGGGTGGCCCGGCCGAGCTCGACGAGCGGCCCGATCCGGTCCTCGTAGCCCTCGAAGCCGCCACCGACCATCGCCCCGCCGCGCACCCGCGCGACGATGCCGGCGCAGACGACGGCGAGCTTGAAAAAGCCGAACGCCTCGTACCAGGGCAGGGTCACGACGTCGGCGCCGGTGCGCGCCGCGTAGCCCTCCGCCACCTCGGCCCGGGTCAGGAAGCCAGGCAGGGCGGTCGCCGACGGGACAGCCGCACCGCCCTTGCGCAGGCCCCCGTCGTCGGCCTGCGCCCAGTAGACGAGCAGCATGCCGGCGTCGGCCAGCGGGTCGCCGAGGGTGGACATCTCCCAGTCGAGGACGGCGTTGATCCGGCCGACCTCGGTCGGGTGCAGCAGGGTGTTGTCGAGCCGGTAGTCGCCGTGCACGATGCCCGACCGGCGGGTCGCTGGTACGGCGGCGGCCAGGTCGGCGGCGAGGGCGTCGAGGGCGCCCAGGTCGTCCAGCCGGGTCGCATCCCACTGCTTGCTCCACCGGGCGACCTGCCGAGCGAGGTAGCCCTCTGGTCGGCCGAACCCCTCGAGCCCGACCGACGCCGGCTCGACGGCGTGCAGGGCTGCCAGCACGTCGAGCAGGCCCTCGCAGACCAGCCGCTTGTCCTGCGGCGAGGTGGCGTAGCCCGCAGGGAACGTCGTCGTGACGATGTGCCCCTCGACCAGCTCCATCAGGTAGAACGGCTGCCCGAGGACCTCGGGATCGAGGCAGACATGGTGGATGACCGGTACGGGCACGGCGGTGCCCTGCAGCGCCGCCATGACGGTCGCCTCGCGCTTCATGTCGTGCGCCGTCGGCAGCACATGCCCCAGCGGGGGCCGGCGCAGCACGAGCGAGCCGGCGGGGGAGTCGTCCCGGTAGGTCAGGTTGCTCTTGCCACCGGCGATGAGCACGACCCGGGCATCGGTCCAGGCCGGGTCGCCGAGCGCCGTCGCGAGGTAGGGCCCGACGACCGCTGGGTCAGCTCCCGCCACAGGTCCGCTCATGCGCCGCACCCTAGTGCGGCGCGCGCATGGTGAGATGG
>JBKJOO010000299.1:0-3652 GCA_046595615.1 Mycobacteriales bacterium | reverse complement strand
CCGAGCGCAAGCCGGGCAGCGATGGCCGAGGCCAGCGTGCAACCGGTGCCGTGGGTCCCCCGGCCCGGCACCCGCTCGGCCCGCAGCACCAGCTCGACGTCGCCGTCGGTCAGCAGGTCGACCGCGTCACCCGACAGGTGGCCGCCCTTGACGAGGACCCACCGCGGGCCGAGCGCGAGCAGCGCATCGGCGGCCCGGCGCAGCTCGTGCTCCCGGATCACGCGGACCCCGCACAACAACTCGACCTCGGCCAGATTGGGAGTCAGGACCGTCGCAATCGGCAGCAGCAACTCGCGGACGACGGCGACAGCATCTTCGTCGAGCAGCCGGTCGCCGGAGGTGCTGACGCCGACCGGGTCGACGACCACCGGGACGGTGAGCGGCTCGAGGGCCCGCGCGACCGCCGTGACGGTCGCGGCGCTGCCGAGCATGCCGGTCTTGACCGCGTCCACCCCGAGATCGGTCGTGACACTGGCAATTTGGGCCAGCACCGCCTCCGGGGGCAGTGGCCAGACGCCCTGCACGCCAAGGGTGTTCTGGGCGGTCACCGCCGTCACCGCGGTCATGCCGTGCACGCCGAGGGCCAGCAGCGTCTTGAGGTCGGCCTGGATCCCGGCGCCCCCGCCAGCATCGGACCCGGCGACCACGAGGACCCGCCTCACCGGAAGTGCTCCCAGCCACCGGTGACCGGCTGGCCGTCGAGGAGCACCACCGGGGCGCCGGCCGACACCTGACCGACCACCCGGCAACCGTCGGGCAACGCCGAGCCGGCCGGCAAGGTCGCGACCAGGGCGTGATCCTCCCCGCCGTGCAGGACGTCGTCGAGCTCGACCGCGTCGTCGGCGAGCGGGTCGCTGCGCAGGTCGATGACGACCCCGCTGGCCCGGCCGATGTGGCCGAGATCCGCGACGAGACCGTCGCTGACGTCGCACATCGCGGTCGCGCCCGCTCGCGCCAGCACGGGCCCGAGCCGGTACGGCGGGGCGGGCCGCCGGTGCGCCTGGACGAGCCGACCGTCCCTCCTACCCTCCCGCAGCAGGGCAAGCCCGGCTGCCGACCAGCCGAGCCGACCGGCGAGCAGCACCACGTCACCGGGCCGCGCGCCGGCTCTGGTGACAGGCGGCAGCCCACCGAGCGAGCCGAGCGCGGTGACGCTCACGACGAGCTGATCGCCCGTCACCGTGTCGCCGCCGACGACGACCGCGCCGACCAGGGCCGCCTCGTCCCGCAGGCCGTCGGCCAGCCCCACCGCCCAGGCGACCGGTAGCTCCGGCGGCGCCGCCAGCCCGACGAGCAACGCGGTGCCCACTGCTCCCATCGCGGCGACATCGGCCAGGCTGGCAGCCGCAGCCTTGCGGCCGACGTCGTACGCACTGGACCAGTCCCGCCGGAAGTGCACGCCCTCGACGAGGACGTCGGTCGTGGCGACGATCCGCCCGTCGGGAGCGGTGAGCACCGCGGCGTCGTCACCGGGCCCGAGGAGCACCGCCGGGGAGGTGCCGAACCGGGCGACGACGGCCGCGATCAACCCGAACTCACCGAGGTCGCGTGCGGTAGGTTCCGGCACGAGCGCAAGCCTCCCAGAAGGGATCCGACACCGTGGTCCAGGCCTACATCCTGATCCAGACCGAGGTCGGCAAAGCTGCCGCCGTCGCCATCGCCATCGCCGCCATCGAGGGCGTCGCCCAGGCCGAGGACGTCACCGGCCCCTACGACGTCATCGTGCGCGCCGAGGCACGCAACGTCGACGAGCTCGGCAAGCTGGTCGTGGCCCGGATCCAGGGCGTCGACGGCATCACCCGCACCCTCACGTGCCCCGTCGTCCACCTCTAGGCCCGCTGCTGGCCGTCCCGCTGCTGATGCTGCTGGCCGGCTGCACCTCGGGCGGCGGGCGGACCGGCCGACCCACGCCCACGCCCTCCGGACCGGTCGCCGTCGCCATCCCGACGGGGTCCGCGCCGATCGCGGTGCGCGCCTGCGCCGCGCTGCTCGCCAAGCTGCCGGCCGAGCTGGCGCCCGGCGTACGCCGTCGTCCGGTGACGCCCGATGCCGGCCGCACCGCTGCCTGGGGTGCCCCCGCGATCACCCTGCAGTGCGGGGTCGAGGTCGGCAGCCTCAAGGATCAACCCTTCGGAGCCGACGGGGTGGCCTGGGCGATCCACGACATCGGTGCGGGCCAACGCTGGACGACCACCGGCCTCGGGGTCGACATCACCCTGGACATCCCGGACCGCTACGACGCCCAGGCCGAGCTCATCATCGGCCTGTCCCCCGCGATCAAGGCCACGCTGCCGACCCCACAGCCTGCCCCGGGCGGCTGACCGGCTGTCCGGCGGGTGGCTCGTGCTGGATCGGACCGCGGATCGCCCGGCGCGTCCCGGTCCGATCCAGCACGAGGCCGATCCAGCGTTCAGCCGAGCTGCGCAGCGAGGTCCCGCAGCGGCGGCTCATAGGCCTCGCCGAACGTCGGAAAGGCGTGCACCACATCGGTGAGCACCGACAGCGGCACCTCGGCCCGGATCGCGAGCGTCGCCTCGGACAGCCACTCGTCGGCCCGCGGGCCGATCGCCGCGGCACCGATCAGCACGCCGCGGGCCCGGTCCGCGGTAAGCACCAGGCGACCGCCGTCGTTGCCTTCGGTCGCGGTCCGGGCGACCTCTGCCAGATCCAGCACGGCGGTGATCGCATCGATGCCCTGCTCCTTGGCGGTCTCGGCGTCCATGCCGACGCTGGCCACCGCCGGGTCGGTGTAGACGGCCCGCGGGATCGCCCGGTAGTCGGCTGTCCGGTCGCCGCCGAGCAGGTTCGCCGACAGGATCCTGGCCTGGTAGTTGGCAGTGTGTGTGTACGGCGCGGTGCCGGTCACATCACCTGCGGCCCAGACGTGCTGCTGGCCCTTGACGCGGCAATGGTCGTCGACCTGCACCGCACCGTCTTCCCCCAGCTCGATCCCGAGGGCAGCCAGGCCGAGCCCGTCGGTCGTCGGCTGGCGGCCGACGGCGACCAGGACGCGGGCGACCTCGACCTTCGAGCCGTCCGACAGGTGCACCCGCGCCAACCCGTCTCCGGTCAGCTCGGCCCGCTGCACCTCGATGCCGAGCCGGACGTCGATGCCCTCGCCGCGCAGCACGGTCGCGAGGGCCTCGGCGATGCTGGCCTCCTCTTTGCCGATCAGCTGGGGGCCGCTCTCGACCAGCGTGACGTCGACGCCGAACCGCGCGTGCGCCTGGCTCAGCTCACAGCCCACTGCGCCGCCACCCATGACCAGCAGCGAGGCGGGGCGGTCCTGCGCCGACAGCGCCTCGTCCGAGGTCCAGGTCGGTACCCGGTCGAGACCCTCGACCGGCGGACGGACCGGCTTGGAGCCGGTACCGATGACCAGGTCGGTCCAGCCGAGTTGGCGCCCCTCGACGTCGACGACGCCCGGACCGGTGATCGTGCCCCGGCCCCGGACCAGCTCGACGCCGGCCTGTTCGACGCCCTTTGCCGCCTCGGTGTCGTCACGCCCTTCAGCGATGTGGTCGCGCCGCTCGACCGCGGCCCGGAAGGCGAGGTCCTCGTCGTTGAGGGTGGGGGCGGCGGCGGCGCCGCCGAGCTCGCGGAGCGCCTTGGCCTGGAAGCGGGCCTCGGCGCTGCGCAGCACCGACTTGCT
>JBKJOO010000298.1:0-4307 GCA_046595615.1 Mycobacteriales bacterium | reverse complement strand
CAGGCCCCAGCGGCGCCGTCGTCACCGTGTCCGCGGGTGGCCCACAGGTCAGGGTCGAGGTGTCCGTCCGCCGTCAGGTGTGGGGTCTCGGCCCCGGGTTCGTCGTGGGCGCCACCTTGCTGGCCCAACCAGAGCAGCAGCAATGAGGCACCCGGGCGGGCAGCGGGTCCGAGGCCTTGGGTTTGAGGTCCGACGGTTCGAGGTCCAGGGGCTCGACGTCCAGCCGTCCGGCGCTCTTGGGCCGCCGGTTCGTGGGGAGGCCGCCCCGGCCGAGGGACCGCGGATCGGCGATGGTCGTGGCCGCGGTGGACAGCGTCTTCCCAACGTGCGGCTCCGCGCCGCGCGCGGTGACGCCACGTCTCCGTCGGTTATGTTCGCGGTAGGACTACCGACGGGCGGATCGAGCGATGACCACACCAGACCAGCGCACCCTTGACCTCGTTGCACGCATCGCCGAGCGCCGGGCTACTGGCTGGAGGGCTCTGCTGGACGCTTTCGCCCCGCCCACGACCCAGAGCGTGGTCGCACTGTGCGCGGGAGGCACGCGCAACGCGATCGTGCACGCTACCGGTTGGCTGGACAGCGACAGGGACAGGTTTGACCCCGACCTCGCCCTGCTGGCCGCTTACGGCTGGGCGGCGTCCTCCCGCCACGTCGACGACGTCGTCCATGAGCTCGCTGCCGAACACACCCGGCTCTTCGCCGACGAGCGCGGGGCGGTGCCTCTGCGCGAGGCAGCGTACCTTCCAGACGGCGAACCGGCCACTGCGATGCAGACGTTCCTTGACGGGCAGGGGCTGACCGTGAGCCGACCGGACGTCGAGCCCGACCACCTGCTCGTCCAACTGACGGCGGCCGCGGGCCTGGCTCAGCGGGAGCGGGACGCCTGGGCCGCCGGGGACTTCGAGCAGGCCAAGGTGCTGCGGGCGGTGCAGCAGGAGTTCCTGCTCGCCCACCCGGCCCGCTTTGTGCCCGCGCTGTGCGACCGACTGACCGTCGCCGCCCAGCTCGACTTCTACCGTGGCTGGGCTGGCCTCTTGCGTAGTTACCTGTCCATTGAGGCGGGGGTGGACTACGGGCGGACCGTGCTCTCGGAGACGTTCCGGCCCAGAACGTGACGTACCTCATCTCCGTGACATCCAAGTCAGGGGACCTACGTCCTGAGGACCGCTCACCGTGGTTGCCACGATGGCCAGCACACAGGTCAGGTTCTGAGAGCCGACCTGGATTCGTCTGAGGAGTGATCGGACGCTGTGGCTCCACCGGAGCCGGAGCACGGTCCCGGGAGGTGCGCATGGGAGTCGGAGACGTCAGCTCGACCGGCCCGCAGTGGGGGATGGTCATCGACCTTGCCAAGTGCGTGGGGTGCGACTCGTGCACCGTCGCTTGCAAGGTTGAGAACCGCACGCCACCGGGTGTGAGCTACAACGTGGTGCTGGAGGAGGAGGTGGGGACGTTCCCGAATGTCCGGCACGTCAATATCCCTCGCCCGTGTATGCAGTGCGAGGAGCCGCCCTGTGTCGGGGTGTGCCCGGTGTCGGCTACCTACAAGCGTGAGGACGGCATCGTCGTCATCGATGCTGACCGGTGCATCGGGTGCCGGTACTGCATCGCCGCCTGCCCGTACGGGGCCCGCTCGTTCGACTTCGGTGAGAGCTACGAGGATGAGATGCAGGGCGCCGACGCGGTGACAGCCCCGGACTACGGAAAGGCGCACGGCGTTCGTGGCGGAGGCAACGCGCCGATCGGGACGGTGCGCAAGTGCACCTTCTGCGCCCACCGACTCAAGCGGGGTGAGGAGCCGGCCTGTGTTGAGACCTGTATCGGTGACGCCCGGTACTTCGGCGACATCGCCGACCCGCAAAGCCTGGTCTCCCTGTTGAACGCCAGCCCGCGAGCCTTCCATCTCAAAGAAGAGCTCGGCACCCGCCCCCGCGTCACCTACCTGCGTTAGGCAAAGCCAAGCTCATGTCGACCACCAGCCTCACCTCAGATCCGACGACGATCGTGAAACTCGGCCCGCCCAGACCGACGCTGCCTCGTGCGCTGTGGTACGTCGCGCTGGGCTTGCTCGTGCTGGGCGGAGTGATCGCGTTCTACTTCCGGATGACCCAAGGGTTGGCGGTCACCAATCTGACGAGCACCACGCCGTGGGGGGCATGGGTGGCGTTCTACATCTTCTTTGTCGGCCTGAGCGCGGGGGCCTTCCTGCTCTCCTCGCTGGTCTACGTGTTCGGGATGTACCAGTTCGAGCGCATCGGCCGCGCGGCCCTGCTGTCTGCGATCATCAGCATGGGTGTGGCCCTGGCGTTCATCGCGGTCGACCTCGGGCGCATCGAACGCAGCTTGCTGCCACTGGTCTTCTTCCACTGGAGCAGCCCACTGTCGTGGGAGGTCCGCTTCTACATCATCTACATCATCTTGCTCAGCGCCGAGCTCGCCATCGCGATCCGCCTGCACAAGGGGCTTTCCCGCTCGCCTGCGCGCGCGCACCAGCGGCTGCGAATCCTTGGCACCATCGGTATCCCGCTGGCCATATTTGGCGTGCATGGGGGCACCGGGACCATCTTCGCTGTCCTGAAGGCCCGCGGGATGTGGTTCGGTGGCCTGTTCCCGGTCATCTTGATCGTCTCGGCGATGGTGTCCGGGACCGCGCTGCTGGCCGTCATCTACTACGCCCAAGCTCGCGGGTCGGGGCGGCGCCCGGACACCGGTCTGATGAAGGGTCTGGCCACGGTGCTGGCCGGGGTTCTGTGCGTTGACCTGGGTCTGATGTTCTATGAGTTCGTTGTGCCGCTGTTGGCTTTTCAGCCTCATGACGGCGACGTGATCCGGGTTATCACCCTGGGCCCGATGTGGTGGAGCTTCTGGATCGTTCAGCTGTTGGTCGGGATGATCATTCCGGTTGGGTTGCTGCTCAGTCCCCGCCTGCGAGCCAGGCCCGGGGTGGTCGCTGCCGCCGCAGCTCTTGTGGTGGTCGGCATCGTCGGGGTCCGGTTCAACATCGTGGTGCCGCCACTGATCCCGGGAGTCATCGACGGAATGCCGTCTGGCTACTACGTGCCCACACTGGTCGAGTGGGCGCTGTCCTTGGGGCTCATCGCCGGCGGAGCCGCTGCCTACTCCCTGGCCGCTGAGGTGCTGCCCATCCATGACACCCCCGCCGAGGCAATCGCCGATGAGGACACCACCGACCGGGCCAACGCCCCAGAGTTCATCAAGGAGGCATCCGCATGACCACTCCAAGCGGTGAGATCCAGCCAGAGTCAAACCCCTCACCGGAGCCCGAGGCCGGCATGAGCCGTCGCGGTTTCATCGCGGCAACCGCGGCGACCGGTGCTGTGGTTGCGGTCGCCGCGGGACCGGTGAGCCGCGCCTTCGGGGACCCGTTCACCGACCCGGTGGACCACGGCAGCGGCCCGGACGACGATGCCTATGGCGCCGAAGACGTCATCTACTCCATGTGCATGCAGTGCAACACCTTCTGCACCATCAAGGTTCGCCTGACCGGTGCCGGCGGCACCGAGGCCACCTCGCTGGTCCGCAAGATCGCTGGCAACCCCTACAGCCCGCTCAACAGCCAGCCGCACGAACCGATCCCCTACGGCACCCCCCTTGCCGAGGCGGTTGCCGGTCTGGGCGACATGGCCGCTGAGAGCCGCTCGCAGAGCGGCGGACGGATCTGCCTGAAGGGCCAGTCCGGCCCGCAGATCGTTCACGACCGCAAGAGGATCACCTCGCCACTGAAGAGAGTCGGCCCTCGTGGCAGCGGCAAGTGGAAGACCATCACCTGGGAGGAGGCCCTGGCCGAGGTGCTCGACGGCGCACCGGACCTGGGCACCCCTGGGCTGCGCTCGTGGTGGGCCTTCGCGCCGAAGAAGCCGGTGATGGCGGACTGGGAACAGGTCAAGGCCGGGACGATGGCTCGGGCCGCGTTCGCTGCCAAATGGGGCGAGAAACTCATCGACGTCGACCACCCCGACCTCGGGCCCAGGTCAAACCAGCTGGCCGTCATGGGCGGTGACCGGATGGACCTGATCGGCGAGCGGATGACCAAGCGCGGCCTGGGCAGCATCAACGCCTTCAACCACGGCGGTGTCTGCGGCGTGAACGGCGTTGTGGGCAATGCCCACTCACACCCGACGACCGGCCACAAGCGTATGTACGCCGACCTCGACCACTGCCGGTATCTGATCGTGTGGGGTACCGAACCGATGACAGCCAACAAGGGCCCGACCTGGCTGACCCCGCGGATCAGCAACGCACTGCAGGATGGGATGAAGCTGGTCGTCATCGACCCGCGGCTG
>JBKJOO010000236.1:0-2705 GCA_046595615.1 Mycobacteriales bacterium | reverse complement strand
GACGGGCGCAGCGTGTTCAGCCGCCCCGGCGAACGGAAGTTCAGCCACCAGTGGATCCTGGAAGCGGAGAAACGCCTCCTCGACGCCCACAACCGCTTGGATGCTCGGGTCGTGCCTGAGCGTGACGCGGCATGGGTCGCCCAAACCGCCGACGTGGCAAACCAGACCCTGCCGGTACCGCTCGCTGTGGATCAGGTCGAGGCCGTGGTCGCGATCGCCACCTCCGGTCGCGTCCTGGACGTCCTGGTCGGACCAGCCGGATCAGGCAAGACCACCACGCTCTGCGCCCTGCGGACGGTGTGGGAAACCAAGCACGGCCGCGGGTCCGTCATCGGCCTCGCACCGTCCGCGACGGCCGCGCAGGAACTCGCCGCGTCGTTGAGCATCCCGTGTGAGAACACCAGCAAATGGCTCCACGAAACCGAAGGCCCAGGCGCCCAGCGGCGCAAGGCCTCATTGGCCCAGTTGCGGGCAGAGCAGACCAGCGGCCGAGCCGACTCGCTGCTCAAAGCCGGCGAACTCGCCCGGGCCGAGCGCCTCGACGACCGGTGGCGCATGCACCCCGAGCAGCTGCTGATCATCGACGAAGCGAGCCTGGCAACCACCTTGGACCTCGACCACCTCCGTGCGCAAGCCGAGCAGGTCGGAGCGAAGATCCTTCTGGTCGGGGACCACCGCCAACTCGCCTCCGTCGACGCCGGCGGCGCGTTCGGGCTCCTTGCCGACTACGGGACGCCGTTGGAGTTGCGGAGCCTGTGGCGCTTCCGACACCGGTGGGAAGCAGGCGCCACCCGTCAGCTCCGCCACGGCGACGGAACCTGTCAACCTCTTCGGGGCAGTTGATCTCAGCTATTACTGAGTGGTGGCCTCGCTCTCTGTGGGTTTGTTGATCCAGGCGCTGCCGGGGAGTTTGGGTGGCTGCGGGTGTCGGCGGAATCGGTTGCTGTGCTTGGCATGCGCGGCCGTGAGGACCAGTGCGCGTCTGGCGTGGACGGTGGCGGCTTGACCGCTGTGGACGACCTCCGGGGTGAGCAGCCCGAGACCGGCGTGCCGGTGGTGATGGTTGTAGGCGAAGAAGAACTCGGCGCAGAACTCGCGGGCCTGTTCGAGGGAGGCGAACGTTCCCGGGAAGCTCGGGCAGTACTTCAGGGTCTTGAACTGCGACTCGCTGTAGGGGTTGTCGTTGCTGACCCGCGGGCGGCTGTGGGTCTTGGTCACGCCGAGATCGGCCAGGAGCAACGCGACCGGTTTGGAGGCCATGCTGCTGCCCCGGTCGGCGTGGATCGTGAGCTGCTGGGCGGGGACGTTCTCGGCCTTGATCGTCGCGGCGAGTAGCTGCTCGGCCAGGGCCGCGGACTCGCGGGTAGCGACCATCCACCCGACGGTCTTGCGACTGAAGACGTCCAAGACCGCGTAGAGGTAGAAGTAGCTCCACTTCGCCGGGCCGTGCAACTTCGTGATATCCCAACTCCAGACCTCGTTCGGGCCGTGCGCGACCAGCTCCGGCTTGACCTTCGCCGGGTGACTGGCCTGGGACCGGCGCTCCCGGACGTCGCCGTGGACGGTGTGCAGGAGGCGGTAGAACGTCGACTGAGAGCCCAGGTAGATGCCCTCATCGAGCAGCGTGGCCCAGACCTGCGCGGGGGCGGCGTCGCAGAACCGTTCGCTGTGCAGCACCGACAAGATGTCGGCCCGCTCCAACGCCGACAACGCAGAGGGCTGGGCCCGGTCGGCGTGTGCGACCGGAACGGGCCGTTCCGGTTCGGGGCTGAGCCGGTGCCGGCGGTAGTGCGTGGCGCGAGGACGACCTGCGGCGGCGCAGGCCGCGACCGTCCCGATCATCGGGGCCATCTCCAGGACCGCAGCGTCGGTCACCTGCTCGACCGCGGTGGTGAACTCGGCCCGGACCGCGGCGGCGTCACGGCCTCGGATGCGTCGTGCGCTCTCCTGGATAGATCTTCCAAGAGAGCCGAGACTTTTCCCTGCACCTCAATCACCCGCCGGGCCGTGTCCAACTCGGCCTCGAGCCGCGTGTTGACCTCCCGCAGCCGCTGGTTGTCCCGCTCAATCGGGTCAGCCGGCGGCCGGCCCCGCGTGGCCGCCAACCCAGCCAGCGCCCCGACGTCGCGGGCCTTACGCCACTCGGTCAAGTGCGAGGAGTACAGCCCCTCACGACGCAGCACCTCGCCCCGGGCACCGGGTTCGGCGTTCTCGTACTCCTCCACGATCTTCAGCTTGTAGGCCGCCGTGAACGTTCTGCGCTTGGCCCGCTCAGGGACCTCACCACTCGAATGGTCTGTCACGACACCAGCATGGGCGCCACGACGTGAAACCGTCGTCAAGACCGTCATTGCAGGGAACTCATCTCCCCGCCCTCACTCAGTGATTACGCACCAACCGGTGCATCACCCCAGGCTGACAGAGAGGGTAGGCCAGCTCGAACTCGACGGGACTTGTCCGCCTGCCACTCAGCGGGACTCCTTGTGCGGTCCTGGCTAGGTTCGCTGCGTGACCCGCGGGGGTCGCGAGGGTCTTGTGATGATCCGTCGGGTGTTCTGTTGGTCGCCGCTACCTGACGGGGAGCGAATGGCGAAACCGATGCCCTCTGTCTCTGCAATGAGCGGAGTTGGAGAAGTGAAGCGTTCCATCCCCATCCTGATCACGACAGCGGCGTTGCTGAGCCTGTCGTTCGCAGGAGTCGCCCG
>JBKJOO010000072.1:0-5010 GCA_046595615.1 Mycobacteriales bacterium | reverse complement strand
CGGCGGTCTACGCACCGGGCAGCCCGATGTTGCGGGCCGACGCCGACCTGGTGCACCAACTCACCGTCGTCGGACGGCGGGCGGTCGGCCTGCGCCATCGGGTGGGCGCGGTGCGTCCGGTCGAGCTGGCTACCGGCTCGGTCCGGCTGCGGGTCTTCGAGGGCCTCACCGCCTACGCCATCACCGACCTGGCCGGTCACCCGGTCGAGCGCCGGCCCGCCGCAGCGCTCGCCAGCCACGACCTGTTGCTGCGTCGTGGACCCGCCGGTTGGCAGGTCGAGTCGGTCACCGCGCCGTCACAGGCTCGCCTGCAGGGCTGACGGCAGGTCACGATGCGCAAAGCTGAAGCCGGTGCGTTCGAGCGCGGCCGGGGCCAGTCGCTGCCCGGTGAGCAGGCCCTCCTGGGCGAAGTCGCCGAGCAGGGCCTGGAGCACGAACCCAGGCACGGGCACCGGCAGGGTCGGCCGGTGCACCGCCGAGCCGAGGGCCTTGGTGAATGCCCGGTTGGTCACCGGCGCCGGCCCCACCAGGTTGACCGGCCCGGCCAGCTGCGCCGACAGGCAGTGCACGATCGCGGCGACCTCGTCCTGCAGCGAGATCCAACTCATCCACTGCCTGCCCGAGCCGAGCGGCGCGCCGAGACCCGCTTTGAAGATCTTCTTCAACCGGAGGAGGGCGCCGCCCTGACTGGCCAGCACGATGCCGGTGCGCAGCTGGACCACCCGGACGCCGGCGTCCTGGGCGGGCATGGTCGCCTGCTCCCACTGCTGACACACGTCGGCGAGAAAGCCCTGCCCCATCGGGCCGGCCTCGTCGGTCAACATCTCGCCTGTCTCGCCGTACCAGCCGATGGCGCTCGCGGAGAGCAGCACGCCGGGACCGCCCGCCGCTGCGACGGCCCGGGCGATCGCCGTCGTCCCGTCGACCCGGCTGGCCAGGATCTTCGCTTTGTACGACGGGGTCCAGCGCGAGTCTGCAACGCCCACCCCGGCCAGATGCACGACCGCATCGAGGTCGGCGACCGCCGCCGGCTCGACCCGTCGTGAGGCCGGGTCCCACCGTCGTTCGTCAACGGCCTGCGCCGGGCCGCGAACGAAGCGGACGACCTCGTGCCCGTCGGCCCGCAACGCGGGAACCAGGGCCGTGCCGATAAGCCCGGACGCACCGGTGACAGCGATCTTCATGGCGGCATCCTGTCGCAGCCCACCCACCCAGTCCCGCTGATCATGGAGTTTGTGTCGGGCCCGTGAGCGTGCCGACACCGCACGAACTCCATGATCGGCGCGGGACTGGGGCGGTCAGAGGCCGATCTGGGCGGCGAAGTCGGCTTCCTCGAGCCGCGTCTTCACCGTGACCAGGAAGCGCGCGGCGTCGGCGCCGTCGACGATGCGGTGGTCGTAGGTCAGCGCCAAATAGACCATCGACCGCACCGCGATGACCTCGCCGAGGTCGGGGTCGCTGACGACGACCGGGCGCTTGACGACAGCGCCGGTGCCAAGGATCCCGACCTGGGGCTGGTTGATGATCGGGGTGTCGAACAGCGCGCCGCGCGAGCCGGTGTTGGTGATCGTGAAGGTGCCGCCGCCGAGCTCGTCCGGCGTCACCTTGTTGGTGCGGGTGCGCTCGGCGAGGTCGGCGGTCTTCCTGGCCAGCCCGGCGAGGTTGAGGTCGCCGGCGCCGTGGATCACCGGCACGAGCAGCCCGCGCTCGGTGTCGACCGCGATCCCGAGGTGCACGTCCTCGTGGTAGGTCACTGTGCCTGCGGCCGCGTCGATGCTCGAATTGACCATCGGATGCGCCCTCAGAGCCTCGACTGCGGCGAGGGTGAAGAACGGCAGGAACGTCAGTTTGGTGCCCTCGCGGGCCTCGAAGCCGGCCTTGGCGGTCGCCCGCAGCCGGGCGATTGCGGTGACGTCGGCCTCGACCACCGTGGTGAGTTGCGCGCTGGTCTGCAGCGACTCGACCATCCGGGTGCCGATGACCTTGCGCAGCCGACTCAGCGGCTCGGTCCGACCGCGCACGGTCGTCGCCGCAGCTGCCGCGACCGGCTGATCGACGTACGCCGGGGCAGCCGCTGGGCGCTGCGTGGCCGGCTCGGGGAGCTCGGCCCGGGCCGGCTCGGCAGCCGGTGCGGTCGGCTGGGCGGGTGCCTGCTGGGTGGGCGTGGGCGCGTCCGCTGCCTGGCCCTGGTCCGCGGCGTCGATCACGTCCTGCTTGCGGATCCGGCCGCCCACGCCGGTGCCCTGCAGATTGGACAGGTCGACGCCGTGCTCGGCGGCGAGCTTGCGGACGAGCGGCGTGACGTAGGCGCCGTCCGCACCGGAGCCGGCTGCCGGGAAGAGTGCTGGGGCGGGTGCTGACTGGGCGGGTGCTGACTGGGCGGGCGCGGCGGGTTCGGCCGGAGCGGGGTCCGGCGCGGCGGCGGGAGGTGCGACGGGCGTGGCCGGTGCGTCAGCGGGCGGGGCGGGAACGGGCTCGGCCGCCTGCTCGGGTGCTGCGGCCGCAGGTGCCGGCGGCGCTGCGGCTGGCGGCGCTGCGGCTGGCGCGCCGCCGTCCTGCTCGGCGCTGTCGCTGATGACGGCCAGCTCGACGCCGACCTCGACGGTCTCGTCCTCCTGCACCTTGATCGAGGTCACGATCCCGGCGTACGGCGAAGGAATCTCGGTGTCGACCTTGTCGGTCGAGACCTCCAGGAGCGGCTCGTCGACCTCGACCCGCTCGCCCTCCTTCTTCAGCCAGCGGGTGACGGTGCCCTCGGTGACGCTCTCGCCGAGCGCGGGCATGGTGACGGAGACGGCCATGGTGCGAGAGCTCCTAGCTGTGGCTGTGGAGGGGTTTGCCGGCCAGTGCGAGGTGGGCCTCGCCGACAGCCTCCGACATCGTCGGGTGGGGATGGATCAGCTGGGCGACCTCGGACGGCAAGGCCTCCCAGTTGGTGATGAGTTGCGCCTCGGCGATGAGCTCGCCGACGCGCTCGCCGACCATGTGGACGCCGAGCACGGGACCGTCCTTGGCGGCGACGACCTTGACCGCGCCCGCAGTGCCGAGGATGCGCGCCTTGCCATTGCCGGCCAGGTCGTAGGTCGCCTCGACGACCTGATAGCCCCGCTGGGTGGCAACGGCCGCCGTCAGGCCGACCGAGGCGACCTCGGGGTGGCTGTAGGTCACCCGCGGCACACCGTCGTAGTCGACCGGGGTGACCGGCAGGCCGGCGAGCCGCTCGGCGACCAGGATGCCCTCGGCGAACCCGACATGAGCCAGCTGCAGCGTCGGGATGAGATCGCCGACGGCGCTGATCGTGGGGATGCTGGTCTGGCAGTACGCGTCGACCTTGACAAAGCCGCGCTCCATCTCGACGCCGACCTGCTCGTAGCCAAGGTCGGCACTGACCGGGCCACGCCCGATCGCGACGAGCAGGATCTCGGCCTCGAGCACCTTGCCGTTCTCGAGGGTGACCTGGACGCCCTGGGCGGTCGGCGTCGCGGAGGCGAACCGGACCCCGAGCTCCTGGGCGATGCCGCGCTTGCGAAACGCCCGCTCCAGCAGCTTCGACGAGCTCTCCTCCTCGAGCGGCACGAGGTGGGGGAGCGCCTCGACGAGGGTGACCTCGGCGCCGAACGAGCTCCAGACCGAGGCGAACTCGCAGCCGATCGCGCCGGCCCCGAGGATGATGACCGACGCGGGGATCCGGTCGAAGTCCAGTGCATCGTCGGAGGTGACGACCCGGACGTGGTCGAGCTCGAGGCCCGGCAGCGAGCGGGGCTCAGAACCCGTCGCGAGCAGGACGTGCTGCGCCTCGATGCGGCGCCCGTCGACCTCGACCGCGGTGGCCGACACCAGCCGGCCGTGGCCTTGGACGACCTCGATCTTGCGGCTCTTGACCAGACCGGTCAGCCCCTTGAACAGGCCCTCGACGACCTTGCCCTTATAGGCGTTGACCGCCCCGATGTCGACCGACTCGAACGTGCCGTTCACCCCGAACTGGGCGGCTTCCTTGATCACATCGACGGTCTCGGCGGAGTGCAGCAAGGCCTTGGTCGGGATGCAGCCACGGTGCAGGCAGGTCCCGCCGACCTTGTCCTGCTCGACCATGACGACGGTCATGCCGAGCTCGGCTGCCCGAAGGGCAGCGGCGTAGCCACCGCTACCGCCCCCGAGCACGACCAGGTCGACGGCGTCGGGTTGGGTCACTGCGGTAGCTCCTTCATTCACTGCGCGAGCGTGTCGGTCGCTCTGGGCGGCCTGCACGGGGCATCCTTCCACCCGGGGGGTACAGGTCGCGAGCGCCCCCGTCACATGCCGGCCGGCTCGCGAATGGCAGGAGGCGGGGACCGATGAGCCGGTGGCGAAGGACAAATCGGCCGGGGACGCCGCGCGTTGCGGAAAACGCCGACACCGAGCACCTGACCGCCTTCGCCGGCAGTCGGCGGGGGGTCGAGGGTTTCGTCGAGCCGGCCACGTCGGCGACCGGGACGACGCTGGTGCTGGTCGCCGGTGACGGTGAATGGACCAGGCGGCGGGTCGCCTCGCTCAAGGCCGCATTCGCACTCGGCGGGACGCTCGGCATCCCCGTGTACGACGTGGCGGCGACCGGCTACCCAGCGCGGATGCGCGCGTGGACCGCCCGCCGCAAGGCCGCTGGTGACACCGGCGTGCCGAAGGCCTGAGCGCTCCACCCGTGACCTGCCCGCCGCGGACCGCCCCGCCCCTGACCCGCCCGACCCGTGACGTGCCGATCTTGACGGTTTGGTCGTCCTGATCGGCGTGTTGCCGACCAGATCGTCAAGATCGCCAGTCAGGGGGGCACGTCGCTCAGGGGCCAAGCTGCTCGGCGACCAGCCGACCAGCCGGCCACCCGGCCACCGCCACCCGGGAGCTGCTGACCCGGCTACCGGCACGCGGGAGGCCGAGTCGGGGTGGGCCGGTCGGGGGTCAAGGCCCAGCTCGTCACCGGAACGGCTCGCCGTCTTCCGCGGAAGACGACCGGGTACGCCGCACCGGTGGCGCAGC
>JBKJOO010000065.1:0-3931 GCA_046595615.1 Mycobacteriales bacterium | reverse complement strand
CGTGCCGTGCACGGCGAGGTGGCCGATCGAGCCGCCGGCGAAGCGCCGCGGCCGTACGACGTAGGAGTCGGTGGAGAACGCCAGCCGCTCGCCCGACGGGAGCGCCAGCACAGCCCCGTCTCCCAGCGGCTCGAGCGCGTCGTTGCGAAAGGCGTCGAGAAACACGGCGTCGACCAGCGCCGCCGAGGCCTTGCCACCCGCACCGTGGGCGAGCGTGACCAGCTCGTCGGTCAGCCGCGGGCGTCGGCGCCGGAACGCCTCGACCCTCTCGAGCACGAGCTCCTGCCGGCCGTCCGAGGCGGGGACGGTCACCGGGCGGCGGCCAGCCCGGCGGCCGTGCTGTGCAGCCGGCCGAACGTGTAGTAAGCGGCGCAGGCCCCCTCCGAGGAGACCATGCAGGTGCCGATGGGTGTCTCGGGGGTGCAGGCGGTGCCGAACACCTTGCATTCCCACGGCTTGATGGCGCCCTTCAGCACGTCGCCGCACTGACAGGCCTTGGGGTCCGCGACCCGGACCGCCGGCACCTCGTAGAGCCGCTCGGCGTCGTACGCGGCGAACTCCTCGGACAGGGCCAGCGCGCTGTTTGGGATGAAGCCGAGGCCACGCCACTCGAAGGTCGGCCGGGGGACGAAGACCCGGTCCAGGATCGCCAGGGCGATCGGGTTGCCCTCGTCGGCCACCACGCGGTTGTACTGGTTCTCCACCTCGCAGCGGCCATCGGCGAACTGCTGTAGGAGCATGACCACCGCCTGCAGGATGTCGAGCGGCTCGAAGCCGGCGGTCACGAGCGGCTTGCCGTAGGTCTTCGGGACGAAGTCGTAGGGCCGGTTGCCGATGACCGTGCTGACGTGGCCGGGACCGAGGAAGCCGTCCAGCCGCAGGTCGGGCGAGTCGAGGATGGCGGTCAGTGGCGGCACGATCGTCACGTGGTTGGAGAACACCGAGAAGTTGGTGGCGCCGAGCTCCTTAGCGCGGATCAACGTCACCGCCGTTGACGGCGCGGTTGTCTCGAAGCCGACGGCGAAGAACACCACCTTGCGGTCCGGGTTGGCGATGGCGATCTTGAGCGCGTCGAGCGGGCTGTAGACCATCCGCACGTCCGCCCCGCGGGCCTTAGCCTCCAGCAGGCTCGAGCGGCTGCCGGGCACCCGCATCATGTCGCCGAACGACGTGAAGATCACTCCCGGCTGCATCGCCAGGGAGACGGCGTCGTCGACCCGGCCCATCGGGATGACGCACACAGGACAGCCGGGGCCGTGGACCAGCTCGACGGTGTCCGGCAGCAGCTGCTCGATGCCGTGCCGGTAGATGGTGTGGGTGTGTCCCCCGCACACCTCCATGAAGGCGTACGGGACGCCGTCGCGACCGCCCTCGGCCAGTTGGGTGATCCGCCGGACCGCCAGCCGGGCGGCAGCGGGGTCGCGGTACTCGTCGACGTACTTCACGCCGTCCGCCTCGGCAGGCGTGCGATGGCCGTGCCGGCGTGGACCACCAGCAGGTCGTGCGGTTGCGCGGTGCCGACCAGCGTCAGGTCGGCCTCCTCGATCCCCCGGGCCGTGCGCACCTTCGCGGTCGGGCCCGCGACGGTGACGACCTCGGCGAGGCGTCCCTCGTCGGAGCAGGTGATGCAGACCGGCCCGTCGCAGTCCGGTGGCGGCGCCAGGGCGGCGGGGTCACCAGCCAGCAGCGCCAGGCAGCGGGTGACTAGCGCGTCGCCGTCGTCAGCCTGATGCACATGGTCGGCTCCACCGCCGTCGAGGCGGCCGTCCACGCCAAGCCAGACCGTGGTGACGCCCCACGCCGGGGCACGGCGCAGGACCTCGGCGGCGGTACCGTCCGCACCGTCGCTGAGCAGCACCACGACGTCACCGGACCGGGCCGTGGCGCGCAGCACCGCCACCAGGTCGGCCCAGGGCAGCTCGTGGGCACCAGGCAGTGCGGACGGCGACGACCCGCCGGCGTGGGGCGAGGAGCACCACAGCGACCCGCCAGCAGCGAGGCGCCGAGCCACGGCGAGCGCCGTGGCGCCGAGGTCCGCGGCGAGGTCGTCGGCGGCGGTGCCGCCGGCCGCGAAGGTGGTGGCGCTCATGCGTGCCCACCCGCTCCTGCCTGTTCCGGCACAAGACCCTCGACCGGCGCGGAGTAGTCCGAAAGCTCCTGCTCGTACAACTCGCCGAGAGCCTTGAGCTGGTCGAGGGTCTCCTTGGCCTCGGCCTCGTCGATCTTGGCCATGGCGAAGCCGACGTGCACGAGGACCCAGTCGCCCACCGCGGCCGGGTCAGGGCCGTCCAGGCCGATCAGGGCGACCGAGATCTCCCGGCGTACCCCTTCGACTTCGACCTTGGCCCGTAGCTGCGCGGGGTTGTGGATCTCGACGATCTGTCCGGGTATGCCAAGGCACATGCTGGGGCTCCTGAACTGGGGTACGCCGACTGTAACCCGCGCTATGTGTTCCAGGTCACTAGCGGCGACGGCTTTGGTCCTACTCTGCGGCCATGCGGGTGGCGTTCGTCGGCAAGGGCGGGGTCGGCAAGTCTTCGCTCGCGGGCACGTTCGCCCGCCTGCTGCAGGTGTACGGCGCGGACCGTGTGCTCGCCCTCGACAGCGATCCCATGCCGGGCATGGCTTTCTCGCTCGGCGTCCCGCAGACCGACGCAGGGCTGCCAGACGACGCGGTCGAGCAGGTCGAGCATGACGGCCGTCAGCAGTGGCGGCTGCGCGGCGGTCTGACCGGCACCGACGCCGTGGAGCGCTACGCGGTACGGGCTCCCGATGGCGTCCTGTTCCTGCAGCTGGGCAAGGCGCGTGGCCTGCGGTGGGACAACTCGCGACAGCACCACGGCTTCCAGCGGGTGCTCGACGACCTGCCCGGGGACGGCTGGAGCATCGTCGGCGACCTCCCCGGCGGTACCCGGCAGCCGTTCCTGACCTGGGGCCGCTACGCGCGTACCTTCCTCGTCGTCGTCGAGCCGACACCGGCGTCGATGCTCACCGGGCGCCGCCTCGCCCGGCTCGCGACGGCTGCCGACGCTCCCGACGTCGTCGTGGTCGCCAACAAGGTCCGCGAGCCCGGTGACGCCGAGCGGGTGGCCGCGGGCACCGGTCTGCCGCTGCTCGGCGCGGTGCCGTTCGACCCCGCCCTCGACCGGGCCGACCGGCAGGGCCGCGCCGTCCTCGACCTGGACCCTGACGGGACCACGGCAGCCGCAGTACGGTCGCTCGTCGTCGCTGCCGCAGCGCACGCCGCACGAGGTCACCTGGAGCGCACGTGAAGGTCGCCGTCGTCGGCAAGGGCGGGTCGGGCAAGACCACCACCGCCGCCGTGCTCGCCCGCACCCTGGCCCGCGGGGGTCACGCCGTCCTCGCCCTGGACTGCGACAGCAACCCCAACCTGGGCATCTCGCTGGGGCTGGGCGAGCAGGTCACCGAAGAGCTGGTGTCGGTCCGCGACGCGGTCGATGCCGGTGAGCAGGACCACGCCGCGAGCGCCGACGACCTCGTCGAGCGCTTCGGCGCCGACGCTCCCGACGGCGTTCGCCTGGCCGTCGTCACCGCGATCCAGAACCCGCAACCGGGCTGCCCATGATGCGGCATCTCACCTGAGCAGTTGCTCGGGCAGCTCGCCCGTCCTGACCGGGTGGTCGTGGCCGACTTCGAGGCCGGCCTCGGCACGGTGCTGCGGCTCGGCGACTCCCCCGTCGACATCGTCGTCGTGGTCGTCGAGCCGACCGCGAAGTCGCTGGAGGTCGGCGTGCGCGCGGCGCAGGCCGTCCGCGAGGGCCGGCTCGGCCGCGTGGTGGTCACCGCCAACCGGGTCCGCGACGACGCCGACGCGAGCCGGGTGCACGCGGCCGAGCCGGCCCTCGCGGACGGCCTGCGCCGCGCGCACGCCGACCTCCAGCGACTTCGCGGTCGGCTCGACGACCACGAC
>JBKJOO010000445.1:0-2501 GCA_046595615.1 Mycobacteriales bacterium | reverse complement strand
TGCGGTCACCGGTGTAGTTGTTGACGAGCAGCAGGACACCCTTCGCCGAGGCGAGCTTCTTGGTCGTCTCGTAGACGAAGTCCATCGGCGGGGCCGCGAACACGTCACCCGGGCAGGCGGCGTCGAGCATGCCCTTGCCAACGGCCATAACGTGCGCCGGCTCGTGGCCCGATCCCGAACCCTGCACGATCGACACCTTGTCATCGCGCGGGGCGTCCGCCCGCATGATGAGGTTGTACTCCGGGACGTACGTCAGGGTGTCGGGGTTGGCGAGTGCGATCCCCTCCAGCATCTCCGGGACGAACTGCTTCGGGTCGTTGACGAACTTCTTCATGATGCTCCTCTGCTCCAGGCCTTGTGGATGCTTGAGGTGATGACCGCGACGCCCATCGCGCCGGCGTCGACCGATCCCTTGCTGCGCTCCCCCGTGTAGGAGGCGCGCCCCCGCTTGGCGACCATGTCCTTGGTGGCCTCGGCAGCCTGCTTGGCTGTCTCGGCCATCGCGGCCAGCGCCTGCTCGGCGCCGGTCCCCGCCCGCAGCTCCGCTTCGAGCCGGTCTGTCATCGGGACGAGGACGTCGAGCACCGTCTTGTCGCCGACGTCGGACTGACCCCGAGTCTTGATGCCCTCCACCGCCGCCCGCAGCATCTCGACGACCTTCGCGCCGTCGAGCTGCTGGCCGTCACCCGCCGTCATCCCGGCGCGCAGGAAGCCGGTGCCCCAGATCGGGCCCGAGGTGCCGCCGCACCGGGAGGTGACGAGCATGCCGACCTTCTTCAGGAAGGTCCCTGGATCGGTGCGGTCGATGCCGTCCCAGCCCTCCAGCACCTTCTCGAAGCCGCGCGCGAGGGAGTACCCGAAGTCACCGTCGCCGACGACGGCGTCGAGATCGCCGAAGTACTTCTCGTTGTCGACCGCGCTCTGCGCGATCGCCCGGACGACCAGTTCTACCTGCTGCAGCCCTGGGACGCTCACGCGGCACCTCCTCGGGGTTCGGGGGCGTCTGCTCGGGGAGGTGCGCCCGTTGCGGGGAGCGGTGGCGCTGACAGGCACGACCGCAGGTCCTTGAGCGTCACCAGGTCACCGACCGGGGCGGCCCCGTGGGAGGCAAGCACCTCGATTGGTAGGCGGCCCGGGTCACCCAGCTCGGATACGACCAGGACGGCCTCGCCGAATTCCTCCTGGCGGGTGTAGCCGTTGACGGTCACCACGCAGCGCAGCCCGGCGCGGGTCGCGGCCAGCAGGCCGTTGCGGGAGTCCTCGACGACCAGAGTGTCGGCCCGGTCCAGACCGAGGCTCTGCACCGCCAGCAGGTAAATCGCCGGGTCGGGCTTCTTCGCCGGGACGACGTCGCCGGCGAAGACCGGCACCCGCTCGGCGATCTGGACCCCCACGGCGTGCTGCAGGACCGCGCGCACCGACTCCTCCGCGGACGTCGAGGCCACCGCCACGGTCCAGCCGGCGTCCAGCGCACCCGTGATGGTGCGGGCGATGCCGGGCCGCGCCGGGATCTTCCCGTCCGTGACAAGCTTCTTGAACCACGCGGTCTTGCTCCTGTGCCACGTCGCCAACAGATCGGCGCGGGCCGGCTCGTCGTCCGGGATGCCCGCGGCCTCGACGAAGCCGGGGTCGTCGAACAGGCTGGCCAGCCGTTCCTTGCCCCCGCCGATCGCGAGTCGCCGGCCGTACTCGTCCTCGTCCCAGCGCACCGGCAGGCCGTACTCCTCAAAGGTGGCGTTGAAGGCAGGGAGGTGGCCGTAGCGCTCGGTGTCGGCGAGCACACCGTCGCAGTCGAAGACCAGCGCTGTCACCAGGCCCGCCCCGCGCTGCCGAACAGCCGTAGATGCTGCCGCGCCATGTCCACGACGGCCTCCTTCTGGGCCCGGAACAGCGAGGGCGGGTCCCACTTGCCGTCGGCGTCAGCCTGCTTGAGGAAGGCGAGAGTGGCTTTCATGTAGCGCTCCTTGAGCGCCGTAGAGATGTTGACCTTGGCGCAGCCGCGGCCGATGAGGTCCTGGAACTGCGCGGTCGAGAGACCCGTGCCGCCGTGCAGCGCCATCGGTACGCCGGTGGCTTCGACCAGGGCCGTGACGCGATCGTGGTCGAGCACCGGCGCGGAGGAGTACTGGCCGTGCGCGTTACCGATCGCCGGCGCGAAGCAGTCGACGCCGGTGGTCGTGATGAAGTCGACGGCCACCTCCAGCGAGTGCTGGGCCGAGGCGTCGTCGGAGCCAATGTCGTCCTCGACGCCCTGGATGCCCTCAATGTCGCCTTCCACGTGCGCGCCGCGCGCGTGCGCCTCGGCGACGACCTCCGTGGTCTGCCGCTTGTTCTCCTCGACGTCGAGCTCGTGCGCGTCGAACAGGACCGAGCTCCAGCCGCCCTCGAGGCAGTCCGAGATCACCTCCCGCTGCGGGCAGTGGTCCAGGTGCAGGGCGACGGGGACAGGGATGTCGCGCACCAGCGCCGAGAAGATGCCGAAGAGCTGGTCCCGGCCGTAC
>JBKJOO010000423.1:0-5094 GCA_046595615.1 Mycobacteriales bacterium | reverse complement strand
TGACCACCGACCCGGAGGGCAACGCCGTCGAGTTGGTGCAGGCGGTCGGCCCCTTCGCGTGACGACAGGTCAGTGCTGCGCCACAACCTGCCGTTGGACCAGTGACACCAGATCGCGCATCTCACCGATCTGACTACGCCGCATGTATGCAGACAGCAGCGGCCGGAGGTGCCGCAGCCGGGTCGGCAAGGTGTAGTCCTCGTAGTGCGTGACCCGGCAGGTCATGTCGTCGACGCGACTGACGAGGAACCCACCGCTGATCCGCCAGCCGTCATCGCGTTGGTGGAGATCCTCGGAGTGCCAACCGTTCTCATGCTGCTGATAGCTGAAGTCACCCTCCCACCTCTGCAGGTTGAACAGCTTGCCGACGATCCGGTACCAGCCGGTGTCCGGGCCGGTCGGGTGGATCTCGACGTGGCGGGCCTTGCGTTCCAGTGGTTCGAGCAACTCGATGTCCCGGATGACGGCCAGGACCTGCTCGCTGGGCAGCGGGATGACGACGTCCCGCACCGCACTGATTCGCGCCACCTGGTCTGCCGGCATGCTGCCCCGCTTCCCTGTGCCGGACACGCTGGCACCGCAGAGCGGCGCAGGCAAGCCCCGTCACAGATGCGTGGCGACGGCAATCGTGAGCAGGGCGACGACGGCGCACCGGACGGCCCGGGCGCCAGGCAGGAGCACCGGCCACGACAGATAGGTCAGCCAGCCGATGAAGGCAAGCAGCAGCAGCAGGAACGGCAAGCCGGCCGGCGGCGGCAGGAACAGCCCCAGCAGCAGCAGGGCGGCGGACAGCACCGGCACCACCGCCCGGTGCTGGTGCGACAGCAGCACGAGCACCGGCCCGCTGCGGCGCTCGATCGCACGACGCAGAGAGCTCATGCGCACTAGCCTTCCACCCATGCTGGTGGTAACCCGGTTCGACGTGCCCGAGGACCAGTCGCCGGGCTTTCTCCCGCGCGCCCGCGCCGCTCTCGCCGCCTTCGCCGCCCGCCCCGGCTACCTCCGCGGCCGGATCGGCCGGGCCGCCGACGACCCGACCGCGTGGGTGCTCACCACCGAGTGGGAGAGCGTCGGTGCCTACCGTCGCAGTCTCTCGGCGTACGACGTGAAGATCGACGCCGCGCCGCTGCTGTCCCTTGGTCGCGACGAGCCCAGCGCCTTCGAGGTGCTGGTCGCCGACGATGCGAGCAACCCGTCCCGCCGGGCTGCCGATGCGGCGCGGATCGGGATCGGTGAGGCGTCCGGGCCCGACGTCGCCGTCTGACGAGCCGCGATCCCGCCCGGCCTGTGCTGGATTGCACCGCGACCCGCCGGGCGATTCGCGGCGAAACCCAGCTCAAGCCGTCTCCCGACGACCGCGGGCCGCACCGGTAGGTTGGCTGCTCACCCGCCGACCGCCAGCCGGACTGGAGCCCAACGCCGTGGCAGCAAAGAGCGACCGCATGGACACCATCGTCAGCCTCTGCAAGCGCCGGGGGTTCGTCTTCCCGAGCAGCGACATCTACGGCGGGCTGCGGGCCTCATGGGATTACGGTCCGCTCGGCGTGGAGCTCAAACAGAACATCAAGCGGCAGTGGTGGACCTCGATGGTGCAGGGCCGCGACGACGTCGTCGGTCTTGACTCCTGCGTCATCCTGGCCCGCGAGGTCTGGGAGACCAGCGGCCACGTTGCCACCTTCGTCGACCCGCTCACCGAGTGCAGCTCGTGCCACAAGCGCTTCCGCGCCGACCATCTCGAGGAGCAGGGCAAGGGCAAGCCACTCGCCGAACTGGCCTGCCCGAACTGCGGCAACCGTGGCACCTTCAGCGAGCCGCGGATGTTCAACGGCCTGCTCAAGACCCATCTCGGACCGGTCGAGGACGACAGCGGCCTGGCCTACCTGCGGCCCGAGACCGCGCAGGGCATCTTCATCAACTACCTCAACGTGCAGCAGTCGGCGCGCAAGAAGCCGCCGTTCGGCATCGGCCAGATCGGCAAGAGCTTCCGCAACGAGATCACGCCGGGCAACTTCATCTTCCGGACCCGCGAGTTCGAGCAGATGGAGATGGAGTACTTCGTCAAGCCGGGTGAGGATGCCACCTGGCATGACTACTGGATCGCCGAGCGGATGCGCTGGTTCACAGATCTCGGCGTCCGGCCGGACAACCTGCGGCTGTTCGAGCATCCGGCCGAGAAGTTGTCCCACTACTCGACCCGGACCGTCGACATCGAGTACCGCTTCGGCTTCATCGGTTCGGAGTGGGGCGAGCTCGAAGGCATCGCCAACCGCACCGACTACGACCTGACCGTCCACAGCAAGGCCAGCGGCACCGACCTGTCGTACTTCGACCAGGAGAGCGGCGAGCGCTATACGCCGTACGTCATCGAGCCCGCTGTCGGTGTCGACCGGTCCGCGCTGGTTTTCCTGCTCGACGCCTACAGCGAGGACGAGGCCCCGAACGCCAAGGGCGTCCTGGAGAAGCGGGTGGTGCTCAAACTCGACCCGCGGCTCGCGCCGGTCAAGGTCGCCGTCCTGCCGCTGTCCCGCAACGCCGAGCTGTCGCCGGTCGCCCGGTCGCTGGCCGCCGACCTGCGCAAGCGCTTCACGACCGACTTCGACGACGCCGGCGCGATCGGGCGGCGCTACCGGCGGCAGGACGAGATCGGTACGCCGTACTGCGTGACGGTCGATTTCGACACGCTGACCGACCAGGCGGTGACCGTGCGTTCACGGGACACGATGGGTCAGGAGCGCATCGCCCTGGACCAGGTCGCGCGCTACTTGTCCGACCAGTTCGGTCCGTTGTAGTGGCCCTCCGCCCGTGGTCCTTCCCACCCGGGGCCACTCCCGTCCCGGGTCCCTCCCGTCTTGTGTCGTGATTCTGGGGCCCAAAAACGCTCCCTACTCACGACACGAGACGGTAGGGCGGGGAAGCGGCCGGCGGCGAGCTCACGGTGAGCCGGCGCCAGGCCAGGGCGGTGCGGCGGACAGCGGCGGGCTCTTCAGGCGGCAGGCGGGAGCAGGTGCCGGACCGGCAGGTCACGAAGGCGCGCTGCGAGCGAGAAGGCCTCCTGGACCCGCCGGCAGAGCAGCGCTGGTCGGGGGTAGGTCTCGGACCACAGGCCGCGCACCACCTCCAGGCCGCTGCGCCGCAGGTCGTCCTCGCGCTCCTTGTCCCGGCGTAGGGCGAACGGATCCCCGTCGTACTTCAGCAGCCCGTCCATCTCGCAGACAGTGCGCTGCGCCCGCCACAGGACGTCGACGATCCCGATGAGGCGCCCCTCCAAGTCACGGACGGGCCAGCTGCAGCTCGGGTGAGGGCAGTCCCAGCGCGGCGAAGGCGACCCGGGCGATCGACTCGAGCGGCCCGTCGGCCCGGCCGTCGGCGAACCGGACCACCTGCAATGCGGCGGCGCCCCCCGGCCAGGTGCGGCAGCGGCCGGCGACCTCGGCCAACTGCTCGGGGTCGAGTCCGGCGCGCAGCGCTGCGTCGCCGACCACGACGGCCGAGCGTTGTTGCTCGTGCCGCGCGACGTGAACCACGGTCCTTGCCGGTGAGGTCGCCCGCAGGCCCTCGAGCTCCACGATGTCGGTCTCGGCCAACGTGGCGACCCGGACGAACCGGCTCGGATCGCCGGGTGCCACGTCGCTGTCCACCCGCACAGGCTTCTCGCGCCCGGGCGGGGGACGTCGTCGCGTATCCACAGGCCCGTACCGTCCCGTCTCGTGATTCGAGGGCCCAAAAAGGCCCGGAATCACGACACGAGACGGTAGGGCCGGACTACTGGGGCGGTACGGCCGGACCACGGGTGGCGGTCCGGCAGGAGCACGGAGCCCGGGCCGGCGGACAGGTCCGCAGCGCGGTGCAGCGGGCCGGGTTGCCGGGCGCTGCACCGTGTACCGGTAGCGTTGCGCAGCCCCGCTGCGCCCTCGAAGGAGCCCCTGGTGACGAAGTACATCTACGACTTCGCCGAGGGCGGTCGCGACATGAAGGATCTGCTCGGCGGCAAGGGTGCCAACCTCGCCGAGATGACCAACTTGGGGCTGCCGGTGCCGCCCGGCTTCGTGATCACGACTGAGGCGTGCACGACCTACCTGGCCACCGGCGAGGTGCCGGCCGAGCTCGAGCGCGAGGTCACCGAGCACCTCGAGCGGCTCGAGCAGGCGATGGGCAAGCGCCTCGGCGACGCCGACGACCCGCTACTGGTGAGCGTGCGGTCGGGCGGCAAGTTCTCGATGCCGGGGATGATGGACACGGTCCTGAACATCGGGCTCAACGACGCGAGCGTGCAGGGCCTGACCCGGCAGTCCGGCAGCGCGCGGTTCGCCTGGGATTCCTACCGGCGCCTCGTCCAGATGTACGGCAAGACGGTGCTCGGCGTCGCGGCCGAGCACTTCGACGAGGTGTTCGACCAGGCCAAGAAGGCCAAGGGGACCCGGCTGGACCTCGATCTCGACGCGACCGATCTGCAGGGCATCGTCGAACGGTTCCAGGCGATCGTCGCCGAGCAGACCGGCAGCCCGTTCCCGCAGGACCCGCGGGTGCAGATGGACCTGGCAACCAGGGCCGTCTTTGAGTCCTGGAACACCGAGCGGGCCAAGCTCTACCGCCGGCAGGAGCGCATCCCGGGCGACCTCGGCACGGCGGTCAGCGTCTGCTCGATGGTGTTCGGCAACCTCGGCATGGACTCCGGCACCGGTGTGGCGTTCACCCGCGACCCGGGCAGCGGCGCGCAGGGCGTCTACGGCGACTATCTGCAGAACGCCCAGGGTGAGGACGTCGTCGCGGGCATCCGCAACACGCTGCCCCTGCAGGACCTCGAGCAGCTCGACAAGCCCGGCTACGACGAGCTGATGGCCACCATGGCGACGCTGGAATCGCACTACCGCGACCTGTGCGACATCGAGTTCACCATCGAGCGCGGCAAGCTGTGGATGCTGCAGACCAGGGTCGGCAAGCGGACTGCCGGGGCAGCCTTTCGGATCGCCACCCAACTCATCGACGAGGGCCTGATCACCGAGGACGAGGCGCTCGACCGGGTGACCGGCGCGCAACTGGCCCGGCTGATGTTCCCGGCCTTCGGGGCGACCGACGACTTCGACGCCTCCCGGG
>JBKJOO010000297.1:0-7302 GCA_046595615.1 Mycobacteriales bacterium | reverse complement strand
CATCCTGTCCGCGGTCACCCGCAAGGTGACCAAACAGGGCAACGCCTGGGCGATGGTGCTGCTGGAAGACCTCGAAGGCGCTGTCGAGGTGATGTTCTTCCCAGCCAGCTACCAGGGTGCGGCGATGCATCTGGTCGAGGACGCCGTCGTGCTCGTCCGCGGCCGGGTCGACAAGCGCGACGAGACCCCCAAGATCATCGCCAACGAGGTGATCGTGCCCGACCTGTCGATCGGGCCGCGCGGTCCGGTCGTCGTCTCGCTGCCGACCCAACGCTGCACCCCACCGGTCGTCGAGCGTTTCAAGGAGGTCCTCGCCGCCCACCCCGGCACGACCGAGGTGCACCTGCAACTGGTCAACGCCGGCAAGACCACCGTGGTCCGGCTCGACGATCGGCTCCGGGTCACCGCCCACCCGGCGCTGTTCGCCGACCTCAAGGCCCTGCTCGGCGCCGGCTGCCTGCCCACCACCGGCTGACCGCGGCCCCGGTTCGCCGACCGGCGGACGAGGAGGTCTTCCCACCGGGGCGACTTGCGGCAAGACTGCGCTTGGCTCCTCTCGCGCACCGCGGGACCGATGCCTGGAAGGTGGCTCACATGGTCGTGGACTCCGACGTCGCAGCGGCCCGTGGCGCCGTCCTGGCCCTGGAGCGCGCTGCCGGGCGACTGTTCGCGCGCTACGGCGACACCGTCGATGCCCGGCGGCTGCGACTGGACCTGGCCCGCGTGCGTGAGGACGTCGATCTGCTCTGCGGTTCGGAGCGGACGCCGTCCGCGCCCCTGTTGGAGGTCATCGACGAGACGCCCTACTCGCCCGGGTTGTGGGTCGGCGCCGAGGACGAGGGTGTCGGTTCGAGCCGGCCCTGATCGATGACGACCACCAGCACCACCGTGTCGGGCCGCGCCTCAGTTGCCGAACGCACGCTGCGCACCGACCGGTGGTGGCTGCAGCCGCTGATCACCGTCGCTGTCCTGGTGGCGTTCATCATCTACTCGACGGTCCGCGCCTTTGAGCAGGCGCACTATTTCTCCGCGCCGTACATCTCGCCGTTCTACTCGCCGTGCATCACCAAGGCGTGTGCGGGCAACACCTTTCCGGAGTTGTTCACGGGCCCATCGGCGATCAGTCCGGCCCTGTACATCCTGATCGCCCCGCTCGGCTTCCGGCTCACCTGCTACTACTACCGCAAGGCCTACTACCGATCGTTTTGGCGGTCCCCGCCGGCCTGCGCGGTCGCCGAACCGCACGCGACCTACACCGGCGAGACCCGGTTCCCGCTGATCTTCCAGAACATCCACCGGTATTTCTTCTATCTGGGTCTGGTCTTCAACACAATTCTGACGTACGACGCGGTGTTGGCGTTCCGGGACAGCCGCGACCACTTCTTCCATCTGGGGCTCGGCACGCTGGTGCTGCTCGCCAATGCCGTGCTGCTGTGGCTCTACACCCTGTCCTGCCACTCCTGCCGACACATCGTGGGCGGCCGGTTGCGGCACTTCTCCAAGCATCCGGTGCGCTACCGGATGTGGATGGTCGTTTCCCGGTTGAACGAGCGGCACATGGAGCTCGCCTGGATCAGCCTCGTCGGCGTCGCCCTCACCGACTTCTACGTTCGGCTCGTCGCGACCGGTGCCTTCACCGATCCGAGGTTGTTCTGATGACCGACCTGGAGCGGCACGACTACGACGTGGTCGTCATCGGCGCGGGTGGCGCGGGCCTGCGGGCGGCCATCGAGTCGACCGAACGGGGTGCTCGCACCGCCGTCGTGTGCAAGTCCCTGCTGGGGAAGGCGCACACCGTGATGGCCGAGGGCGGGATCGCCGCGGCGATGGGCAACGTCTATCCCGAGGACAGCTGGCAGGTGCATTTCCGGGACACCATGCGCGGCGGCAAGATGCTGAACCACTGGCGGATGGCGCAACTGCACGCGCAGGAGGCGCCGGACCGGGTGCGTGAGTTGGAGGACTGGGGTGCGTTGTTCGACCGCACGCCCGACGGACTGATCTCGCAGCGCGACTTTGGCGGCCACCGCTATGCCCGGCTCGCCCATGTCGGTGACCGCACTGGCCTGGAGCTCCTGCGCACCTTGCAGCAGCGCGCCGTTGCGCTCGGCATCGACGTCTACATGGAGTGCACTGTCACGGAGCTGCTGACCGCCGAGGACGGCCGGATCTGCGGCGCCTTCGGCTACTGGCGCGAGTCGGGCCGGTTCATCTCCTGGCAGGCGCCGTCGGTCGTCCTCGCAACAGGTGGCATCGGTAAGTCGTACAAGGTGACGTCCAACTCCTGGGAGTACACCGGCGACGGGCATTCCCTCGCGCTGGCGGCCGGCGCGACGCTGATGAACATGGAGTTCGTCCAGTTCCACCCGACCGGCATGGTCTGGCCGCCGTCGGTCCGCGGCATCCTGGTCACCGAGTCGGTCCGCGGGGACGGCGGCGTGCTGAAGAACTCGGCGGGCAACCGTTTCATGTTCGACTACATCCCGGACTATTTCCGCAAGGAGACCGCCGAGACCCAGGATGAAGCGGACCGCTGGTACACCGACAAGCGCAACAACCGCCGGCCCCCGGAGTTGCTGCCGCGGGACGAGGTCGCCCGCGCCATCAACAGCGAGGTCAAGGCCGGTCGTGGGTCACCGCATGGCGGGGTGTTGCTCGACATCGCCTCACGGCGCTCCTCGGACTACATCCGCAAGCGACTGCCGTCGATGTACCACCAGTTCAAGGAGCTGGCCGAGGTCGACATCACCGCCGAGGCGATGGAGGTCGGCCCGACCTGTCACTACGTGATGGGCGGCATCGAGGTGTTGCCGGAGACGGCCGCGGCCGTGGTCCCCGGGCTGTTCGCCGCCGGCGAGGTCGCCGGTGGCATGCATGGCTCCAACCGGCTGGGGGGCAACTCGCTGTCGGATCTGCTGGTCTTCGGCCGGCGAGCCGGCCTGGCAGCGGCCGAGCACGCCGCGGCGCACCCGGCGGCCGCGTTGCGGGAGGAGCAGATCTCGGCGTCGGCCGCCGCCGCGCTCGCGCCATTCGCGCGCGACGGCGGGGAGAACCCGTACACCATCCAGCACGACCTGCAGGAGGTCATGAACGAGCTGGTCGGCATCATCCGCACCGCCGACGAGGTGTCGCTGGCGATCAAGCGGATCGATGAGCTGAAGGTCCGGGCCGGCGCGCTGACCGTCGAGGGCCATCGGCAGTACAACCCCGGCTGGCATCTCGCGCTCGATCTGCCGCACATGCTGCGGGTGTCGGAATGCATCGCCCGCGCTGCGTTCGATCGGCAGGAGAGCCGCGGTGGGCACACCCGCGACGACTATCCGGGCCCCGATCCCGAGTGGGCCAGGATCAATCTGATCTGCACTGCTGACGGGGACGGCATCGCGGTCCATCGCAAGCCGCTGCCGGTCATGCCGGACGAGCTCGCGGCGATCTTCGAGGAGACGACGTGACCTACGACGGAAAGCTCCGCGTGTGGCGCGGCGACGCGTCCGGCGGTGGCCTGCAGGACTTCACCGTCCCGGTGCAGGAGGGCGAGGTCGTCCTGGACATCATCCACCGGTTGCAGGCCACCCAGACGCCCGATCTGGCCGTGCGCTGGAACTGCAAGGCAGGCAAGTGCGGGTCGTGCAGCGCCGAGATCAACGGCAGACCGCGGCTGATGTGCCTGACCAGGATGGGCACCTTTGCACCGGACGAGGTCGTCACCGTCACCCCGTTGCGCGCCTTCCCGGTGATCCGCGATCTGGTCACCGACGTGTCCTTCAACTACGACAAGGCTGCCCAGATCCCGCCGTTTCGCCCGCGCGCCCGGGACGCCGACGGCAACCACCGAATGGCGCAGCTCGATGTGGAGCGGTCCCAGGAGTTCCGCAAGTGCATCGAGTGCTTCCTGTGCCAGGACGTCTGCCATGTCGTGCGCGACCACGAGGAGAACAAACCGGCGTTCTCAGGTCCGCGGCTGCTGATGCGGATCGCTGAGCTCGACATGCACCCGCTGGACACCGTCGACCGCAAGGCCCTTGCGCAGGAGCAGGCGGGGCTCGGCATGTGCAACATCACCAAGTGCTGCAGCGAGGTCTGTCCCGAGCAGATCCACATCACCGACAACGCGCTCATCCCGATGAAGGAGCGGGTCGTCGACCACCGCTATGACCCGCTCGTCTGGCTTGGCAACCGGATCCGCCGTCGCGGCGTTTGAGCCCGCCCGCTGGGCGGGATGGCAGGCTGGGCAGATGGATGTCATGCGGCTGTGCGCCGGCACGATGCTCGTCGAGCACCCGGACGAGCTGTTGCTGGACTACGTCGACATCCGCAACGGCTACGCCTACCCGGCGTACGACCGGCTGGAGACCAACGGCTCGCCGGCCCTGGTCGACGGGGACCTGCTCGCACCCGCGCTGATGGGCGTGCACCTCGACGCGGGCCGATTCGGACTGCTCCGCGAGATGCTTCCCGCCCTGGACATCGTGGCTGAGCTGCCCGAGGTGTCACTCGAGGAGGCCGACGACGACCACGTGATGTGCGTCGCCGGCCTGTTCGGGGTCCTCGACGAGCCGCGGTACGCCGGGCGAGGGGTGCGCGGCACGGTCGTCAGCAAGGTGCTGCACCGCAAACGACCCGATCTGGTGCCGCTCTACGACAGCCGGATCTTCGAGGCGTACACGGCTCCCGGGGTCATCCCGCGCTCCACCGACCGGTCCTGGCAGGACTTCATGGCGGTGCTCTGCACCCAGATGCGCGAGGACCTGCAGCGGGAGGCGGCCGCGTTCGACGAGCTGCAACAGACCGCCGAGCAGGCCGGTGCGCCGCTCACCCACCTGCGGATCCTGGACATCCTGGTCTGGCGGACGGCAGCCGCCTGGCACTGACCCGACGCCGACCCGGGCGGCTAGATTCGCGGGCTCGTGCACCGCAACGAAGGCGCAGCAGAAGGGGACCGGGTGTCGACATCGAACAGTGAGCGGCCGCCGGTGCCGGCGGTGGACGGTGCACAGACCGAGGCCAGCCCGAGCTCCGCCGCGATGGATGCCGCCTTCCGGCTGCTGCCCGGGCTGGGCGGCAACCCGGCGCTGGACCGGTTGGCCTCGCTCGCCGCTCGATTGGTGTCTTGCCCGTCGGCCCAGGTTTCGCTGCTGACCGACACCCAGGTCGTCGCCGGTGCTGTCGGCCTTGCCGATGGCGCGCGCGCCGGTGTCGCCCTGGACGACTCGCTGTGCACCGTCACTGCTGCCTCCGGCGGTCCGTTGATCGTCAGCGACGCGCGGGCCGATGACCGGGTCGCCGAGCTGCCTCCCGTGGTCACCGGCGCCGTGGGCGCCTACCTCGGTGTGCCGCTTGTGTCCACCGCCGGGCCGATCGTGGGATCGCTGTGCGTGTTCGACCCGCAGCCGCACACCTGGACGGCGTACGACGTGGCACTGCTCGAGCAACTTGCCGGCTCGGTGATGGCCGAGCTCGAACTGGCGGCGCTGTCCACGGACTACGAGAACAGTCGGCAGCGCTGGGACACCGCCCTGGAGGCCGCCGGCATCGGCAGCTTCGACTGGGACCTGCGGACCGGTCAGGTCGAGTGGGACCAGCGGCTGCAGACGTTGTTCGGCTACGCGCACGGTGAGTTCGTCCCGCAGATCTCCGAGGCGTTCAGCCGGGTCCACCCCGACGACGGGGCGGCGGTCGATGCGGCCATCGCCGCGGCGGTCGAGGTCTGCGGCGACTACCGGGCCGAGTTCCGCATCACGCTGCCGGACGGCGAGCAACGGTGGGTCTCGGCGCGCGGCCGGGCCGTCGCCGGGATGAGCGGTGAAGCCGTGCAGCTGCTCGGCACGGCCTACGACAGCACCGAGGCGCGCACTGCCCGCGACCAAGCCGCGCACATCCTGGAGACGATGGCCACCGGCTTCGCCGTCATGGACCGCCAGTGGCGGGTGACCTACCTGAACGCCACCGGCGCCCGGGTCGTCGGCAGTGGTGCCAGCGATCTCATCGGCACGGTGCTGTGGGACGCGTTTCCCGGGCTCGAGGACAGCGACTTCGGCCGGCGCTACCACCGGGCCATGCGCTCCGGCGAAGCTGACCAGTTCGAGGCCTACTACGCGCACCTCGACAGCTGGTTCGAGGTCCATGTCGTGCCCAGCCCGGAGGGGCTGCACCTGTACTTCCTGGACATCACCGCCCGGCACGTCGACCGGGAACTGGCCGCCGAGGCCGCCGCCCGGCTCGAGTTGCTCGCCACGGTCAGCTCGGAGCTCGCGACGACGCTGGAGGCAGAGGCCGCCGTCGCACACCTGGCCCGGCTGGTGGTGCCGGTGATCGGGGACTGGTGCGTCGTGACGCTCGTCGACAAGGGCGACGCCCCGCGTGACGTCGGGTGCTGGCACACCGACCCGGCCCGGCGCCCCGCGCTCGAACGCTACGCGGCGCTCCGCCTCGCGGCGCTCACCGATACGTCGTTCGTCGCCCGGGCCCTGCGGACCGGGCGACCGGTCCTCGTCCCGGCCGGCGCGACCGCTGCCGTCAGCACGATCCTGGCGCCGGGCGAGGCCCGCGACCTGCTGCTGGAGCTGGCACCGGAGTCGGGGGCGGTGCTCCCGCTGCGGGCAGGCGGGCGGACCCTGGGCCTGCTCACGATCTTCCGGGGGGCGGACCGGCCGGCCCTGTCGGACGGTGATCTGACCAGCGCGCTCGGTGTCGCCGACCGGGCCGGGCTGGCCCTTGACAACGCGCGGCTGTACGCCGAGCAGCGCAGTCTGGCCGAGGGGTTGCAGCGCAGCCTGCTCACCGAACCGCCGGAACCCGACCACTGCCAGATCGTGGTCCGGTACGTGCCGGCCGCCGAGCTCGCCTCGGTCGGTGGCGACTGGTTCGACTCATTCCTGCAGCCCGACGGCGCCACCACGCTGGTCATCGGCGACGTCGTCGGGCACGACACTGCCGCCGCGGCCGCGATGGGGCAGCTGCGCGGGTTGCTTCGGGGCATCGCCTGGTACAGCGGCGCCGGCCCCGCCGAGGTCCTCACCGGGCTCGATGCGGCGATGGAGGGCCTGCTCATCGAGACCACCGCGACCGCGGTCGTGGCCCGGCTCGAGCAGACCGAGGACGAGTTGGAGCGCGGCGTCACCCGCATGCGCTGGTCCAACGCCGGCCATCCGCCGCCGATGGTGCTGCTGCCCGACGGCACGGTCTCGCCGCTGACCGGCCTGGAGGCGGACCTGCTGCTCGGCATCGACCCGGGCACGCCCCGGGTGGAGACCCAGGTGGTCCTGGACCGGGGCGCCACCGTCCTGCTCTACACCGACGGGC
>JBKJOO010000144.1:0-2596 GCA_046595615.1 Mycobacteriales bacterium | reverse complement strand
TGCCGACCTCGTGGTGCTCCAGGATGGCCTCGCGGAACGCCTTGGTCCCGGCCGGCGCGACGACGGCTTCCCAGCCCGAGACCAGCGGCTGGTCAGCGGTGCTGGCGTCCCAGTAGGTCGAGCCCTTCGGCTCGACGTTCAGCATCCCGAACAGGCCGTGGTCGACCGCGGCGCGGTAGCCCGGGCCGGGGTGCACATAGTGCGACCCCTCCAGGTTGCGGTCGTCGGGTACGTAGTAGCGAAAGGTCGTGGTCGTGCCCTTGGCGGCCGAGGAGTCGGCGTTGCGGCCGATCGCATCGCCCGAGGAGGCCGCCGCGAAGGCCAGCCCGTCGATGTGCAGACCGTAGCTGCCGCCCGAAGCCATGTTGGTGAAGGTGATCGTGATGCAGTCGCCCTCATTCGCCCGGATCGACAACGGCTGGATCGGGTCGTCCCGCAGCCCGATCGAGACGTGTTGGCTGGCCTCCTGCTGCCGGACAGCTAACAACGCGCTGGTGGGGGTCGCACCGGGGGCGGTCAGCCGGTTCTCCGTGGACACTCCGTTCAGGCTGGTGCTGGTCGCGACGAGCATCTTGCCGGCTGGGTCGTTGTCACCGAACCGGTTCAGTGGGATCCGCACGTCGATCGCGGTGACGGCGAAGGTGCGCTGCGGGGCGCCCGCCTGGCACGGCGCGCCAGGATCGGCGACAGCTGCCTGGGCCGGTCCCGCAGTCAACGGAATCCCCAGGGTGCTCACAAGCACCGCACACCCCGTCAGCTGGGCGAGCGGACGGCGCAGCCGGCGCGCCGGGACGGCGGCCCGAACCCGGCGGGCTCCCCGCCCGAAGGCCAGCGCGCCGAAGCCGGCCGCCAGCAGCAGGGTGACTGGCAACGCCAGGAACGTGCCCTCAAGGAGTTCGACCAGCAGCGGCCTCGATGTGCCCGAGGCAGTGAACAGGTGGATGAGCGGCGACACCAGACCGAGGGCGAGTGCCCCGGCCAGGCTGGCGAAGACCCCTCGGGTCGTCGCGCTACCGAGGGCGGACTGCGGCAACCGCCGTGAGGCAATGCTGGCCATTGTTGACGCCCAACCGACGCCCACCAGCACGAGTGGCAGCGGCAGGACGGCATCGAGCAGAGGCTGGAGGAGCACCGAGTGGCCGGAAGCACCCTCCATCGCCGTTCGAAGGATCGACAGCCACGAGCCGCCAAGGAGGGACATCGCGAGCGACAGCCGGAACAGCGCCGTCACGTCGATGCGGGGCGTCGGCACCTGGCCGTCGTGGACGGTCTGCTTCCGGCGATGGACATCGGTTGACCGCGCACCCGGGTGTCTGCGGTCGTCGCCTACGTCGAACATGTTGGTCCCCTCCGCCCGCGCCCCGATGGGCGCGGCACCTGCCTACGACCTTGGTCTTACGACCTTCGACGCACCTGTGATCCGACGGATGGGCACGTGCAGGGAGTGCGCGGTCTCGGCGGCTTTCCGCCGATCATGGAGTTTGTGCTGCCCCTGCACGCTCAGCGGCGCGGCACAAACTCCATGATCGGCGGGTCTGGGGGGCGGCGGTGCCTCCCGCTCAGCCTGGGGGAACGGTGCCGCGAAATGAGCGCTCTGATCAGCCGAACGCGCCGAGCGGGACGGCGCCGGCCATGACCAGCAGGTCGCCCATCGCGAAGGGGGTCGTGGCCGGACTCCACGGTACGGGCGCGTTGAAGTAGGAGGTCCGGTCACGTGCCAGCAGACCCAGGATGACCTCGGCAACGATTCGACCGCCGACCGGGCCGAGGCGGCAGCCACCGCCCAACTCGGCCTCCTTGAGCACGTAGAACCACAGCGGTGCCTTGCCGCCCCACCGTGCGTCGGTCAGCCCGAGCCGCTCGTTCGGGATCGGCGCGACCCCCATCGCGGTCGCCACGTCCTGCCCGGCGGGGAGTCCGAGGCGCTTGCCGCGGAGCAGGTTCCGCTCGGCCAGCGCGAGGATCGCGCCGTCGATGTGGGCCACGACGCTCGGCGGCAGGTTGGCCAGGGGCAGCGACAACTTCGTGTCGATCATCCGGGTCATGTTGCGGTCGTCGGGTTGCTCGATGTTCGGGAGCTCGAAGAAGTAGTTCCAGTCCGCCCAGGCCTCGGCGGGCAGCGGCCGCGAGCCACGCAGGTCGCTCCCCTGCGGCCCGAACAGCGGCATGGTGTTGCCTTCGTGCATCTCGTACTCAGCGCGGATCATGCTGTGGCCGTAGCGGTAGGCGGCCACGGAATATTCGAGCGGCATCATCGGCCGCAACCGGTTACCCGGTCGGTAGAATCGGTTGTCCACAGTGATGGTCCCGAGTGGGCCGGGCTCCAACATCTGGGTGACGAGGTCCTGGCCGACGATGTGCGGCAGATAGTCGTGCACGATTGCCCACTGGTAGTGCCAGCGGGTCTGCTGCTGGGCCTCGGTGAAGCTGATGCCCGTCGCGAGGAACTGGTTGTGCAGCTGTATGAACGCAATCTGCAGCTGAGCGGTAATCAGGTTCTCGTCGTTGCGTGGGTCGCCCACGAAGGCGCTGCCGTCCGCGGCCCGCGGCAGGTCCAGCGGTCCTCCCTGCACGCGGCTGAGGAGCAACATCCCTG
>JBKJOO010000143.1:0-14610 GCA_046595615.1 Mycobacteriales bacterium | reverse complement strand
TGCCGACCTCGTGGTGCTCCAGGATGGCCTCGCGGAACGCCTTGGTCCCGGCCGGCGCGACGACGGCTTCCCAGCCCGAGACCAGCGGCTGGTCAGCGGTGCTGGCGTCCCAGTAGGGCGAGCCCTTCGGCTCGACGTTCAGCATCCCGAACAGGCCGTGGTCGACCGCGGCGCGGTAGCCCGGGCCGGGGTGCACATAGTGCGACCCCTCCAGGTTGCGGTTGTCGGGTACGTAGTAGCGAAAGGTCGTGGTGGTCCCTTTGGCGGCCGAGGAGTCAGCGTTCCGGCCGATCGCGTCGCCCGAGGAGGCCGCCGCGAAGGCCAGCCCGTCGATGTGCAGACCGTAGCTGCCGCCCGAAGCCATGTTGGTGAAGGTGATCGTGATGCAGTCGCCCTCATTGGCCCGGATCGACAGCGGCTGGATCGGGTCGTCCCGCAGCCCGATCGAAACCTTCTGACTGGCCTCCTCCTGACGTACCGCGGTCAGTGCATCGGTGGGCGTGCCCCCGGGCGCGGTGAGCTGGTTAACGGTCGTGGCGCCGTTCAGGCTGGTGCTGGTCGCGACGAGCATCTTGCCGGCTGGGTCGTTGTCGCCGAACCGGTTGAGCGGGATCCGCACGTCGATCGCGGTGATGTCGAAGGTGCGCTGCGGGGCGCCCGCCTGGCACGGCGCGCCGGGATCGGCCACCGAGGCCTGCGCGGGCGCGGCCAGCAGCGGGATCCCCAGCGTGCTCAGCGAGACCGCGCAGGCGGTGAGGTGCGCGAGCGGACGGCGCAGCCGCACCGGCTGCCTTGCGGCCCGACCCGCGCCGCGACGTGCCCGGATTCCGGCTGCTGCCGCCGCGCCGGCGGCGACCAGCAGCGCGACCGGCAGCGCCAGCAGGGCATCGATGAGGACCTGCGGCAGCGCCCCCGGAGCGACGTGGGTGCCGAGCAGGCGGCTCACCAGTTGGGGGGTCAGCCCGAGCGCAGTCGCGGCGAGCAGCCCGGTCGTAGCGGCCTGCGTGCTGAGCCGGCCGGGAGCGGACAGGTCGAGCCGGTCAGCAAGGCGACGGCTGATGGCCGCCCCGAGTGCGACGGCGACGAGCACGAGTGGCAGGGCCGCGAATGCGGTGAGTGCTGCCGAAAGGACGAGCGGGCTGTCTCCCGTCCCACCGCGGGCAACGGCCCGGAGCACGGTCAGCCACGCGCCGCCGAGCAGCGCCAGCGCCATCGAGAGCCACAGCAGTGCAGGGAGTCCGGCGGCCGCGGGATGTGATGCCTCCCGGACTGCGTCGTCGGGCTCGGGTGGGTACGGCCCCTCGTAGTTGGTCGCGTTGAACATCGTGGTTCCTCTCCGCAGGGGCACGGCGGGCCCCTTCGGGCCACAACTCGATGACACGGACCTTGGGGTTACGACCTTGGACGCACCTGTCGTCCGACGGATGGCCCTTCGAGGAGCACTGCAAGGTCGGCCGAAGGTCCACCGACCAGCGTCGTGCCGAGACCAACCAAATTGACCGGGGAGTAGCGGTGCAGGTTCAGCTGTTCGGCAGCATCGAGATCGAGTTCGGCCAGCGTCGGCTGGAGGCGCGGTCCTTCGGCGGACGCAAGCCCAAGCAACTCCTGGAGATCCTGCTGCTGCGCCGGGGGCATCCGGTGCCGGCGGATGAGTTGGCGCTGCTGCTCTGGCCCGGCGCCGCCTCGGTCGTCGACCCCGCCACCGTCCAGCACTACCTGAGCGTCCTGCGGCGTCGGCTGCAGCACGCCCAGGGGGGCGAGGGCTCGCTGCTGCGTCATGGACCTGGCGGCTATGAGCTGGACCAGGACCGGTTCGACCTCGATCTCGACCGCTTCGACGTGGCGGTGGCTGCGGCGGACAGCGCAACCGCGGGCCGGCGCCGGTTACTGGTCACCCAGGCGCTCGAGTTGGTGCGCGGCGACGTCCTGGCCGACGAGCCCGACGCCGCCTGGGCCGTCGACTCGCGGCTGCACTACCGACGGGCGCACGTCCGGCTGCTACTCCAGGCGTCGGCGATGGCACTCGCGGCCACCGAGCCCGACGCGGCGCGGGAGTTCGCCCTCGCCGCGGTCGCGCACAAGGCGTACGCCGAGCCGGCGGCGTGCCTGCTCATCGCCGCCTACTCGATGAGCGGGGACCGGCCTGCTGCGCTGGCCGCCTACGAAGACTGCCGGGCGGGGCTCGCCGACGGCCTCGGGGTCGACCCGATGCCGCAGACAGTGGCGATGGCCCAGGCCGTGCTGACCGATGCGCCCCTCGCGCACCTGGTGACCCATGCGCTGCGGGTCGCACAGGTCCAGTCACCCGGCCTCGACCGCATCCCGGCATAGTCCAGTGACCGCAACCGGGAGTCTGCCGACCCCGGTACGCCGTACCGGGCCCAAGGTCTGTCAAAGGTCGGCGCCCGAGGCTGGACGACCACCCCGCCGAGGAGTCCGAGTGCTGGTGCAGCCGGGACGTCGATGGCGTGGCACCCCGCGGCGCAGGCGGCCCCTCTCGCCGGCGGCGCCGAGCATGCCCAGGGCGCTGGGACAGTTCACGGCTGCCGGGCTGTTGGCCATGTTGGTGCTCGCCGCGGTGGGCACGACGATCCTGCGGCGCGATGGCGCAACCGAGGCCCTGCGCGAGGCCCGGGTGCTGACGAGCGTGCAGGAGCAGGCAGTCCGCCCGCACATCACCGACGCGCTGGTCGCGGGCGACCGAGCGGCACTGGCCGATCTCGACAACGCGGTCCGATTGATGGTGCTGAGCGGCGAGGTCGAGCGGGTCAAGGTCTGGGCGCCGGACGGCCGGGTGCTCTACGCCGACGACGCCCGCCTGATCGGCCAGCGATTCTCCCTCGGTCCGGATGAGGCCCAGACCCTGGCCTCGGGCGTGGCCACGTCCGACGTCTCGGACCTCTCGGCGCCCGAGAACCGGCTCGAGCCCAGCGGGCACCGGTTACTCGAGGTCTACGTACGGACGCAGACAACCAGCGGGGCACCGCTGCTGTTCGAGACGTATCTGCGCTACGACAGTGTCATCGCGCGCGGCAACCGGATCTGGACCGACTTCGCGCCCGCGTTGCTGGCCACCTTGCTCGCCCTGCAATTGCTGCAGCTACCGCTCGCCTGGCGCCTCACCAGACGGCTGCAGGATGGTCAGCGCGAGCGGGACATCCTGCACGACCGGGTACTGCAGGCTTCCGATGCCGAGCGCCGCCGGATCGCCGGTGACCTGCACGACGGGGTGGTGCAGACCCTGGCCGGCGTCAGTTTCTCGCTCGCTGCGGCGGCCGTCGAGGTCCGGACCAGCTCGGCCGGATCGGCGGGCGCCGCTGAGCGGACCATCTCGACCGCCGCCGAGCTGACCCGCCGGAGCGTGGGGGAACTGCGGTCCCTGCTCGTCGAGATCTATCCACCGAATCTGCGCGACATCGGGCTGGCCGGGGCGCTCGCGGATCTGATGACCTCGCTCCCGGACAAGGGCGTCAGCCCGACGCTGTCGGTGGCAGCGGATCTCGAGCTCGCTCCGGAGGTCGAGGAGCTGCTCTACCGGGCCACGCAGGAAGCTGTCCGCAACGTGCTCACCCACGCCCGCGCGGACCACCTCGACATCGTCGTCCACGCCGAGCAGGGCCGCGCCGTACTGGACGTGCGCGACGACGGCTTGGGCTTTGTCGTCCACCCGCAGTCGGCCCGGACATCGCACTTCGGCCTTCGGCTGCTCGACGAGATGGCCACCCGTCTGGATGGCTGGCTCGAGATCGACTCCGTGCCCGGCCTGGGCACGACCCTGCACCTGGAGGTACCTGCGCGATGACCATGACCGAGCTCCCAGTGCGCACCGTGCGCGTCCTGCTTGCCGACGACCACGCTGTCGTCCGGGCCGGGCTCGCCCAACTGTTCGGCACCACCCATGACATCGAGGTCGTGGGTGCCGCCGTCGACGGCGCGGATGCGGTGTCGTTGACGCTCGAGTTGCAGCCGGACGTCGTCCTGATGGATCTGTCGATGCCGGGGGTCGACGGGACCGAGGCGACCCGGCAGATCACCGAGAGCGGCGCATCGACGAGGGTGATTGCCTTGACCTCCTTCTCCGACCGGGACCGGATCATGGAGACGTTCGACGCCGGCGCGGTCGGCTACCTGCTCAAAGACGCCGCGCCCGAGGACATCATCAAGGCGGTCCGGCAGGCCGCCGACGGCCAGTCACCTGTCGACCCCAAGGTCGCGCAGGTGCTGCTCGGTGCACGGGTGCGCGCAAGCAAGCCGGCCTTCGGTCTCACCGCGCGGGAGCACGAGGTCCTCGGGCTGCTGAGCGAGGGCTGCGCCAACAAACACATCGCTCGCCGGCTCGGCATCAGCGAGGCCACTGTGAAGGCGCACCTGACCAGCGTGTTCCAGACGATCGGCGTCACCGACCGGACCCAGGCAGCGCTGTGGGCGCACCGACACGGCATGGCCGTCGCGACCGACACGTCCGCCTAACCGGCCCAGCTCGACCTACGTCGTACGACGTTTCCCCGATCAGCGGCCTGGGAGCCGCCCCAAAGGCAGCCGCGCCAGTGTCGTGACGGCTGAGGGCGCCGCCTCCAGCCGACGGACGGCCACCTTCTGACCCAAGGCCTCCGCCGCCGCACTCGTGTCGCGACCTCCCCCGGATCGCGACGCGGGTGCGGCCCCGTAGCCGTCAGGTCCAGCCTCGTCCGGACCTGGCACCAGGTCGAAGGACAACCGCGATGAGCAGATTGACGAAGGACTACACCCGGACAGGGCTGCTCGCGCGGCCAGGCAGGGGCCGACCGAAGCGCGCCCGTCGCAGCCTCGCGCGGGTCGTCGCGCTGGCACTGGGCGCGACCGCCCTGGTGCCGGTGCTCGGGATCCAGTCGGCATTCGCCGCCACCGGCGAGCAGTACCTGCTGCAGGCCACCGACCCGCACGGCAACATCTGGCTGCCGGGCACCACCAATGGCCTGACGGGTGGCGCGATCGACCCCGGCACCGACCCGACCAGCGCGAGCTACGGACACCTGTGGACGACCGACGTGCCGTCCGGGTTCTGCCGGATCATCGCGGCGACCCCGGCGACCGACACGGCGGCCGGCACTGCGGCGTTCCTGGACCGGACCACCCCCGGCGGCTGCATCACCGCGGGTGGCAAGGCCGGCGGCCCGGACCTGGACCCGCGCCGCAACGCCGACGGCACGTTCTACCTCTACACCCCCGACTGGGCGGTGAAGAGCTTGGGCGTCTATCGGCTGACCTACGACCCGGGCTCCCAGACGATGACCAAGTCGGAGTTGCTCGCCCCGAACCGCTACCCGGGTGACAACAAGCCGTTCGACGCCCAGCTCGGGCCGCTGGACCACAAGCTCTACGTCAGCAGCGACCTCGACGGCAACATCAACCGGATCACCCGAGTCAACGGCCTGCTGTCCCAGCAAACCGTGGAGGCGGGTGTCGCCAAGTCAAGCGACGGCGGGCGGATGCGGGCGATCACGTTCGCCTGCTGGTCGGCGCTGAACAGCAAGCGGGCGGCCGGTGCGCCTGGCTGCAGCTCTGCAGATCCCGCGCCGGACCTGGTGATGGCCCAAAAGAACACTGTCGCAGTGGTGCTCAACGCCGAGACCTGCCAGTCCACCGTCGGTGGCTGCACCACCCTGCTCACGCCGATCAAGGTGCTGACCCCGATGGGGCTGCGCACCGACCCGAAGAACCCTGACGTCATCTACGTCAGCGACTCGCCGGGCTCGGTCTCGCAGATCATCCGCTACACGATCAGCACCAACATCCAGGACTCCTACGCCAACTTCGGCGTCCTGGACGATGGCAGCTCCTCGCAGCTGGCGTTCGCCTTCGACGTCGGCTTCGGTCCCGACCACGCGATGTACATCGGTGACGACCCCACTGCCGGTTCGACGGCCTTCAGCGGCCGCTACTTCAGGGTCGCCCCGAACGCGCCAGCCGACGCGCTCGGTCAGCCCGGCGTCGCCGCGACGCCGCCCACCCCTCCCTCCCTGCAGACCGGCAGCCGGTACGGCGCCGGCGTGACCCTGCCGGCCGACGGCGTCTGGATGGGTACCCACCTGTGGATCCCGGACTCCGTGAATGGGCTGTGCCGGATGGACCCCACCCTTGACGCGGTCGGGAACCCGGTGCCCGGTGGGATGGCGGAGAACCTCACAACCTGCAAGTTCGGTGCCAACGCGGCCGGGCTACTCAAGGCGGAGCAGTCCGCCTTCGACGCCGCAAAGAACCTGCTCTACGTCGCTGACGGTGGCAGCAAGAGCGTCGGCGTCGTCCGGTTCGTCTTCGACCCGACCACCGAGACGCTGAGCACTCCGAGCGTGCTGGCCGCCGGCCTGGTCGGTACCGGTCTGGGCCTCGACGGCCAGCGCGCCGACGCGGTTGCCCTCGACCCGGTAGCCGGCAGCCTGTACGTCGGTTTCCGGACCCGGAACCTGGGGGTGAGTGCCCAGATCGCTCGGGTGAACAACCCGTCGGCGGCTGACACCACCAGCCAGGCGGTCGAGTTCGTCGCCAACACGACCCGCTCCACCCCGGTGTTCGGGCTGGGCTTCATCGTCAATCCCGCCAGCGGGGGGGTGCCGGCCACCTCAGACCTCTACATCGGGGACAACAAGGGCGTCGACCTGCTGACCAACGTCGCCACCTGTGCTGCGGGTGGCTGCTCGCCGATCCTCGCCCTGGGCATTCGTGGTCCGAAGGGCCTCGCCAGCGATGGCAGCGACAACCTGTACCTGGCGAGTCCGCCGGCCCCCGGCACCGCAGGCACCAGCACCACCGTGCAGCGGTACACCGTGAGCACCGGTTCCCTGTTCGCCTACAGCAGCGTCGGGATCAACCCCGACGCGACCCAACAGCCGTACGGCTTCGTCTTCTCGCTGGCGCTGGACCCGGCTGGCAACCTCTACGTGGCGGACAACCCGAACGTGCTCGCCCCACCCAACGGCCTCGGCCATGTCTGGAAGGTGTCGGTCCCGACCGGCATCCCGGCCCAGCCCAGCATCACCAGCAAGCCGAACAACCCGACGAACGCCACGACCCCGTCGTTCGCGTTCCGGTCCCTCACCGCCGGGGCCACGTACGAGTGCTCGCTGGTCGCCACCGGGGCGCTGGACAACTTCTCGGCGTGCACCTCCCCCTTCACCGCCGCCACGGTTCTAGCTGACGGCCCGTACACCTTTAAGGTCCGGGCGGTGAACGCCTCCGGGACGAGCGCCCCGGCCATCTACAGCTTCACCGTCGACACCATCGCGCCGGTCATGACGATCACCACCCCGCCGGCCAGCCCGACCAAGAACAGCAGCCCGTCGTTCACCTTCACCAGCAGCAAGCCGGTCAGCGCACAGTGCGCGTTGACGACCGCACCGCCGGTCGTGAGCGACTTCGTGCCCTGCTCCTCCCCGCAGAGCTACGCGGCGCAGCCCGACGGCGCCTACACCTTCACCCTGAAAGGCACCGACCTGGCCGGCAACGCCAGCAACGTGGCAACCGCGCCGCTCACGATCGACACGGTGGCCCCGGTGGTCTCCTTCAGCCCGCCCGGTGGGGCCTACGTCACCACCCAGTCGGTCACGCTCAGCACGAACGAGCCGGCGACGATGTTCTTCACGACCGACGGCACCGCGCCGACACCGCTCAGCACCAGCTACGCCGGCCCGATCACCATCGCCGGTACCAGCACGCTGAAGGTCATCGCGGTCGACACCGCGGGCAACCAGTCCGCGGTGGCGAGCCAGGTCTACACGATCGGTGCAGTGGTGCTCGGCGGCAAGCCGGTCAGTCCGTCGGCCGACCCGAGCCCCGGCTTCACCTTCTCGGCCCCCAGCGCGCCGGGTGCCACCTTCCAGTGCGCGCTCACCGCAGTGGCTCCGGCAGCGGCAGACTTCACCACATGCACCTCACCGAAAACCTACCCGGGCCTCGCTGACGGCACCTGGACCTTCACGGTGCAGGGCAGCGATCCCTCGACCGCGCCGGCCACTGACCTCGGCACCGCGACGGCGACCTTCACCCAGGACGCCGCCGCGCCGGTCCTGACCAGCAACCCGGCGAACCCGTCCGTTACGTCCACCGAGACCTTCGCCTTCAGCAAGGCCGAGCCAGGCTGGACCTTCCAGTGCTCCCTGGTGACGTTGGGCGCACCTAACGGACTGCTCCCCTGCACCTCACCGAAGAGCTACCCGAACACCGCTGACGGCTCCTACACCTTCGCGGTGCAGGCCTTCGACGCCAACGGCATGGGCAGCGCCACGAAGTCGTACAGTTTCGGAGTGAACGCCGGCACGACCGCTTCCACGGCGACCGCACCGGTGCAGCAGCTGGTCGTGCCGAGCACGGCCTCGACCACGACGGTCCCGGTCAGCCTGACCTGGTCCGGAAGCACCAACGCCACGGGGTACGAGCTGCAGCAGAGCATCAACGGCGGATCGTTCTTCGACGTCGCCGGCTGCACCTCGACGGCGCCGTGCGCGGCGACGACGGCGGTCCTCGGCGATCGGCCGAGCGCCACGAACCAGTCGACGGTGACGACGTACCGCTATCAGGTGCGTGCGGTCAACGCGACGGGGGTGTTCGGTGCCTACGCGGTCGGCCCGACGTTCTCGATCCCGGCAACCGATAACACCGCCGGCTTCAGCTTCAACGGCAGCTGGAGCGGCGTGAATCTCTCCGGTGCCTACAACGGCTCGGTGCAGCAGTCGGGCACCGTCGGAGCCTTCGCGCAAAACAGTTCACCGCTGGGTGGGACGCGGATCGGGTTCGTCTCGACCAAGGGCCCTGACCGGGGTGTCGCCCAGCTGGTGCTGGACGGCAACGTCGTCGGCACGGTTGATCTGTACTCCCCGACGCTGCAGCCGGCCCAGGTCGTCTGGTCCTCGGCGGACCTCGGGGCCGTCGGCCATACCTTGCGGGTCGTGGTGGCCGGGGCGAAGAACGCCTCGTCCAGCGGCATCAAGGTGGACGTCGATGCCTACGTGGCCCTGAAGTAGGAGTCCGAAGGTCGCGAGAAGTTGCAAAGGCCCGCCGCTGCCAGCGGCGGGCCTTTGCGCGTGCCAAACCGGCACGACGAGACGGCGATCCGATGGCCTGGTTTGCGCGGCTGAGTCAGGTGATCAAGGTCGACGTCGCCGGTGACGGTGGCTCACGACGAGCGGGGGAGGCCCGGCGTCGTAGGATCCAGGTGCCGTAGATGTTGTTCGTCGTGGCTGGTGACAGGGTTCCCACGTACCCAGTGCGTCCTGTGCCGGGTCGGCCGCTGCTCGCGATGAGCTGATTGGACCACCGGCACCCGCCGACACAGGACGCGAGCACGTGCGGCTGGCGCTCCAACGGAATTGGCAGTGCCGTCGCGGTCCCTGTCGGAACCATCGCGGGCGCTATCGGCTGTCGGAGACCGTCGGCCTGCTCTGCCGGGGCTCGACCGCCCAGGTCCCCCGGAGCGTCGTGGCGCTCTGCAGCTCGCACGGCTTGAGACAGGCGGCCAACGGCAGCCACGTCCACCCGCGTGGCCCGTGTCGGATGGCGGTGATCCTGGGCTGCCATGACCGCAGCGCGAGCGAAACCGATGTCGTGGTCTGGCTCCAGACTCGAGAACCCCTGGGTGCAGCACGTGGCAGGCGACGCCGTGGCCCTTGGACCAAGGGCGTACGACGGTCCAGTCATCAGCGAGGCACAAGCACCCCCGAAGGAGGCTGCGGCACGCTGGTCACGGCTGAGGGCGTCCGCATCAGCCGTGGCGGCCCCTTCTGCCCCGGGGCCACCGCCGCCGTGCCCGCGCCGCGACCTCCCCCGGATCGCGGCGCGGGCACGGTTCCGCCGGCGCGGTAGGCAGCTTCACACCCGTGCCCGGGCGCTAGAGGTCGCTCGTGCTGGATCGGGCGGCAGACTCGCCGGCGTGTTGCGGCCGGACCCAGCACAAGCGAGTCAGACCCAGCGCCGCTGCGCCCAGCGCCCGTCGGCGCCGGGCCAGCCCCAGGCGCCCGGTCAGGTGCCGACGTGCGCCCGGCGGAGCCGACGCGGCGTCAGTGCCAGCCCAAGGTCGGTCCACCCCGGCGACGGCACGTTGTACGTCGTACAGGGTGAAGGAAGCTCTGGTCGGTGCCCTCGTTGCCTCGATTCCGCCCGTTGCTGCCGAGCGAGTGAGCACAGGCCGACGGGGGCCTCAGGGTTGCGCGCCGTCCGGCTGCGGCTGGCCGGGGCCGTCGAGGAAGTCCTCCGCCCGCTTGCCCGCCCCATCGATAGCGGAGGTGTACTTGCCGCCGGTTCGCTCGTCGAGGAGGTCCTCGGCCTTGTCGATGCCCTGCTTGACCTGATCCTGGTGCTCGGCGCCAAGCTCCTGCGCCTGCTCCGCGAGCTTCTTGGCCTCGTCGAACATGCCCATGGCTGTCTCCGGCTGCTGGTCGGTTTAGGGTCGACCCCAGCCTAGGGACGGGAGCCGACGTGGGCGAGCGTTCGCAACCAAGCGACGGATCCGCAGGCGAACGGAAAGGCGGGCGTCGGCATCGGCGCGCCGTTGGGCCGCCCGGCGCCCGAGCATCCGGCGCCGAGCCGAGACCCGAGCCTCGCGACGATCCGGCCGCCCGCGACGACGACGAGCGCTTCCTGGCCGACCGACCGCCGCACCACGACCGGGAACGCTGAGCAGGTCAGGCCGGTTCGAAGTTTGCCTGCTCCACGGTGCAGAAGGCGCAGCGGCTCGCCGACCTGGGGATACTCGAAAGGCACTCGGGGCACTGCTTGGTCGTCGCTTCGACCTCCGGCTCGGTCTTGAACTTCTCCATCAGCCGGTTGACCGGCTTGACGACCAGGAAGTAGATGACGGCGGCGATGATCAGGAACTGTACGACGGCGGTGATCACGCTGCCGTAGAGCAGCACGTGGCCGCTCGGGACCCCGGTCTTGGCATCGACGGGGCACGCGCCCTTCAGGCACAGCCCGAGCTTGTCGAAGTTCTGGCTACCGGCCAGCCCGACGATCGGGGTGATGATGCCGGTCACGAACGCGGCCACCACCGCGCCGAACGCCGCGCCGATGACGACGCCGACGGCCAGGTCGACGACGTTGCCACGAAGCACGAATTTTTGGAAACCGCCCACGGTGAACCTCCGGGTCTGCGCACGTGCCGTCCGGCCGCGATCATGTCGCACGCGAGGGCGCTACGGGGGGACTGCCGAGGAGGCATCACCGTCATGCAATGGCGCGTTCATGGATTCGTCGGCCGGGTCGAACCACCTCCGCACGGGTGGGGGCGCTTACGGGGCGAGCACGGTGACCGACAGTCGGCTCGTGACAGCGGCGGCCGCCAGCCGCGCCGCGGTCGGCGGTGGCACCGCGAGCACGATGAGCGCGCCGTCTCCGTCGCCGATCGGGCCAGGAACGGCGAGCACGAGCGCATGTGGGGCCACCACCGTCGCCGACGGGGCGGCGTTGTTCGTCACGGCGGCATTGTTCGAGGGGGCAGTCCCGGCAATGTCAGGTCGCGCGCCGGCACCGCCACCTGCGATGGTCGTGCCGGCCGCGCTGCCGATGGCCGCATCGGTGCTCGCGGCCGCCAGTACGTCGACGTGGTCGCCCGCACGCAGCAGTCCCGCAGTTGCGCCGTCGGCAAGGCGGACCGGGGTCGCGACGAGATCGCGGACGCCCCCGGCAGCAAGCAGCGACGCGCCGAGCAACCGAACGTCGGTGAGCGCCTCCCCCCGTCGGACCGGGCCCGCCAGCAGGCGACCGAAGGCTTCGTCGGCGGTCTGGAGCGCCCCGGCTGGGACGAGCGCCGGAGGCAGCGTGACGGGCTCGAGATCGGTTGCGCGCAGCGCAGTGCCAGCCGCCAGGTCACGGGCGAACGTGAGGACGCGCCGACCTGGTGGGGAGGTCGGCACCAGCGACGGGAGGGCGGTCGCCACCGCGGCCGCGGCCAGCCCGCCCGCCAGCAGGGCCCGATGCCGGGAGGTGGCCCGGGACAGCTCGCGCAGGAGCCGGCGCAGGTCTGCGGTCACGGCAGGGTGAGGTCATGGTCGATGCCGTCGAGCGCCCGACCGCACTCGCAGTCCCGGGTCTCGGACAGGCTCGCGACGACGGCGTAGAGCAGGGTCCGCAGTCTCGCCGTGTTGGCCTCGAAGACCGAAAACACCACTTCCTGTGTGACGGCTGCGCTGCCGTGGACGCCCGCGTCGAGGTCGGTCACCAGCGCAACCGCGGTGTAGCAGAGGGCAAGCTCGCGAGCCAGGACAGCCTCGGGATGGCCGGTCATGTTGACGATGTCCCAGCCCTGGGCGGCAAACCAGCGCGACTCCGCGCGGGTGGAAAAGCGCGGGCCTTCGATGACGACCATGGTGCCGCCGTCGGTGACGGTCCAGCCGGCGGCGACGGCCTCTTGCACCGCGATGCGCCGACCGCGGGGGCAGTACGGATCGGCGAAGGAGACATGGACCGCGCCGGTGTCGTGGAAGGTCTGCGGCCGGTCCCGGGTGCGGTCCACGAGCTGGTCGGGCACGACCAGGGCGCCCGGGCCGAGCGAGGGCCGTAGCCCGCCGACGGCGCAGGGCGCGAGGACCTGCCGCACACCAAGGCTGCGTAACGCCCAAAGGTTGGCCCGGTAGGGGATCTGGTGGGGTGGATAGCGATGGTCCCGGCCGTGCCGAGGGATGAAGGCGACATTGCGCCCGCCGACCTCGCCGACGACCAACGGATCTGACGGCGCGCCGTACGGCGTGTCGACGGCTACCTCGACGGCGCTGTCGAGGAACTCATAGAACCCGGACCCGCCGATGACACCGATCGTTGCCTGGACCATGTGGGGACCCTAGGCCGGGGTACGCCGTGGAGCCGGGCACTGTGCACAGGGCGCCGCGGCGTCCACAGGCTCAGTCCGTCTTGGCGGCGGCGGCGCCCGAGGTGCTACGCGAGGCTCCCGCGCCGCTCGTCGCCTTCTCCGATTTCGCAGCCGGGGCGGCGTCGGTCTTGGGCGCGGACTTGTCGCCCGTGCCGCCGTCACCCTTGCCCGAGTCACCCTTGCCGCTGTCGCCCTTGCCGCTGTCGCCCTTGCCGCTGTCGCCCTTGCCCGAGTCGCCCTTGCCGCTGTCAGCGGACCCCTTCCCGGAGCGGCTGTCGTTCTTGTAGAACCCCGAACCCTTGAAGACGACGCCGATGGCCGAGTAGACCTTGCGCAGCTGCCCGCCGCACACTGGGCACTCGGACAGTGCCGTGTCGGTGAACGACTGCACGGCTTCGAGCTCGTCCCCGCACGCGGTACACGCGTACTGATAGGTCGGCACGGGTCCTCCTGGGTTGGCACTCGCACGTTGTGAGTGCCAATCGTACGCGAGTCAGCAGATGAAGGGGTTGGTCGCGAGCGCGATGTCGTGGACGACGAGTGGGTCGGCCCGCAACGACCGGCTCCTTCGGGTCTTTCGACGCTCACATCTTGCTGTCAGCTGGCGGTGTCGACGCCGGCAGCGGCGGGACCGGGCCGCCGGCTCCTGCGGTGGAGCAGGGGAGATCGAGGGTGTAGGAGGTCATCGACAGCCAGCCGTAGGCGTAGCCGTCGACGAGCACGTCAGTCGCACCTGCCCCGCCTGCAGAGGCGAGGCCGGCGAGGTAGAGCAGCGGGATGAAATGGTCCGGAGTCGGTACGGCGCTGCCGAAATCCCGGTCCCCGGCGAGCCGGGCGACCTCGGTTGGGTCGGTGAGCATCCGCTCCTTGGCATGCTCGTCGAGGCGCTGCGCCCAGTCGAAGCCGCTCTCGACGAGTTGGCCATGTAGCCGTGTGTGCCGAGACGACCAGGATCGCCCGAGGACGCGGTACGGCGTCGCCGAACGCGCGCCACGCCCGGGTGTAGCGGCTGTCGGCGAGCGCGTTCATCGGGTTGCCGTGTCCGAGGAACGCGGCGGGCATGATCTGTGGCTCGCTCATGGGGCTCCTTGGGACGTGCTGGTGAGCCGTCGCCGGGGCTGAGGGACACATCGGGGGGTCGCGGGACAGCCACCGAACCTGTGGCCCCGGGAGGCTCGATGTTCCTGTCCGACCTTGCCAGTGAGGCTGACCACAATCACGCCGACGATCATGCGATCGTCCGGCGGCCGCGGCGAGGTAGGGATCAGCTCCGGTGTGCAGCCGACAGCCACTCGCACCCGCCCGGGAGCAGCACGTCAACCTGCGCCCGGGCTCTTCGTGCTGCATTGGGCAGTGGCTGACGTCGGATCGAACGTACGGACCGGCTCCACGGTCATAGCGACCACAACAGCAGGAAAGCGGGGCTCTCATCGACATCACACCGTCTCGGTGTGCGTGGGCGCTTGGGATCGCCCGCCCGCTTCCCTGCTGTTGTGGTCGTGGATGCGCGGCATCTCACGCGAGAGAACTGATCAAGATCCTCGCTCGGTTGATCTTTGGGCGGGTGGCGATCCTGCCGCCGCTCCTGACTGCGCAAAGATCACCGGGCCGGGCCGGGCCGGGCCAGCAAAGGGCTGGGCCAGGTCGGGGGCCCAGTCGGGGGCCGATCCGGGGGACCTTGGGCGCGGCCTCGTCGCGACGCTCAGCTTGGCTCACTCGACGCAAGGGCGTCGCGCAGCGAGGTGAGTGCGACACAGGCCTCGTCGGTGGTCCCG
>JBKJOO010000050.1:0-9927 GCA_046595615.1 Mycobacteriales bacterium | reverse complement strand
ATCGCCGTCGCGGACCGCGACGGCGATGCCCGGCCCGTCGTCGTCGACGTCGAGGACGGCCCGGCCGTGCTCGACCGAGGTGGTGACCTGCACCGTGGAGGCATGCCGGCGGGCGTTGCCGACGAGGTTGTCGACGAGTCGGCGCAAGAGCTCGCCGTCGCCGAGCACGATCGCTGATTGCCCGGTGGCCAGGGCAATCTCGCGAAGATCAACCGGTTGCCGACCGCCTGCCTCCCGGCGCTCCGTGCGGGCCAGCAGCAGCAGGTCGTCGGCGAGCGCACCGAGCCGCTCGGTGTCCTGTAGCAACTCGCCCAGCAGGACCGGCAGGTCGACGAGGTCCGGGTGCGCCTGCGCCACCTCGAGCTGCACCCGCAGGCTCGCCACCGGCGACCGTAGCTCGTGCGCGGCGTCGGCGACGAAGGCCCGCTGCTGGGAGACGAGCCGTCGCAGGGCATCCAGCAGGTCGTTCAGGGTGCGGCCCAGCCGGGCGATCTCGTCGTCGCCCGGCGGCACCGGCAACGCCGTGACCGAGGCCCCGGCTGGATCGGTCGCCTGCGCCTGCGCCGCGGTCCGTAGCCGCTCGACCGGTCGCAGCACGAGCCCGGTGACGGCCCACACGATGGCGGTGGCGCCGAGCACGAGCAGCGGGACGACGAGCAGCAGCACCAGCCGCAGCGCCTGCAGGGCCCGGCGTACATCCCCGAGTGGCGCAGCAACCACCACCTGCACGGTGCGGCCGTCGACCGTGACGGGGGTCAGCCGGATCCGCAGCGGCACGCCGGCGTAGGAGCCGCGCTCGTCGGTGCGCACACCACCGGCCGGCGCCGCGTCACTCGTCAGCGGCTGCACCCGGCTGGCCGACTGCGTCGCAGCGAGCACCTGGCCGTCCGGGTCGAGCACCTGGGCGAGCAAGGTCGAGCCGGCCGGGACCGGCAGGGTGGATGGGAGCTGGCCATTGCCGACCAGCGCGCCGAGGGCGTCCGACTCGACCCGGGTCTGCGTGTCGAGGTCATGCACCCGGCCGGCCGAGAAGACGGCCGCAACGGCGACTGTGCCGATCACCAGGGCGACACCCAGTGGCAGCGCGGCCGACACCACGATGCGCGTGCGCATGGACCGGCGGGTCCACCAGCTGTCGCCCGGGCCCGGCCACCTCATCCGCCGGCCACCCGGTAGCCGCCGCCGCGCACCGTGACGATGGCCTCGCGGCCGAGCTTGCGCCGTAGGTAGCCGACGTAGACCTCGACAATGTTGGGGTGGGTATCGGGGTCGGCGTCGAAGACCCGCTCCAGCAATTCCAGCTTGCTGACGACGGCGCCGCCCCGCCGCAACAGGTGTTCGAGCAGCCGGAACTCCCGCGGCGTCAGCTCCACCTCGTCACCCGCCACGGTCACCGTGCGCCGCGCCGAGTCGAGCGCGATCGCACCGGCCCGCAACGTCGTGGGCACCTGCTTCCGACCGCGCCTGGCGAGGGCGTGCAGTCGGGCCACCAGCACGATGTACGCGAAGGGCTTGACGAGGTAGTCGTCGGCCCCGAGATCGAGGGCGTCGGCAAGGTCGTACTCACCGTCCTTGGCCGAGAGCATCAGCACCGGCGTCGGATCGGCCCGCGCCCGCAGGCGCTTGAGGACCTCGTAGCCCGACAGACCCGGCAGCATGATGTCGAGCACCACCGCGTCGTACGACGAGCCGGCGCAGGACTGGAGGGCGGCCGGACCGTCATGGACGACATCGACGGTGAACCCGTCGGCGACCAGCCCGCGGGCCAGGGCGCCGACCATGCGCACCTCGTCGTCGACCAGCAGCACCCGCACACCGACATCCTCACCTGCTGGCCCGGGAGCGCTCTCAGCCGGCACTCAGCACGGGCTCGCCGATGGGGAGCAGGCTCATCGCATGACTTCCTCCCGAACGCGTCGTCGGCGGGCCGCCTGGTCCGTGCCGGTCCTCACCGCCGCGGCCGTCGGTGGCGCTGCACTGCTGCCATCGGCTGCGTCCGCCGGCGCCCACCCCACGCTGCCCGTGCGTACCGCGGCCCAGCTGCTCACCGCCGTGCAGCACAGCTCGGTCGAGCATCTGTCGGGCACCATCGTGGAGACCGCCCGGCTGGGCCTGCCCACGCTGCCCGGGACGGACAGCGCCGCGTCGCTGAACTGGCAGACGCTGGTCAGTGGTACGCACACCGCGCGGGTCTGGCTCGACGGCCAGGACCGGCAACGGCTGGCGCTGCTCGGCCAGCTGTCCGAATCCGATGTGGTGCACCAGGGTCGTGATCTGTGGACCTACGCGAGCGGCAGCCAGAAGGTCGAGCACACCGACCTGGGACCGGCGCCCGCCAGCACACCCGAGGTGACCCGCGCCACGCCGCAGGGCGCCGCGGAGCAGGCCCTCACGGCCATCGACCCGTCCACCGCGGTCACCGTCGACCGAACCGCCCGGGTCGCCGGCCGCGCGGCGTACACGCTGGTCCTGACGCCGCGGGACAGCCGCTCGACCGTGCGCAAGGTGCTCATTGCGATCGATGCCCAGCACAACCTCCCGCTGCGGGTGCAGGTCTTCGGCGCAGCGAAGGCGCCGGCGTTCGAGACCGGCTTCACCGACGTGTCCTTTGCCCGCCCGGCGGCGTCGGTGTTCCGCTTCAGTCCGCCAAAGGACGCGAAGGTCAGCAGCCACCCGCTCGACCTCGGCCAGGCAGGGACGCGCCCGGGCGCGACCCGGACCCGGCCGACCGCTGGGATGCAACCGACCGTGCTGGGCAGCGGCTGGACCTCCGTCGTGGAGCTGCCGGCTGGCAACAGCGGTGCGGCATCCGGTGGGTCGACGTCCGCGTTGCTCAGCCGGCTGACCACCACCCTGCCCAGCGGTGACCGCTTGGTGCACAGCGCGCTGCTCAACGTGCTGCTCGCCAAGGACGGTCGGATCCTGGTCGGCGCCGTCTCACCGGCCGTGCTGCAGCAGGCCGCCGCCGGTCAGCTCAGGTGACCGTCACCGCCACCGCACGCGAGTTCGTCGCGGCTGTGTCAGGCCCGCCGCCGGCGGTCCGGACCACCGGGTTGACGCGCCGGTTCGGTTCGCAGGTCGCCGTCGACAGTGTCGATCTGCTGGTGCCGCATGGCGCGGTCTACGGGTTCCTCGGGCCGAACGGCTCGGGCAAGACCACCACGATCCGGATGTTGCTCGGGCTGCTGTCGGCCGACAGCGGCGAGGTCGAGGTGCTCGGCGCGTCGATGCCCTCGCGGGCACGCGATGTCCTGCCACTCGTCGGCGCGCTCATCGAAGGCCCGGCGTTTCATCTGTCGCTGTCCGGAGCCGCCAACCTGCGGCGGCTCGATGTCAGTGACGCGACCGCCGACCCGTCGACGAGCAGGGCGCGTATCGCCGACGCCCTGCGCCGAGTGGGGCTGACCGCCGCGGCCGGCAAGCGTTACCGCAACTATTCCCTCGGCATGAAGCAACGGTTGGGGTTGGCGGCGGCGCTGCTGCAACCCCGCGACCTGCTCGTGCTGGACGAGCCGACCAACGGCCTCGACCCGCAGGGCACCCGCGAGGTCCGGCACCTCATCCGCGAGCTGGCGGCCGACGGCACCACCGTGCTGGTCTCGAGCCATCTGCTGGCCGAGGTCGAGCAGGTGGCGACGCACGTCGGGATCATGTCCGGCGGCCGGCTGCTCCGGCAGGGGACCCTCGAAGAGGTGCTGTCCGGTGGGGCGGCCGTGGTCCGGATCGCCACCCCGGACGTCGATGTCGCGGTCGCGGCTCTGACGGCGCTGGGCCTGCCGGACGCCGAGGGAGACGCGGTCCGGCAGTCAGTTCAGGCCAGCATCGGCGCCATCCCCGCCGAGACGGTGTCGTCGGCGTTGATCGCTTCCGGGGTCCGGTTGCGCGGCCTCGCCGTCGAACGACCGGCCCTTGAGGACTTGTTCGTCTCGCTGACCGGGGAGGGTTTCGATGTCCTGCGCTGAGCTCGCGTTCGCCACCGCGCCCCCCCGGCCGATCCGCTACCGGGGCGCGTTCCTGCGTCTCTACCGAGGCGAGGTCCGCCTGATCCTGGGCCGCCGCCGCAACCTCGCTCTGCTGATAGTCCTCGGCGTCGTCCCCGTGCTGATCGGCGTCGCGGTGTTCCTGAGCACCCCCCGCGGCGGCGATGGCCCGCAGTTCCTGGGACAGATCACCGGTAACGGGCTGTTTCTCGTCTTCACGGCGTTGACTGTGTCGCTGCCGTTCTTCCTGCCGCTCGTGGTCGGTGTCGTCGCCGGCGACAGCATCGCCGGCGAGGCCGGTTCAGGCACGCTGCGCTACCTGCTCACCGTGCCCGTGTCCAGAGGCCGGTTGCTCGCCGTCAAGGCCCTGGGCGTCGCGACGTACACCGCCCTGGCTGTGCTGACCGTCGCGCTGGTCGGCCTGGTCACCGGCGCGTTGCTGTTCGGCCTGCACGACGTCACCCTGCTGTCCGGCGACACCGTCAGCCTGGCCAGCGGTCTGCTCCGGACGCTCGGCATCGCGGCGTACGTCATTGTGGCGTTGTTCGGCCTGGCTGCGGGTGGGGTGTTCGTCTCCACCTTGACCGAGAACGCCATCGGGGCCATGGCCACGACCATCGCCCTGGCGGTGTTCTCCGCACTGCTCGACGCCGTGCCGCAGTTGAGCTCGATCCACGGAGCGCTGCTCACCCACAACTGGCTGGGCTTCGGCGAGTTGCTCCGAGGCAGTGTCGACACCGCCGCGCTGCTGCGGTGGAGTCTGCTGCATCTGACCTATGCGGCGGTCTTTTTGAGCCTTGCCTGGGCCAGGCTGCAGACCAAGGACATCACCAGCTGACATCACCGGCTCGGTCGTCTTTCGACGGTAATTCCGGGAAAGCAGGCGTTGGCATCTACGATCGCTCATGGCCACGACTTCCTTCCGCACCGTCACCTGCCAACTGGGGCATGATCTGCCCGTCGAGGCGGTCGAAACCGTCGAGCTGGCACTGGATGCGCTGCGCTACGACCTCGATGTGTGCGAGGTGCACGCCGAGGAGGTCCGCGACGTCGTCGAGGAGTTCGTCGGTGCCGGCCGACGCCTGCCCGCCCGCGGCCGACAGGCGGTTGCCACCCGTCGCCGACGCGCGCCGCGATGAGCGGCGCTCCCCTCCACATCGCCGTCGACCCGGCCGAGGTCGGGTTCGACGCCGGCCGGCTCGGCCGCATCGACAGCCACTTCGCGTCGTACGTCGACGACGGTCGGCTCGCCGGCTGGTTGGCGGTGGTGGCTCGTCGCGGCCAGATCGTGCACGTGGGTTCCGGTGGGCTGCGTGATGTGGAGGCCGGGCTGCCGGTCGAGCACGACACGCTGTGGCGGATCTACTCGATGACCAAACCGGTGACGGCGGTCGCCGCGATGGTCCTGTACGAGCGGGGCGAATTCTCGCTCAACGATCCGGTCTCGAAGTGGATCCCGTCGTTCGAGGACTCGCGGATCTACCGCACCGGACCGCCGCACGCCCCGGTCACCGTGCCTGCCACCGAGCCGATCCGGATGTGGCACCTGCTCAGTCACACCGCCGGCCTGACCTACGGCTTCACCCAGTCGAGCACCATCGATGCGATGTACCGTGCCGCCGGCTCGGACTTCGGCCAACCAGCCGGGATGGATCTCGCCCAGGTCTGCGACCTCTGGGCCTCGATGCCACTGCTGTTCGAGCCCGGCAGCGCCTGGAACTATTCGGTCGCGACCGACGTACTCGGCCGGGTCTGCGAGGTCATCGCCGGCAAGCCGCTCGACGAGGTGTTCGACCAGCTCGTCCTGCGACCGCTGGGGATGCGCGAGACCCGCTGGTGGGTGGACGGTCCCGACGCCGGGCGCCTCGCCGCCCTCTACGTCCCGCACCCCGAGACCGGCCGCGCCGTACGGCACGACGCCGTGGGGGCGTGGGCGCTGCGCCGGCCCGACATGCTCGGTGGGGGAGGCGGTCTCATCAGCACCGCCAGCGACTACCACCGCTTCACCTCGATGCTGCTGGGCGGCGGAGCGTTGGACGGGGTCCGGATCCTCGCACCGAGAACCCTCGACTACATGACGACCAACCACCTGCCCGGTGGGGCGACGCTCGCCCAGATCGGTCGCGGCCAGTTCGCCGAGGCGGCGTACGACGGGATGGGCTTCGGCCTCGGCTTCAGCGTGCTCGTCGACCCGGTGGCCAGCAAGGTGCCGGCCAGCAAGGGTGAGTTCGCCTGGGGGGGCGCTGCCAGCACCGCCTTCTGGGTCGACCCGGTCGAGCAGGTCACCGCGATGTTCTTCACCCAGCTGCTGCCGTCCAGCACCTACCCCCTGCGCGGCGAGCTCCGGCAATTGGTCTACGGCGCGCTCGTCGGCTGATCCGTCGGCGCGGCCTGCCCCGTCCCGCCTCCATGATCCACGGAAGGTCGGGCACCGCTGTGATCACCCTTTTGGTGCCCCGGCTTCCGTGGATCACCGGCCTCCCGCTCAGCAGGAAAGCTGTTGCGGTCGTCCGCGGGCCTGTCGTTACGCTCCGGCGCGTGGGCAAACCCGGGCCGGTGGGCCCATCGATGAGGTCGCGGCCTGCTCCACGTAACGTTGCGGCCCATGACCACCTTCTGCGCGCCGTGTCTCGCTGACCTCGCTCTCGCCCGTGAGGCCGTCACGGCGGTCGGCGGCACCGCCTCATGCATGGCGCATGCCGTCCTGCTCAGTCACCCGGGCGACGCCCCGGTCCGCCGACTGGCCCGGCTGTCCGAGCTTCGCGCTCTCGCCGAGAGCAAGCTCGAGACAGCCAGCATCGAGGAGCAGCCGCGGCTCGAGTTGCTCGTGCAGGAGTACGCCCTCGCCGGCGCGATGGACATGACCGTGCCGCTGAAGGACCTGGCTGGTGACCGCACCCCGCGCGACCCGAAGTCGCGCCGCAACCGGCCCGGCCGTGGCCCCCGTCCCGAGGGCGAGCACGAGCTCCGGCCCGACCGCGAGCCCCGGCCCGACCGCGGCCCGCGTCCCGAACGAGGGCCGCGCGGCGACCGTGCGCCCCGCCCCGGCGGGGAGCGTCCGGCCGACACCGGGAGCGAGGCCGTTGTGGCTGCCGCGCAGACCATGCCGGCCGCCGATGCACCGGCACCCACCGGCGGCCCGGCCGATGCGGTGACCACGCCCGCCACGCCCCAGCCCTCGGACGGCGCCGCTTCCTCGATCAACGGTCAGACCGCCAGCCCGGCGGCCGAGCCGAGCCAGGCAAGCGCCGCCCCGGCCCCGACCCCGGCTGCGGAGTCGAGCCCATCCAACATGGCTCCGGCCCCAGCCGCTGAGCCGCGTCCGGCGCCGTCGCCGGCCGCCGAGCCGAGCCAGGCAAGCGCGGCTCCGGCCGCGACTCCGACCCCAGCCGCTGAGCCGCGTCCGGCGCCGTCGCCAGCCGCGGAGTCGGGTGGCTCGGCGGCCGAGACGTCCTCCAGCGGGCCCGCGGAGTGACCGCTCCGTAGGCTCGCGGCATGCCCGCATCCGCCTGGCCGACCGCCCTCGGCCTGGCCGGCGGGATCGGCCTCGACGCCCTGCTCGGGGACCCCCGCCGCGGTCATCCCGTCGCCGCGTTCGGCAGCCTCGCGGCCGCCACGGAGCGGGCTGTCCACCGTGACTCGCGGGCCGTCGGCACGGCGTACGCCGGGGCACTGGCGCTCTTGGTCACCGGCGCGGGCGCGGGCCTGTGCCGAGCCACCCGGAGCCCGCTGCAACGGGCGGTGCTGACCGCCGCGGCAACCTGGGCAGTCGTCGGCGGGACGACGCTGCGCCGCGAGGCCGCAGCGATGCGGTGCCTGCTCGAGGACGGTGACGTCGATGGCGCGCGCGACCGACTCAGCCACCTGTGCGGCCGCAACCCGTCGGCGCTCGACGTCGCCGGGCTGGCCCGGGCAACGGTGGAATCGGTGGCCGAGAACACCTCGGATGCGGTGGTCGGGCCGCTCGTCTGGGGCGCGGTCGCTGGCGTGCCGGGATTGTTGGCGTATCGCGCCGTCAACACCCTCGACGCGATGGTGGGGCACCGGTCGGAGCGCTATGCCCGGTTCGGCTGGGCGGCCGCCCGCCTCGACGACGTCGCCAATATCGTGCCGGCGCGGCTCACCGCGGCGCTCGCCGTCGCCCTCGCACCGGTGGTCGATGGCCGGCCGCGGGCCGCCCTGCGGGCCTGGCGACGGGACGGCCGCAAGCACCCGTCGCCCAACGCCGGTCCCGTCGAGGCCGCCTTCGCCGGGGCACTCGGACGCACCCTCGGCGGGCCGGTGCGCTACGGCTCGCGGATGGAGGATCGGCCGCTGCTCGGCGACGGTCCGGCGCCCGAGATCGCTGACATCGCTCGCGCTGCAAGGCTCTCGGCGGTTGTCAGCCTCGCCGCCGGGGGGCTCGCTGTCGCCGTACGGTCGCTTCGTTGATGAGCGACCGCTGGTGAAAGGCGCGTTGCTCGTCGCGGGCACGACCTCCGATGCCGGCAAGTCCGTGCTCACCGCCGGCCTGTGCCGGTGGCTGGCCAGGCAGGGCGTCAAGGTCGCGCCGTTCAAGGCGCAGAACATGAGCCTGAACAGTGCGGTCACCGTCGACGGCGCGGAGATCGGCCGGGCGCAGGCGATGCAGGCGGCCGCCGCCGGCATCGAGCCCGAAGCCGCGATGAACCCGGTCCTGCTCAAGCCCGGTAGCGATCGCACCTCCCAGGTCGTGCTGCTCGGCAAGCCCTATGCCGAGGTGTCGGCACTGACCTACCGCGACCACAAAGCGGCGCTGCTCGGGGTGGCGCTGGAGTGCCTGGCAGACCTGCGTTCGCGGTACGACGTGGTGGTCTGCGAGGGCGCCGGGAGCCCGGCCGAAATCAATCTGCGGGCCACCGACATTGCCAACATGGGGCTGGCGCGCGCGGCGCAGCTCCCGGTCCTGGTGGTCGGCGACATCAACCCGGGCGGGGTGTTCGCGGCGATGTTCGGCACGCTCGCGTTGCTCTCATCCGAGGATCAGGCGCTGGTCTGCGGCTTCGTCGTGAACAAGTTCCGGGGTGACCCGGCGCTGCTGCAGCCGGGACTCGACATGCTGTTCGGTCTGACGGGCCGGCCGACGCTCGGGGTGGTGCCGTGGACGGAGGGGCTCGAGCTCGATGTCGAGGACTCGCTCGGGCTGAGTGCACCCGTGGCGCCGGTGCCTGCGGTCGGCCGTGACGTACTGCGCGTGTCGGTGATCCGGCTCCCGCGGCTGTCGAACTGGACCGACATCGACGCCCTGCGAACCGAACCCGGTGTGCTGGTGCGGTTCGCCACGACCCCCGAGGAGCTCGCGGACGCCGATCTGGTCGTCGTGCCCGGCACCCGCGCCACCGTCGAGGACCTCGCCTGGCTGCGTCGTCGCAGGCTTGACATCGTGCTGGCGAACCGGGCCGCCGCCGGCCAGCCGGTGCTGGGGATCTGTGGCGGCTACCAGTTGTTGGGCACCGCCGTGCAGGACACCGTCGAGTCCCGGGCCGGCGAGGTGCAGGGGCTTGACCTGCTGCCCGTCCGGACGGTGTTCGGCGCTGACAAGGTGCTTGGCCGACCAGTCGGGGCCTGGCGGGGGTGGGAGGTGACGACTGCGTATGAGATCCACCACGGCGTCGTACAGGTGCTGGGGGGTGAGGCGTTTCTGGACGGCTGCCAGGTTGGCGGTGTGGCCGGCACCGTGTGGCACGGGGCGCTGGAGAGTGACGGCTTCCGGCGGGCCTACCTGGGCCAGGTAGCGGCCGCGGCGGGTCGCGATTGGCAGCCCGGCACGGCCCGGTTCGAGGACGTCCGGCAGGCCCGGCTCGATCTGCTCGGGGATGTGGTGGCGGACGCGCTCGACACCGATGCGGTCAGCCGGCTGATCGAGCACGGGGCGCCGGCCGGCCTGCCCTTCGTCCCGCCGGGCGCCCCCGCCTGATCCCCCGCGCTG
>JBKJOO010000004.1:0-13966 GCA_046595615.1 Mycobacteriales bacterium | reverse complement strand
AGCGGAGCAGCACACGTTCCATGATCGGCGGGGACAGGGGGCTATCGGGGCGGGGCGAGGGCGCGCAGCAGCTGCTCGACCAGGTCGGCCACCTCCGCGACACCGGCGGCCGACAGGGTCTCGAGCGCGCCGGCGGACCGGGCCAGCGCCACCCCGGCGAAGGCCGCCACGGCTAGCTCGGCACGCAGCTGCGGCCGGTCGCTGCCCGCTGCCGCGTACCGTTCGGCCAGGGGTACGACGAGCCGGCGCTGGAGTTCCTGCTGGGCCGGTAGCTGCACCGCTGCCTCGTCGTACCGCCGGACGCAGGCCGACAGCACCGGACCGGGGCCGTTGGCCAGCCGGGAGAGGGCGCCGGCGACCCGGCCGGGGTGCAGCAGGTCGGCTGGTGGACCGTCGTCGGCCTCGTGCAGCGCCGCGACGTAGAGCCCGGCCTTGCTGCCGAAGTAGCGCGCGATCAGCGCGGGATCGACGCCGGCCCGCTCGCCGAGCTCGCGGGTCGTGGTGCGCTCGTAGCCCTGCTCGCCGAACAGCGCGGTGGCGGCCGACAGCAGCCGGGCGCGGCTCGTCACCGGCTGCTCTGGACCAGGATGCTGCGGGCAGCTGCCGGCCGACGACCTGTGCCCGGCAGGACTGCGCTCACGATGCCGGTGACGACCCAGATCGCGATGCCCAGGACCGCTGCGGTCGTGTAGCCGTCGCCGGTGGGCAGCGCCGCCCCGTGCGGGGTGGCGCTCTCGAGCACGGTGCCGGTCAGGGCGCTGCCCAGGGAGTAGCCGACGGTGCGCAGCACCTGGTTGACGCTGATCGCGCTGCCCGTCTCCGAGGCCGGGACGGCCCGCATGACCAGGCCCGGCATGGCGGCGAAGGTGCAGCCGACGCCGAGACCGGCCAGCCCCATGACGACGAGCACCTGCCACATCGAGGAACGCTCGAGCAGGAAGCACGTCATCGCGACCAGGAAGATCCCGCAGCCGAACGGGAGGACCCGATCGATCCCGAAGCGCAACGCGACGTTCGGGGCAAGGCGGCTGCCGATGACGCTGCCCACTGAGAAGGGCAGCAGCACCAGACCGGCGACCGCGACGCTCGAGCCGAAGCCGTAGCCGGCACTGCGCGGGGTCTGTACGAACCGGGTCATCAGCGAGAGCAGGAGGTACATGCCGACCCCCCCGAGCAGTCCGGTGAGGTTGGCGGTGAGCACCGCCCTGCTCCGGAGCAGCTGTAAGGCCACCAGTGGGTGCTCCACCCGCAGCTCGTGGCCGACCCAGAGGGCGAGCAGGACCAGCGACGCGACGGTCGTGCCGGCCAGGCGCAGGGAGGTCCAGCCCCATTGCTCGGCCTCGGACACCCCCAGGAGCAGCGCGGCGAGGCCGGCGGCCAACAGGGCCGCGCCGAGGACGTCGAGCCGGTGCGCCGTCCGGCCAGTGCTGGACGGCACGACGACCACGGCCAGGAGCAGGGCAACCAGCGAGATCGCGGCGCCGAACCAGAAGCCGGCGTGGACGTCGAAGCGGCTGGCGATCAGCCCGGTCAGCGGATAGCCGAACCCGACGCCGGCCACAGCGGTGACCGACAGCAGCGCGACGGCCGAGCGGGCCCGCGCCGCCGGGACGTGGTCGCGAGCCACCGCGATGGCGAGGGAGGTCAGCCCGAGGCCGACGCCCTGCAGGGCGCGTCCGGCCACCAGCCACCAGAACCCGAGGGGGAGCGCGGCGAGCACGCTGCCGAGTAGGACGACCGCCAGCGCGGTCAGGATGACCTCGCGACGTCGCGGCCCATCAGCGAGGCGGCCGAGCACCGGGGTCGCCACGGCGCCGGCGAGCAACGTCACGGTCAGGGACCACTGGGCGGTCGCCAGCGAGACGTGGTCGGTCGCGGCCAGGGTCGGGATCAGTGGCGCGCCGAGGCTGCTGACGACCGCCACCACCATGCCGAGGAAGACCAGGACCGGGACGAGGGCGCGGTCCTGCGCGCGGGCGGTCAGGTGCACCGGCGGCTCCCGTCATCAGGTGATGTCATCAAATGATGACACGGACGGCAGTCGTACCACGATGTGGGATCGCAGTCTCAGCCCTTAGACTCCGGGCGCATGAGCATCCGACTGGCGGTCATCGGCGGCGACGGCATCGGGCCGGAGGTGGTCGCCGAGGGCCTGAAGGTGCTGCGCGCCGTCCGGCCCGACGTCGAGACGACGGACTACGACCTCGGGGCCGCGGCCTATCTGCGCACCGGCGAGGTGCTGCCGGCCGGCGTCGTGGACGAGCTGCGAGGGCACGACGCGATCCTGCTGGGTGCCATCGGCGATCCCACGGTGGCACCGGGTGTGCTCGAGCGGGGCCTGCTGCTCGCCCTGCGCTTCACCTTGGACCACCACGTCAACCTGCGCCCCGTGCGCCTGTTCCCAGGTGTCACCGGTCCGCTGGGGGAGACCCCGATCGACATGGTGGTGGTCCGTGAGGGCACCGAGGGTCCCTACGTCGGCAATGGCGGCAGCATGCGCACCGGGACGCCGCACGAGGTGGCGACCGAGGTCAGCCTCAATACGGCGTACGGCGTGGAGCGGGTCGTCCGGGATGCGTTCGGCCGGGCGCGGGCGCGGCGCAAGCACCTCACCCTGGTGCACAAGACGAATGTCCTGGTGCACGCCGGCGGCCTCTGGAAACGCGTCTTCGACCAGGTCGCCGAACAGTTCCCCGATATCGAGACCGCCTATCAGCACGTCGATGCGGCCTCGATGTTCTTCGTGACCGACCCGGGCCGGTTCGATGTGGTGGTCACCGACAACCTGTTCGGCGACATCCTGACCGACATCGGTGCGGCGATCGGCGGCGGCATCGGGCTGGCCGCTAGCGGCAACTTGGACGTGTCGCGGACCAACCCCAGCATGTTCGAGCCGGTGCACGGCAGCGCCCCGGACATCGCCGGCCAGGGCAAGGCCGACCCGACAGCGACCGTGCTGTCGGTGGCCCTGCTGCTCGACCATCTCGGCCACAGCGACGAGGCGGCGCGGGTCGAGGCGGCAGTCGCGGCCGACCTGGCCGGCCGCGGTCCGGCACGCCGGTCGACCACGCAGATCGGTGACGCGCTCGCCGGACTCGTCTCGGCGTAGCCGCGGGGCTACGGTTCGCAAGGCCAGGATCGCCAGACCGGGAAGGAGCACGCCGTGCAGTTCGAGGTCCATCTCAGCGGTTCGCCCGTCGACGCCGGGACCCGCGCCGATGTCCTTGCCGCGCCGGCATTCGGTCGCGTCTTCACCGATCACATGGTCACCGCCGACTGGACCGCCGAGCTCGGCTGGCACGACGCCCGGCTCTCGCCGTACGCCCCCGTCCTGGTCGATCCCGCCTCGGTGGTCCTGCACTACGGCCAGACGGTCTTCGAGGGGCTGAAGGCCTTCCGCCAACCCGACGGCGGCGTCGCGTTGTTCCGGCCCGAGCGCAACGCCGCGCGCCTGACCCGCTCGAGCGCCCGGCTGGCCCTGCCGTCGTTCCCCGAAGATGCCTTTGTGCAGGCCTGCGACCTGCTCGTGCGCACCGACGCCGCCTGGGTCCCCGACGGCGAGGGTGCGACGCTCTACCTGCGGCCGTTCATCTACGCCACCGAAGTCGGGCTCGGAGTGCGCCCGAGCGACTCCGCCCGCTTTCAGGTCATCGCCTCGCCCGCCGGCAACTACTTCTCCGGACCCCTGCGTCCGGTCTCCCTGTGGCTGTCACAGGAGTACATCCGGGCCGCCCCGGGTGGCACCGGCGCCGCCAAGTGCGGCGGCAATTACGCCGCCGGGCTGGTCGCTCAGCAGGAGGCCATCGCGCACGACTGCGACCAGGTGGTGTACCTCGACGCGATCGAGCACCGGTGGGTCGAGGAGCTCGGCGGGATGAACCTGTTCCTCGTCCTCGACGACGGCACGTTGGTGACGCCTGAGCTCGGCACGATCCTGGAGGGCGTCACCCGCGATTCGGTCATGACCCTCGCGCGCGAGCTCGGCCACGCCGTCGAGGAGCGTCGGATCGACGTCGACGAATGGCGCAAGGGTGCGCTCGACGGGCGCGTGGTCGAGGTCTTCGCCTGTGGCACAGCGGCTGTCATCACGCCCATCGGCACCCTGCGCTGGCCGGGTGGCGAGGCGGTTGCGGGAGATGGCGAGCCCGGCCAGGTCACGATGGCGCTGCGGTCGGCCCTGCTCGACGTGCAGTACGGCCGCACCCCGGACACCCACGGCTGGATGCATCGCGTCCGGTGAGCAGCGAACCGTCTGCCCCCCCGCCCGACGCCTTCCACGTCTACGACACCACCCTGCGCGACGGCGCGCAGCGCGAGGGGATGTCGCTGTCGGTCAACGACAAGATGGCGATTGCACGGCATCTGGACGATCTCGGGGTCGGTTTCATCGAGGGTGGCTGGCCGGGGGCCAATCCCAAGGACGCTGAGTTCTTCCGGCGCGCACGGACCGAGCTGTCGCTACGGACGGCCCAGCTGGCGGCCTTCGGGTCCACCAGGCGGCCGGGAGGCGTCGCCGCGCACGACCTCGAGCACCTGCGCGACTCCGGCGCCCCCGTCGTCACCCTCGTCGCCAAGAGCGATGTGCGGCACGTCGAACGCGCGCTGCGGACGACCCCGGCGGAGAACCTCGCGATGGTCCGCGACTCGGTGGCCCACCTCGTCGCCGAAGGGCAGCGGGTGTTCCTCGACGCCGAGCACTTCTTCGACGGCTACGTCGTCGACCCGGCGTACGCCGTGGAAGTGCTGCTCGTGGCCGCGCAGGCGGGCGCCGACGTGGTCGTGCTGTGCGACACCAACGGCGGCATGCTGCCCAACCGGTTGGCCGAGGTCGTGTCCCAGGTGTGCGAGACCGGGGTGCGGCTCGGCATCCACGCGCACAACGACATCGCCTGCGCCGTCGCCAACTCACTCGCGGCCATCGACGCGGGCGCCACGCATGTCCAGGGGACCGCGAACGGCTACGGCGAGCGGTGCGGCAACGCCGACCTGTTCAGCATCGTCGCGGCGCTCGAGACCAAGGCCGGTCGAGTGGTGCTGCCGGCGGGAAGGCTGGCTGAGCTCGGCCGGGTTGCGCACGCGGTCGCCGAGGTCGCCAACATCGCGCCCGACCCGCACCAGCCGTGGGTCGGTGCGAGCGCCTTCGCCCACAAGGCCGGGCTGCACGTCAGCGCCATCAAGGCCGACCCCGACCTCTACCAGCACGCCGAGCCCGCCACCGTCGGCAACGACATGCGGCTGCTCGTCTCGGAGCTTGCCGGCCGGGCGACCATCGAGCTCAAGGGCAAGGCCATGGGCCTCGAACCGGACGGCGCCACGGTGCTGCGGGTGATCGAGCGGGTCAAGCAATTGGAATCCGTCGGTTTCAGCTTCGAGGCTGCTGAGGCGAGCTTCGAGTTGCTGCTGCGCGAGGAGATGGGGCAGCGCCCGCACTACTTCGACCTCGAGTCCTGGCGGGTGATCGTGGAGCACCGGGACGGCCGGGTGGTGTCCGAGGCGACCGTCAAGCTGCACGCCAAGGGGGAGCGGATCGTCGCTACCGGCGAGGGGAACGGGCCCGTCAACGCCCTGGACCGGGCGCTCCGCGCCGCGTTGGTCGAGCTCCACCCCGGCCTCGCCGCGCTCGATCTCGTTGACTACAAGGTGCGCATCGTCAGTGGTGCGCACGGCACCGACGCGGTCACCCGGGTGCTCGTCGAGACCTCCGACGGCAGCACCGAGTGGAGCACCGTCGGGGTGCACGAGAACGTCATCGAAGCGTCCTGGCAGGCCCTGCAGGACGCCTACACCGCCGGGCTGCTGCGGCAGTCCCCCCCCGAAGGGACCAACGCATGATTCTCGTGACCGGCGCCACCGGCAATGTCGGTGGCCATCTCGTCGACCAACTCTGCCGCAGCGGCGCCCCCGTCAGGGCGCTCGTCCGCAGCCAGGAACGCGCCGATGTGCTGCGCGGCTACGACTGCGAGATCGCCATCGGCTCCTACGACGACCCGCAGTCACTCCATCGGGCGCTCGGTGGGGTGACCAAGCTGTTCCTGCTCAGCCCGCCGAGCGAGCAGATGGCCAGCCAGGAGCTCGCCGTCCTGACCGCGGTGCGCGCCGCCCACGCTGCGGTCCAGGTCGTCAAGCTTGCGGCGATCGGCGTCGACGGCGACGTGGCCGGCGCGAGGCTGCTGGAGCAGCACCGCTCGGTCGTCGACGCGCTGGTCGAGCACGGGCAGCCGCACACCGTGCTGGCGCCGAACTCCTTCATGCAGAACTTCCTGTTCTGGGCCGGCAGTGTGCAGGAGCAGGGGGCGTTCTACGCGCCGGCCGGAGAGGGCGCGGTCAGCCACGTCGACGCCCGGGACGTCGCCGCCGTCGCGGCCCACGTGCTCACGAGCGACGGGCACGACGGCGCGACCTACACGGTCACCGGACCGCGGGCGCTGACCTACGCCGAAGTCGCCGAGCATTTCTCGACCGCACTCGGCAAGCCGGTCAGCTACGTCGACGTGCCCCCCGAGGGGGCCCGCGCCGCGATGGTCGACGCAGGGTTCTCGCCGTGGCTCGCCGACGGGCTGGTCGAGCTCAACGCCCGCTACCGGGCTGGTGCCGCCTCGGTCGTCACCGACGAGGTGCACAAGGCGACGGGCCGCACGCCGCGGACCGTCGAGGTGTTCCTGAGCGACCATCTGGCTGCGTTCCGCTAGGCGGGTGTGACCGGCGCCACTTGGGGGAGGGGCAGGAGAGCGACCACATCGGCCGCCGCTTTGCGCTGAGGGGATGATCCGTGGCCAGCACCGCTGTTGACGGCACGCCGGACTTCGAGCGACAGGACGGTCCGGTCCACCCCAGGCGCGCCCCGGCGTACGCCGTTGCCGGGCTCCTGCTGGGCGCTCCGTTCGTCGCGCTGCTGTGGGTGTCGAGCTACGCCCGGGACACCCCCCGGCTGTTCGGGTTCCCGTTCTTCTACTGGTATCAGTTCCTCTGGGTGCTGATCTCGGCGGTGAGCACCTATTTCGCCTACCGGTTGGTCCGCGGGGTCGAACGCACGAGGGGTCGGCTGGAACACCGGGAGGGTGGTCCGCGGTGACGACCGGGGTGGACGTCGTCGCGCTGACGATCGTCATCGTGCTGTTCCTGACCGTGACCGTGATGGGCTTCGCCGCCTCCCGCTGGCGGCGCGGCGGCGGGCTGGCCGACCTGGACGAGTGGGGGCTCGGTGGTCGCGGCTTCGGACCGGTCATCACCTGGTTCCTGCTCGGCGGGGACCTCTACACGGCCTACACCTTCGTCGCGGTGCCGGCCCTGCTGTTCGCCAGCGGCGCGGTCGGCTTCTTCGCCGTGCCCTACACGATCATCGTCTACCCGCTGGTGTTTCTGTTCCTGCCGCGGCTGTGGTCGGTGTCGCACCGACACGGCTACGTCACGCCGGCCGACTTCATCCGCGGGCGTTACGACTCCCGGGTGCTGGCCCTCGCCATCGCCCTGACCGGTCTGCTGGCCACGATGCCCTACATCGCGCTGCAACTCGTCGGCATCCAGTCCGTGCTCGAGGTGATGGGGGTCGGCGGCGGGAGCAACCAGCTGCTTGCCGACCTGCCGTTGCTGATCGCCTTCGTCGCGCTCGCGGCCTACACCTACTCCTCCGGGCTGCGGGCGCCGGCGCTCATCGCCTTCGTCAAGGACATCCTCATCTATGTCGTGGTGGTGGTGGCCGTCATCTACATCCCGCACCACCTCGGCGGCTGGGGCCACATCTTCGACAGCGCGAAGTCCGCACTGGCCACGACGTCACCGGCCACCGGCAAGCCCAAGGGCTCGATCGTGCCGAAGGTCGCCGGCTACTGGCCCTACGCGACCCTGGCCCTCGGCTCGGCGATGGCGCTGTTCATGTACCCGCACAGCGTCACCGCCGTGCTGGCGACCAAGGGCCGGGACGTCGGGCGCCGCAACGCTGCGCTGCTACCCGCCTACTCGCTGCTGCTCGGCCTGATTGCGTTGCTCGGCTACATGGCGCTCGCGGCCAAGGTGAAGCCGATCGGTCTGGACGGCAAGCCCAACGCACAACTCGCCGTACCGCAGCTGTTCGAGAACCTGTTCCCGAGCTGGTTCGCCGGCATCGCCTACTCCGCGATCGCCATCGGCGCCCTCGTCCCGGCGGCAATCATGTCGATCGCCGCGGCCAACCTGTTCACCCGCAACATCTACCGGGAGTTCCTGCGCCCGACAGCGACGCCCGCGCAGGAGGCGCGGGTCTCCAAGGTCACCTCCCTGGTGGTGAAGTTCGGCGCCCTCGTCTTCGTCCTGACCCTGGACAAGACCCTCGCCATCAACTTCCAGCTGCTCGGCGGCATCTGGATGCTGCAGACCTTCCCCGCCATCGTGTTCGGGCTGTTCACCAGGTGGTTCCACCGCTGGGCGTTGCTCGCCGGTTGGGCCGTCGCGATGGTCTACGGCACGGTCGAGGCCTACCGGGTGATCAACCCGGCCACCAAGAAGCACTTCGGCGGAGCGACGTCCCAGATCCCCTTCCTGGACGGCAGGAACGGCTACATCGCACTGACCGCCTTCGTGCTCAACCTGGTCATCACCGTCGGGTTGACGCTGCTGCTGCGGGCGGCCGGCGTCTCGGGCGGCCGCGACGCGACGCTGCCGGAGGACTACACGGCCGACGCGGACGACCCCCGGGTACGACGGCTGCCGGTGGCCGCGCCCGGCTAACCTGCCGGGCATGCGCATCGCCCGTTACGCCCAGGCCGGGGCAATGTCATTCGGGATCGTCGAGGGCGTCGGTGACGACCCGGCCGCGCTGACCGTCGCGGCCGTCGACGGCCACCCGTTCGCGCCGCTCATCCGCACCGGGGTGACGCACCCGCTCGGTGCGGTCCGGCTGCTCGCACCGGTCCTGCCCAGCAAGGTCGTGTGCATCGGCAAGAACTACGCCGACCACGTCGCGGAGCTCGGCGGGCCCACGCCGGTGGCCCCGGTCGTGTTCCTCAAGCCGTCGACGTCGGTCATCGGGCCGGGCGACGCCATCGTGCTGCCCCGCAACAGCACCCGGGTCGACCACGAGGCTGAGCTCGGCATCGTCATTGGCCGGCTGTGCCGGGAGGTGCCGCGGGAGCGGGCCCTGGACGTCGTGCTGGGCTACACCTGCGGCAACGACGTGACCGCCCGCGACCATCAGGAGCAGGACGGCCAGTGGACGCGAGGCAAGTCGCACGACACGTTCTGTCCGATCGGGCCGTGGGTCGAGACCGAGCTGGACCCCTCCGACCTGGCGGTGCGGTGCGCCGTCGACGGATCGGTGCGTCAGGACGGGCGCACCTCGCAGCTGTTGCACGACGTCCCGACGATCATCGAGTGGGTCACGGCCTTCATGACCCTGCTGCCCGGCGACGTGATCCTCACCGGCACGCCCGCCGGCGTCGGCCCGCTCGTGCCAGGCAATGCCGTTACCGTCCACGTCGAGGGCATCGGCCCGCTGACCAACCCGGTCGCGGCCCGCGGATGACGGTGCGGCTGCGGGTGGCGCCATCGCCGACCGGCGACCCGCACGTCGGTACGGCGTACATGTCGCTGTTCAACCTGGCCTTCGTGCGCCAGCAGGGCGGGCAGTTCGTGCTGCGGGTCGAGGATACCGACCGGGCGAGGTTCCAGGCCGACAGTGAGCAGCAGGTCTACGACACGCTGCGTTGGCTCGGGCTGCAGTGGGACGAGGGGCCCGACGTGGGGGGGCCGTTCGGTCCCTACCGACAGTCCGAGCGGCTCGAGACCTACCGCCCGCACGTCGAGCGCCTGCTCGCCGACGGCCATGCCTACCACTGCTGGTGCACACCGGCGCGGCTCCAGGAGATGCGCGAGGCGCAGCAGGCTGCCAAGCAGCCGACGGGCTACGACCGGCGCTGCCATGGGCTCGATCGGGACGAGCGGGCCGCGCTGCCGGGCTTCTCGGACGTCCCGGTCGTGCGGATGCTCATCCCGGCCGACCCGCCACTGCACTTCACCGATCTGATCCGCGGCGAGATCAAGGCGCCCGCTCCGGACGACCAGGTGATCCTGAAGGCCGACGGCTTCCCGACCTACCACCTCGCGGTGGTCGTCGACGACCACCTGATGGGGATCACCCACGTCGTGCGGGGCGAGGAGTGGATCTCCTCCACCCCCAAGCACCTGCTGCTGTCGGACTGGCTCGGCTGGGAGCGCCCCTCCTACGCGCACATGCCGCTGCTCCGCAATGTCGACAAGAGCAAGATCAGCAAGCGCAAGAACCCCGCTGCACGGCTGACCTGGTTCATCGAACAGGGCTATCTGCCCGAAGCCCTGCTGAACTTCCTGGGCCTGCTCGGCTACTCCCTGCCGGGCGGCGAGGAGATCTTCAGTTTCGCCCAGATGAGCGCGAGCTTCGACTGGTCGCGGGTCAACACGGTCGGCCCGGTCTTCGACCTCGACAAGCTCGGTTGGCTCAACGGGCACTACCTGCGAGAGCTCGCCGAGGACGATCTCGTGCGCCGCCTCGTGCCCCACCTGCAGCGAGCCGGGCTCGTCACGGCCGACCCGACCACTGCTGAGCTGGCGACCCTCGCCGACGCCGTCCCGCTGATCCAGACCCGGATCGCCGTGCTGTCCGAGGCGGCCGGGTTGCTGCGCTTCCTGCTCGTCGATGAGCAGGACTTCGCCGTCGAGCCGGCCGCCGCTGAGAAGTCGCTCGGCGAGGGAAGCGCCGCGGTGCTGGCCGCGACGGCTGACGCCCTGGAGCCGCTGGAGCAGTGGACGACCGCAACGATCCAGGCCGCCATGGATGCGGCGCTGCTCGAGGGCCTCGGACTCAAACGCGGCAAGGCCTACGCCCCGGTCCGGGCCGCCGTCTGCGGGTCCACCATCGCGCCGCCGCTGCCCGAGTCGATGGCGCTGCTCGGCAAGACGCGGGTGCTCCGCCGCCTGCGCGCCGGGCGCTGAGTGACCGTCACGACATCCGCTAGACTCTGGGCCGTTATGCCGTGGGGTATGGGGTAATTGGCAGCCCAACTGATTCTGGTTCAGTTAGTCTTGGTTCGAGTCCAGGTACCCCAGCGCTCCACAACTCAAGACCCATCAGGTCCCGCCCCCGTCGTCTAGCGGCCTAGGACGGCGCCCTCTCACGGCGTTAACGGCGGTTCGAATCCGCTCGGGGGTACCAACTGAGAGCCCGCTGTCCTGTCCGGACAGCGGGCCTTCTCCGTCTCGTGGCTGGCCGTCGTAGCGCCTCAGCAGCTCATGAGCCCACGCCACCTTGTCCTCGACCCGTGCACCCGTCGGCTGGAATCGGCTCCACAGCTCCAGATTGTCCAGCCGGTTGTCCTGCCGGTCGCCGTTGCGATGGTGGACGCTCTCGTCGTTGGCCAGCATGCGCCCCAGATACCGGGCCATGACCAGCCGGTGTTCGGGGGCGGAGCTCAGACCGCCGACCAACCACCGGTCCCGCTCCGGAACCGAGATCCGTTGGTAGCCGTGATGCAGGGAGCCGACACCTGCCGTGACGCGCCACGGTTCGTCCGCGCGGACGCTGCCGCTGATGACCAGGCGTTGCCAGTGAGCTGAGCAGATCGCCTCCTTGGCGACGGGGCGAGCGCAGCCGGGGACGCTGCAGGAGGTGCGCCCACTGCGACCGAGCGGGACGTCGGCCTGCGCGTCACCTGTCCTCGACCAGCGCAGGTAGTCGCCGTGGCACCAGCCGCGGGTGACCGCGGCGCGACCGCAGCCCTCGACCGCGCAGACCGCGGGCGCCCGGTCGGGCTGGACGGCACCGTGCCGGAGGAGCTGCCGGTAGTGGCGCGAGCAGTGCTCGCGGGCGTAGACCGGACGTCCGCAGTCGGGCGCTGGGCAGCTCATGCCCCGATGGTGGCGCGCAGGTCCGACAGTTCGAAGGCGGCGGCAAGGACTGCCTGCGCGTGCAGCCGGCCGGGCGACCGGCCGAACCGCTCGAGCGGCCCGGAGACGCTCACCGCGGCGACGACCGCCCCATCGGCGTCCCGGACCGGGGCCGACACCGAGGCGACGCCCTGCTCGCGCTCGGCGACCGAGTGGGCCCATCCACGGCGGCGTACGTCGGCGAGCGTCCGCGCGGTGAACGCCGACCCCGGCGGCAGCGGCCCGTCGTCCCAGGCCAGCAGCACCTGGGCGGCCGAGCCGGCTGACATCGGCAGGGCCATGCCGACCGGGACGGTGTCGCGCAGGCCGCTGCCGAGCTCGGCTGCGGCGAGACAGACGCGCACCTCGCCCCGGCGGCGGTAGAGCTGCGCGCTCTCCCCGGTCGCGTCGCGAAGTGCGTCGAGGACCGCTGCCGCGCGCTGCAGCAGGCCGTCGGTGCTGCCCGCGAGCTCGGCGAGGCGAGGCCCCGGCCGCCAGCGGCCGGCCGCGTCGCGGACGAGCAGCCGATGCACCTCGAGGGCCACCGCCAGCCGGTGGGCGGTCGCCCGGGACAACCCGGTGGCCTCGGTCAGCGCGTTCAGGGTGTCCGCACCGGCCCGCACCGCCTCGAGGACGACCACAGCCTTGTCAAGGACGCCAACTCCGCTACGCTGTTCCACGTACTGATACTGCCATCCCACTGTTTGAGATAGCAAGGAGCGCTCGCCATGGGTCGCACACTCGCCGAGAAGGTCTGGGCAGACCACGTCGTACGCCGCGCCGACGGCGAGCCGGACCTGCTCTACATCGACCTCCATCTGGTGCACGAGGTGACCAGCCCGCAGGCCTTCGAGGGCCTGCGACTGGCCGGTCGCGGTGTCCGGCGACCGGAGCTCACCCTGGCCACCGAGGACCACAACGTGCCGACCGATCTGCTGATTGGGCCGATCAAGGACCCGGTGTCGAAGGTGCAGGTGGACACCCTGCGGGCCAACTGCGTCGAGTTCGGCGTCGAGTTGCACCCGATGGGCGAGGCCGGCCAGGGCATCGTCCACGTGATCGGGCCGCAGATGGGGCTCACCCAACCGGGCCTGACGATCGTCTGCGGGGACAGCCACACCAGCACGCATGGCGCGTTCGGGGCACTGGCCTTCGGCATCGGCACCAGCGAGGTGGAGCACGTGCTTGCCACTCAGACACTGCCGCTGCCACGGCCCCGCACGATGGCCGTGACCGTCCAGGGCAGCCTGCAGCCGGGTGTCACGGCCAAGGATCTCGTCCTGGCGCTGATCGCCCAGGTGGGCACCGGCGGCGGCCAGGGCTACGTCGTCGAGTACCGCGGTGCCGCGATCCGTGCCTTGTCGATGGAGGGCCGCATGACGGTCTGCAACATGAGCATCGAGTGGGGTGCGCGGGCCGGGATGATCGCACCCGACGCCACGACCTACGCCTATCTGCAGGGTCGACCGAGCGCGCCACAGGGCGCGGACTGGGACGCCGCCGTCGCTGCCTGGGACGCCCTCGGGTCCGACGCCGACGCCGCCTTCGACAAAGAGATCGTGCTCGACGCCTCGGCGGTCACGCCATTCGTCACCTGGGGCACCAACCCGGCGCAGGGTGTGCCGCTCGCCGACACCGTCCCCGACCCCGCCTCACTGCCCGCCGGTGGCCCGCGCGACGCCGCCGAACGCGCGCTCACCTACATGGGCCTGACCGCCGGGACGCCGATGCGCGACATCGCGGTGGACACCGTTTTTCTCGGGTCCTGCACCAACGGTCGGATGGAGGACCTGCGCGCCGCCGCCGCCGTCCTGTCGGGCCGCAAGGTCGCTCCGGGCGTCCGGATGCTGGTCGTCCCCGGTTCGATGCTGGTGAAGCTGCAGGCCGAGCAGGAGGGCCTCGACGTCGTCTTCACCCAGGCCGGTGCCGACTGGCGAAGTGCCGGCTGCTCGATGTGCCTCGGGATGAACCCCGACACCCTTGCGCCCGGTGAGCGCAGCGCCTCGACGAGCAACCGCAACTTCGAGGGCCGGCAGGGCCGCGGTGGCCGTACCCATCTGGTCTCACCGGAGGTCGCCGCCGCGACCGCCGTCGT
>JBKJOO010000473.1:0-6471 GCA_046595615.1 Mycobacteriales bacterium | reverse complement strand
GGTTCGCCGCCCGTACGACACGGGCGGGCACGACGTCAGCGGGGCGGGTCGCGTCCATCCGCGGTACGACGGTCGTCATCCCCAGCACCGGGCCGAACAACGCGAACGGCGCGAAGGTGGACAGGCTGACCTCGCCAGGGACGAGGTCGTACAGCAAGCGGACCAGCTCCGCCTGGGCGAGCAGCTGCGGCTCGCCGTGCTCGACGCCCTTGGGCGGGCCGGTGCTGCCACTGGTGAACAGGATGGCTGCGGGCGCCCCTTCGGGCCGTGCTGCCGCGGCGAAGGGCAGCCGCCAGCGGCCGTCCTGCTCGACCCGGCGCAGCGTCCGGCCACCCATCGCCGGCCCCGGACCTGCCGTGACAGCCACCCGGGCGGTCGGCGCCCAGCCGAGCAGCCGGCGGGCGAGATGCGCCTTGGCGACGCCGATGAAGGCCTCCGGCGCCGCTTCGGCCAGGCAACCCTTGACGTTGGCCCGGCCGATGCCCGGGTCGATGAGCACCGGCACCGCCCGCAGCCGCAGCAGCGCGAACGCCAGCACGAAGAAGTTCTCGGTCGGCGGCACGAGCAAGGCGCTGCGCATCCCCGGCTGGACACCCGCGTGCCGCAGCCCGGCCGCGACCGCGTTGATGCGGGCGTCCAGCCGGGCGTACGTCGTGCTGCGGAAGCCGGTCCCCCGCGGCAGCACCAGTGCGACCCGGTCCGGTGCCGCCCGGGCCCGGTCGGCGACGAGGCCGTCGAGCGTCCGAGTCACGGCGCGAGCAGGCGCGTCACCAGCGGGACGATCCGGTCGGCCGCGTCCTCGAGCACGTAGTGACCGGCGTCGGCGAACCGGCGCACATCGGCCTTCGGCAGCAGCGAGACCAGATGGTCCAGCACGACCCCGTCGAAGACTGGATCCCGCATCCCCCAGCAGATCAGCGTCGGGATGTCCTGGAGCAGGGGCAGCCGCTGCTCGGTACGGGCCAGGACGGCGTACGCGGGATCGCTTGGCACGAGCGGAATGTCCCGGACGAACTGCGAGACCGCGACCCGGTTCGCCGGGCTGTCGTACGGCGCGAGCAACCCGGCGCGGGCCTCGGCCGGCAGCCAGCGACGGCCCGAGCCGAGCACGAGAGCGCCCAGGCTGAACGCGTTGAGCCGCCGGACCGCGACGTCCCCAAGCACCGGGAGCCGCGCGGCACGCAGGGTCCAGGGCAGCGCCTTGTCCGGTGGCAGCGGGAACGCCCCAGTGTTGAGCAGCACCAGCTTGTCGACGCGGTCGGGGTGGTCGACCGCCCAGGCCAACGCGATCGCGCCGCCCCAGTCGTGCACCACCAGCGAGATCGGGCCGGTCAGGCCGAGACCGTCGATGAACGCCCCGAGATCCTCGACCCGGCGGGACAACGTGTGCGGGTAGGCGCCCGCCGAAGGCTTGTCCGACCGGCCCATCCCGATGTGGTCGGGGGCGATGGCCCGCAGGCCGAGCGGCGGGAGCGCCGCCAGCAGGGAGCGGTAATAGAACGACCAGGTCGGGTTGCCGTGGACGAGCAGCACCGGCGGCCCGGCGCCCTCGTCGACGTACGCCATGGCGTGTCCGCCGACGTCGATGCTGCGCCCGGGGTAGGGCCATCCCGTGAGGGGGGACCTCACCACGCGATCTCGGCGGCCGCCACGTTGATCCCGCTGCCGACGCCCATCAGCATGACCCGCTCGCCGGCCGAGACGGTGCCGTCCTGCACGGCGCGCGACAGGACGGTGGGTACGCCGGCCGGGCCGATGTTGCCGAAGTGCTGGTAGATCAGCGGGAACCGGTCGATGTCCAGGCCCAAGGTGTCGCATACGGCCCTGGTATGCACCTTGCTGACCTGGTGGACGACGAAGGTGTCGACCGTCTGCGGGTCCCAGTCGAAGGACGCCACCGCCTCCTTCCAGGTGTGCGCGGCCAACTCGAGGCCCGCGAGCAGCAGACCCTTGGTGTCGGTGCGCATCTCGTGCACATGCCCGGTGCACAGGTTGGCGTGCGCGGTGCCGGCCCGGCTCATCCCGCCGAGGTAGCGGGCGCCGGCGTCGGCGGAATCGTCGCGCGACAGGACCATCGCCACGGCTCCAGAACCCAACGTCAGCGTCGCGAACTGCTCGCGGAACATCCGCTCGTCGCAGTCGTCGGACGCGAGCCGGTCGATGGTGGCCTCGACGGTGAAGCGGCTGGTCTCGCCGTCGACGACCAGCCCGTGGTCGATCTCACCCCGCTCGATCATCGAGGCGACGACGTTCATGCCGTTGATGAACCCCAGGCAGGCGTTGCCGACGTCGAAGTTCACGGCCTCGGCCGGCAACTCCATCCTGCCGTGCACCAGGCTCGCCGTCGACGGCTCGAGATAGTCCCGGCAGACCGAGGTGTTGAGCAGCGCGCCGACGTCGCCCCGGTCCACGCCGCTGTCAGCCAACGCCAGCTCGCCCGCCCTCGCGGCCACCTCGCTGGGCTGCGTCCCGTCGTCCCAGACCCGGCGCTCCTTGATACCGGACAGGCTTTCGAGCAGCCCCGGCTCGACGCCCAGCCGGTCGAGCGTCCGAGCCAGCCGGGTCTCGATCTCGGCGGAGGTCACCACGTGCGGAGCATCCACATGCGCCAGACCGCTGATGACAACCTGGCTGTACCGCTGCGTCGCTCTCATGCCTGTGAGCCTCTCCTCGTTCTGCTGCGTCGAACCTGTGGCGCCACCAGTGTTCTGCACGTCACTGCCGTACGCCGAACAGGGTCGGTCGCAGGGGACAGCGGTCCGCTCCTCGCTCCCGGCGCCTGGCCCCGGTGATCCACGGATGGTTCGGCACCTGGATGATCTTTGGAGCCGTGCCCCGCCTTCCGTGGATTACCCGGCTCGGGGGTGGCCCTCGACGGGCCGGAACCGTTCGGGCTACGCCCGGTGTGCGTCGGCGGGCTCGGCGCGGACCGCCGGGTCGCTCGCCCGGATGAAGCTGCGGATGACCGGATAGACCTCGTTCTCCCAGCGGGAGCCGCTGAAGACCCCGTAGTGGCCGACCCCCTCCTGCAGGTGGTGGTGCTTGGCGGCCTCGGGGATGCCGGTGCAGAGCGCGTGCGCGGCCAGCGTCTGGCCGGGTGAGCAGATGTCGTCACTGGCGCCCTCGACGGTCAGCAGCGCCGTGCGGGTGATGGCCGCCGGATCGACCCGCTGGTCGCGCCAGGTCAACTCGCCGCGGGGCATGAGGTGCTGCTGGAAGATTTTGCCGACGGTTTCCAGGTAGAACTCGGCCGGGACGTCCATCACCGCGCCGTACTCGTCGTAGAACGAGCGGGTGGCCGCCGCCTTCGCCGTCTCACCGGCCACCAGGTTCTTGTAGAGGCCGACGTGCGCATCCAGATGCCGCCGGCGGTTCATCGACATGAACGCCGCCAGCTGCACGAAGCCCGGGTAGACGCGCCGCCCCCGGCCGGCATACCGGGCCGGCACGGTCTGGATGACCCGGCGCTCGAAGAAGGCCAGCGGCTTCTTGGCTGCCATCTCGTTCACCCGGTTCGGGTTCACCCTGGTGTCGATGGGGCCCGCGATCAGGGTCAGGCTGACCGGCTGGGCGGGGTCGTCCGCGGCGGCGAGCAGCGCGACCGCGGCGAGTACCGGGACGGCCGGCTGGCACACCGCGACGACATTCGTGCCGGGCCCGAGATGCCGCAGCGCCGCCATCACGTGCTCGATGTACTCGTCGAGCCCGAAGCCGCCATGGCTTACCGGGATGTCCCTCGCGTTGTGCCAGTCCAGGACATGCACGTCATGGTCGGCCAGCAGGGTGCGGATGGTCGGCCGGATGAGGGTCGTGAAATGGCCAGACATCGGACCGACGACCAGGACCCGCGGCTGCTGTGCGGCGGCGGCCTTGTCGAAGTGGAGCAGCGTCGCGAACGGCGTCGTCAGGGTCGGCCGCTCGGTGACCGTGACCTCGTCGTCACCCACCCGCACCGACCCGATGCCGAACGGCGGCCGGGTGTGCGTCGGCCGGGCCTTCGCGAGGATCTCGCAGGCTGCCCGCAGCCGGCGGACCCCGTGCCGGCCACCCACACCCGGCGGCAGCGACTGCAGCGCGCGCGCCGTCAGCCGTGAGGTGGTGACCATCGGAGCGCCCGCGATCCGGTTCAGCTCGTATGCGCCGTACAGCATCTGCGTCCCGTCGGTTGTCTGGTCGGGTCGGGCCTTGGTTGTATCGGGACCGTTTGCGTGATGGGCTGCTGCCAGCCCGCGCGCCGATCGGGTGGATCCTGCGGAGGGAACCATGACCGCTGTCGCTTCCGGTCGCAGGCCCCCGACCGGGAAGAAGGCGCCGCCTCCCAAGCCGGCTCGCCAGCCGCCCCGCAGCGCGCCGTCGCAGCTGGACGAGCACGTGGTGCTCGACGCGGTCGAGGGCGGCGAGCCGGTCGGGATCCCCTCGGCCGGTGGGCTGCTGCGCGGCGTGGCGAGCGCCGTCCTGCAGCCCGGGTCCCTGCGCCGCGAGCTCGGCCAGCTGGCCCGCGACCTGGGCAAGGTGCTGCGCGGGACCGATGAGCTCCGGCCGGCGCCGAAGGACAAGCGGTTCGCCGACCCCGCGTGGACCGACAACCCGCTCTACCGTCGCTTGGGCCAGGGCTACGTGGCCCTCGGGCAGACCATGGCGCGGCTGGTCGACGACCTGGAGGCCAAGGGCGTCGACTGGCACGACCTGGAGCGGGCCCGCTTCGCCGTCAACGCGCTGACCGGTGCGCTGGCGCCCACCAACACCCTGGTCGGCAACCCGGCCGCGTTGAAGCGGGCCTTCGAGACCGGCGGCCGCAGTGTCGCCCGCGGCCTCGGCCAGTTCGTCTCCGACGTCCGCCACAACGGGGGCATGCCCTCGCAGACCGACCGGACCGCGTTCACGGTCGGCACCGACCTGGCGGTGACGCCCGGCGCGGTCGTGCACCGCGGTCCGGTGGCCGAGCTGATCCAGTACACCGCGAGCACCGCAACGGTCCGCCGCCGCCCGCTGCTCATCATCCCGCCACCCATCGGGCGCTTCTACTTCCTGGACCTGCGGCCGGGACGCAGCTTCGTCGAGTACGCCGTCAGCCAGGGGCTGCAGGTGTTCATCCTCAGCTGGCGCAACCCCGGGCCGGAGCAGGCCGATTGGGACCTCGACACCTACTGCGCGGCCATCCAGGACGCCATCGAGGTGGTCAAGGACATCGCCGGCTCCGCGGACGTCAACACCCTCGGCTTCTGTGCCGGCGGGATCCTGCAGACGGCGGTGCTCAACCACCACGCGGTGAACGGCGACCAGAGCGTGCACAGTGCGGCGTACGCCGTGACGTTGCTCGACTTCGACGAACGCGCGCCACTCGGGGCGTTCTCCTCGCCTCGGCTGCTGGAGCTGGCCGGCTCGACGTCGCGCCGCAAGGGCATCATCACGGCCCGCTCGCTCGGGACCGTCTTTTCCTGGATGCGGCCCGATGACCTGGTCTTCAACTATGTCGTCAGCAATTGGCTGATGGGCAACGACCCGCCCGTGTTCGACATCCTGGCCTGGAACGCCGACGGGACCAACCTCCCGGCCCGGCTGCACCAGCAGTTCCTGGACATCTTCCGGACCAATGCGCTGTGCCGACCGGGCGCGGTGACGGTGCTGGGCAGCCCGATCGACCTGCGGCAGATTACCGTGCCGACCTTCGTCACCGGCGCGATGACCGACCATCTCACGCCGTGGACCGGCTGCTACCGGACGACGACGGCGCTGTCCGGGCCGAGCACGTTCGTGTTGAGCAACGCGGGGCACATCGCCAGCCTGGTGAATCCCCCGGGCAACCCCAAGGCCAGCTACTACGAGGGCGGACCGGCAGGCGCCGAGCCACCGGACTGGCGGGCCGGCGCCACCGCCCGGACCGGGAGCTGGTGGGAGCCGTGGGCCGCGTGGGAGGTAGAGCGAGCCGGCGCCGAACGCCGCGCACCCAAAGGACCCGGCAGCCGGCGGCACCCCGCCATCGAGGCCGCACCCGGCTCCTATGTCCGGGACCGTCAGCCGGCCGTGGTCGGCTAGCCGGCGGGCGGCACGTCCTGGCCGTCGAGGAAGGCGGTGATCGTCCGCCCGGCCACCTCGGCCTGCTGCAGCAGGAACAGGTGGCCCCCGGGCAGCACCTTCAACCGGGCGCCGGGGATGCTGCGGGCCAGGATCGTGGCGTTGCGGCGGGGCGCCAGCCGGTCGCCTTCGCCGGTCAGCACCAGCACCGGCATCCGCAGCGTGCGCAGCCAGGGGCGGCTCGACCAGCCGGTGATGGCGTAGAGCTGGTGGGAGTAGCCGCGGGCGCTCGGGGGGCGGTTCCGGCGGGCGTCCAGGTGCGGCTCATCCGCCCCGATCGACGTTCCGTAGACGAGCGGCGCCACCAGGCGGAGGTATGTACGCGAGGAGTAGCGGATCGGGGTGGCCATCGCGGCGACCACCCAGGGGGCCGGTGGCTGGCCACCCACGCCCGGG
>JBKJOO010000466.1:0-4474 GCA_046595615.1 Mycobacteriales bacterium | reverse complement strand
CGCAGTCGCGCTGACCCCTCCGTGCCCCTGGCACGAGGGGTTCTTTTTTGCCCGCACACCGGCTCGGCCTGGCCTGAAGAAGGAACGGAAAGCAATGACAGCACCAGAAGTGATGACCGGAGCGCAGTCGCTCGTCCGGAGCCTGGAGAGCGCCGGTGTCGAGGTCGTCTTCGGGATCCCCGGTGGCGCGATCCTGCCGGCCTACGACCCGCTGTTTGATTCGGTCAAGGTGCGCCACATCCTCGTCCGCCACGAGCAGGGCGGCGGCCACGCGGCTGAGGGCTACGCGCAGGCCACCGGCCGCGTCGGCGTCTGCATGGCCACCAGCGGACCGGGCGCCACCAACCTCGTGACGCCGATCGCGGACGCCTACATGGACAGCGTGCCGATGGTCGCCATCACCGGCCAGGTGCCGAGCGCCGCGATCGGCACCGACGCCTTCCAGGAGGCCGACATCGTCGGCATCACCATGCCGATCACAAAGCACAACTTCCTCGTGCAGCACCCCGACGACATCCCGCGCACGATCGCCGAGGCCTTCCACCTGGCCGGCACCGGACGCCCGGGACCGGTCCTCGTTGACATCCCGAAGGACATCCTGCAGGCGCAGGGCGAGTTCTCCTGGCCGCCGGTGCTCGATCTGCCTGGCTACCACCCAGTGACCCGTCCGCACGCCAAGCAGATCCGGGAGGCCGCCCGACTCATCGCCGAGGCCAGCCGTCCCGTCCTGTACGTCGGGGGAGGCGTGCTCAAGGCCCGCGCCGCCGCCGAACTGCGGGTGCTCGCCGAGTTGACCGGCATCCCCGTCGTGACGACGCTGATGGCCCGGGGGGCGTTCCCCGACAGCCACCCGCAGCACCTGGGCATGCCGGGCATGCACGGCACCGTCGCCGCCGTCACCGCCCTGCAGAAGTCCGACCTGCTCATCGTGCTCGGGGCGCGCTTCGACGACCGGGTCACCGGCAAGCTCAGCAGCTTCGCGCCGTCCGCAAAGATCATCCACGCCGACATCGACCCGGCCGAAATCGGCAAGAACCGGGTGGCCGACGTGCCGATCGTGGGGGACTGCCGGGAGGCGGTCGCCGACCTCGTCGTCGCCGTCCAGGACGTCTACGCCGCAGGCACCCGGGCCGATCTCACCGGCTGGTGGCGACAACTCGACAGCTGGCGGCGGACCTACCCGCTGGGCTACGACGAGCCGACCGACGGCTCGCTCGCGCCGCAGCACGTGATCAGCCGCATCGGCCAGATCGTCGGCCCCGAGGCCATCTACGCCAGCGGTGTGGGTCAGCACCAGATGTGGGCCTCGCAGTTCATCGCCTACGAGCACCCGTATACCTGGCTCAACTCCGGTGGCCTCGGCACGATGGGCTACGCCGTCCCGGCCGCGATGGGGGCCAAGGTCGGCCGACCCGAGGCGACGGTGTGGGCCATCGACGGTGACGGGTGTTTCCAGATGACCAACCAGGAGCTCGTCACCTGCGCGATCGAGGGGATCCCGATCAAGGTGGCGGTGATCAACAACGGCAGCCTCGGCATGGTGCGGCAGTGGCAGACGCTGTTCTACGAGGGCCGCTACAGCAACACCAACCTGCAGTCCAAGCGCATCCCGGACTTCGTCAAGCTTGCCGACGCGATGGGCTGTGTCGGGCTGCGCTGCGAGACCAAGGACGAGGTCGACGCGACGATCGAGAAGGCGATGGCGGTCGACGACATGCCGGTCGTCATCGACTTCGTGGTCGGGCAGGACGCGATGGTGTGGCCGATGGTGCCGGCCGGCACCAGCAACGACGAGATCCTCGCGGCCCGCGACACGCGGCCCGACTGGAACAGCGCAGGGCTGGTCTGAGATGGCTGCGATCACCAGGCACACCCTGTCGGTGCTGGTCGAGGACAAGCCCGGCGTCCTCGCCCGGGTCGCGGCCCTGTTCAGCCGCCGCGGCTTCAACATCATCTCGCTGGCTGTCGGGCCGACCGAGCACGCCTCGGTCAGCCGCATGACGATCGTGGTCGAGGTCGAGGGCCTCCCGCTCGAACAGGTCACCAAGCAACTGAACAAGCTGATCAACGTGCTCAAGATCGTCGAGCTGGACCCGGCCACGGCGGTGCAGCGTGAGCTGGTCCTGATCAAGGTCAAGGCTGACCCGGCGACCCGCTCGCACGTGCTCGAGACGGCTGCACTGTTTCGCGCCAAGGTCGTCGACGTGGCGACCGATGCGGTCACCATCGAGGCGACCGGCACCGCCGACAAATTGGCCGCCCTGATTCGGGTGCTCGAACCCTTCGGCATCCGTGAGCTCGTCCAGTCGGGCCTCGTCGCCCTCGGTCGCGGTTCGCGGTCGATGACCGGCACCGACCGCTTGCGCAGCGCCAGCTAGCCCACCCATCCCCTCCGGAAGGACCAGCACCTCCCATGGCCGAGATCTTTTACGACGACGACGCCGACCTTTCGATCATCCAGGGCCGCACGGTGGCCGTCCTTGGCTATGGCAGCCAGGGCCACGCCCATGCGCTCTCGCTACGCGACTCCGGGGTCGACGTCCGCGTCGGTCTCCCCGACGGCAGCAAGAGCCGGGCCAAGGCTGAGGCGGACGGCCTGCGCGTCGTGACACCGGCGCAGGCCTGCGCCGAGGCCAACGTGATCATGATTCTGGCGCCCGACACCGTGCAGCGAGCACTCTACGAGCGCGACGTCGCCCCAAACCTCAACGACGGCGACGCGCTGCTGTTCGGCCACGGGCTCAACATCCGCTTCGGCCTGATCACCCCGCCGGCCGGCGTTGATGTCGCGATGATCGCCCCGAAGGGCCCCGGTCACCTGGTCCGTCGCCAGTTCGTCGACGGCCGCGGGGTGCCCTGTCTCATTGCGGTCGAGCAGGACGCCACCGGCGGCGCGCAGGCGCTCGCGCTGTCCTGGGCCAAGGGCATCGGTGGCACCCGTGCCGGAGTCATCAAGACGACCTTCACCGAGGAGACCGAGACGGACCTGTTCGGCGAGCAGGCGGTGCTCTGTGGTGGCGCCTCAGCGCTCGTGCAGACCGGTTTCGAGGTGCTCATCGAGGCGGGATACCAGCCGGAGATCGCCTACTTCGAATGCCTGCACGAGCTCAAGCTCATCGTCGACCTGATGTACGAGGGCGGCATCTCCAAGATGCGCTGGTCCATCTCCGACACGGCCGAGTTCGGCGACTACATGACCGGCCCGCGGATCATCACGGCCGAGACCAAGGCCGAGATGAAGCGGGTGCTGACCGAGATCCAGGACGGCACGTTCACCCGGCACCTGATCGCCGACGACGAGGCCGGCGGACCGGAGATGGCCCAGCACCGCAAGGAGGGGGCCGAGCACCCGATCGAGGTCGTCGGCGCCAAGCTGCGGCCGATGATGGCCTGGATCGCTCCTGAGTAACACGCGGTACGCCGGGGCAGCGGCGTGGCCCGTCCGTTCGCGGTGGTCGAGTTGGGCTTATGCGCGGGCGGACAGGATGAGGGCGAGGCCGGCGAGTTGGAGCGAGCCGTCGGCGGCGATCTGCCCGGAGAGGACCTCAGCGCAGGTGGCGCGGACGGCGTCGCGTTGCTGCTGGCTGGCCGAGGCGAGCAGGGTCGCGAGGGGACCGGCCAGGCTGGCGACGATGTCGAAGTGCTCGTCGGTCGAGGCGTATCGGAACGACAGCGGGGTCTGGTCGACGGTCACCTCGGTGAAACCGGCGTCGGTGGCGGCTTGGGCGAGGACCGCGGGGTCGGACAGGGAGAACAGGCCGCCGGGGCCGGTGGGTGGTCCGCCTGCGGCGAGGCCGTTCATCGCGGCGGACATGCCGAGGCTCGCCACCCACAGGTTGTCACCGGGACCTGCCCAGACGCCGGCGGCCAGCCGGCCGCCCGGACGCAACACCCGCCGCCAGTCCTTGAGTGCGGCGGTCGGGTCGGGGAGAAACATCAGGCCCATCGCGCAGATGACAGCGGTGTAGGACTCCGGTGCCAGCCCGGTGGCGGCCGCCTCGACGACGGCCGTGCTGGCCTGGGGGCACTCGGCAAGTGCGGCCGCGGCGAGGCTGACCATGGCGGGGGCGTAGTCGGTTGCGAGCACCTGGCCGTCGACTCCCACCCGCGCGGCGATCTGACGCGCCAGGTCGCCGGTTCCGCAGGCGAGTTCCAGGACGGCATCACCCGGGTGGGGAGCAGCCGCGGTGAGCAGGGCGTCGGACACCGGTGCGGTGTTCCTCCCGGCGTGGCGGCGGTGCTGGTCCCAGGCGGGTGCCACGCTGCCCCAGTCGAGGGACGTCGTCACGGCTGCTCCTTCGAATACAGTGAACATATATTGAATACATGAGAGGTGTAGCGGATATGGGTGCGGCCGTCAAGCGGTCCTACGACTCCTCACGCCGGCAGGACCAGGCGCGGCAGACCGAGCGCGTCGTACTGGCCGCGGCGTCCGAGTTGTTCACCTCGCTGGGATATGGGCGGACGACGCTGG
>JBKJOO010000390.1:0-3287 GCA_046595615.1 Mycobacteriales bacterium | reverse complement strand
GAGCGCTTTCCCGACGAGGCCTCGCTCGAGGACATCTACGTGCGACTGGAGGACCGATGACCGCGACGGTCACGTTCGCCGAGCAGCAGCTGCGGCTGCTGCTACGGCGACGCACGTTCATGGTGATGCTCAGCGTTCTGCTGCTCATGACCGCGCTGTCGGGCCTGATCGGGTGGTCGAGCCAGCGCACGATCACGCAGGTCTACGACGAGACCGTCCGGGTGCTGCAGGCCGCCGGCAAGCCCGCGCCGCCGAACCCATTTGCGAACAAACCGCGCCTGACGCTGCTGAACAACATGGTGATCTACGTGCCGCTGATCGGTGCGCTGCTGGCGATCGTCCTCGGCCACCTGAGCGTCATGGACGATCGCCAGGCCGGCGTCAACCGCGTGATCTTCTCGCGGCCCGTGGCGCGCTCGGCCTACATCCGCGGCAAGCTGGCCGCGAGCGCCGTCGCGTTGACAGGGATCATGGCCGCCTGCCTCGTCCTGAGCATCATCGCGCTGACGCTCATCAACTCCGGCCTGCCGACCGCCACCGAGCTGGTCCGGCTGGCTCTCTTCTACGCCGTGTCGGGGCTCTACCTCCTGCTGTTCGTGCTGATCGGCTCGGTGACGGCCTTCCTGACCAGGAGCCAGTCGATGGCGCTGTTCGCGGCGGTCGCAGTGTGGGTGCTCGTGACCTTCGCCACCCCGCAGTTCACCTCCGGCCTGCGGCCAGTCGCGTCGCTGAACCCGGTCTCCGACCCGGTGGCGACAACCAGCTCGGGCTTCTTCCGGGCGACTTCGAAGGCCAAGCCGATCGCGGTCAACGAGCAGTACAAGGCTCTCAGCACCCGGATCCTCACCGAGGGCAGCTCTCTGCAGCCCGGCCGCACCGCCGGCCAGCTCGCACCGATCCTCGGCTTCACCCTGCTGCTCATCGGCGGCACTGCCGTCCTGGTGCGTCGTCACGACGTCTCTCAGGAGACCTCCCATGACTAGGCCCTCACTGACCGCGATCGGCACGCTCGCCGGCCACGAGTATCGCTCCGCGGTTCGCAGCCGCGTGCTCGTGCTCCTCATCACCAGCATGGTCCTGGTCGCGGCCGGTTCGATCACGGTCGCCTCCTATGACTACCGCGCCCAGCTTGCCGACTACACGCTCTACGTCCAGCAGGCCAGAGCCGCCGGGGCGCGCCTCACCGCCGCGCCACAGCTGTTCCCCCTGCAGTTGCTGCGCGGGGTGATCGAGTACGTCCAGATCATCGGCGCCGTGCTGGCGATCGGGCTCGGCTACCTGAGCGTCGCCCGCGAGCGCACCGGCAGGACCCTTCCGCTGATCCTCACCCGGCCGGTCCGCGACCACGACCTGTTCCTCGGCCGTCTCGCCGGGGCAACGGCGCTGATCGCGACGATACTGGCCCTCACCGCGGTCGTCTGCGTCGTGCTGATCGGCCTGGTCGGAGGACAGTGGCTCGACTCCGGCGAGCTCGGTCGCGTCGCGATCACGTTCACCACCGCGATCGTCTACATGCTGCTGTTCTACGCGTTGGGTTCGTGGCTGGCCACCCGCAGCCGGGTCCTCGTCAACGGCCTGGTGGCCGCCCTCGTCGTGTGGCTCGCCGTCGTCCTGATCGTGCCGCAGATCGGCGACACGATGGACCCCGACAACCAGGTGCCTGGCGGCCTCTTCACCGCGCTGCAGGTCAAGAAGCCCGACGAGAAGCGGGTCCTGGCCAAGTTCTCCACCTACGAGAAGGTCCGCAACACGCTTGAGGAGACCTCGCTGACCAAGCACTACGAGCGCTTCACCTTCGCCGCGACCGGCATCAAGGACAAGTACAACGGCCTGCCGCTCAGCGTGATCGTCCGCGACAAGCGCAACGACCTGGAATGGCTGGTCGCCTACTCAGCCCTCATGGGCGCGTTGATGTACGCCGGCCTCCGTCGTCAGTCCACCCTCCGAAAGGACGCATGATGCCCCCCCGGATCCTCCCGATCGTCGCCACCGGACTCGTGGCCGCTGCGCTCGCCGTCGCAGGCTGCGGCCGCTCCACGCCGTCCCCGACCGGCACCGCGCCAGGCGCGCCGGCCAACGGGCAGGTCCTGCCCGTGCCGACCAACCCGATCACGACGACCGGGAAGGCGTCGACGCTGACGATCACCAAGGCACTCGTCGAGAACAACGTCTCTCCCCAGACCGGCAAAGGCGTGACCGACCACCTCGAGGTCGCGCTGATGAACTCCGGCAGCACGCCACTGAGCCAGATCGAGGTCTACTACAAGGTCTCCGACCCGGCCAAGAAGCTCTCCGAAGGCTACTTCGCCAAGCTCTCGGGCGTGACCATTGCGCCGGGGGCCACCGAGATCGTCAACTTCGACCAGGCCAAGGGCAGCGGCCATTTCCCCGTCAACAAGTTCGGCCTCTACTACACCGACAAGAACGCGCTGGTCGTCGACGTGACCGCTGCTTCACCGGACGCCAGGCCCACGACGTTCACGGTCAAAAAGGACGCCGGCGGTGCCGAGGCCGGCGTCGAGTGACCGCTCTCATCTGGCCTTCATCTCCGGGGCCCACCGTACCTCTCGATCCGCTTCCCCACCCGAGAGACCCGATGAGCACCACCACCGTCCGCCCCGCCCCCGCCAACCCCGCCGACCACCTCCCCGCCGACTCCGCCCACCACCTCCCCGCTGAGCTGCACGAGGCCGTCCGCGACGCCGCCATCCGCGCGACGGTCGCGGTCGGTCTCGGGGGGGTCGCGGTCATCCACGCCGTCGACAGCGTCGGCAAGTGGACCGAGACGCGATACCTGTTCTGGATGTACATGGCGCTCTGCGTCACATCGATCGCCATCGGCGGGTGGGCACTCGTGTCGCGGTCGCGGCTCTCGCTGCTCGCGGCGGCCGGACTCGCGGCGAGCGCCTTTGCCGGGTACGTCGTCAACCGCACCGTCGGGCTGCCGAACGCGATGGACGACATCGGCAACTGGGTCGAGCCGATCGGCCTCGCCTCCCTGGTGGTGGAGGGCATCGTCGTGGTCGCCGCAACCTGCGGGGCGCTGCTCGCTGGGCGCACTGCGGGACGGTGAACGCGCGAGGAGCCCGGCGGCTGCCGGGCTCCCATGCCGCCGTCGCTGGTGGTGGCGGCCTCATCCGACCGCCGACCAGCCGCGACTACTCGGCCGCCTCGGTGCCGAGCACGTTGAACGCGCTGTCCAGCTGCACGTCGGTCGCGCTGCCGTCGGCCTTGGTCACCTCGACGTCGTAGGCGATCTGCCGCTCGTAGGCCGGTTCGGCCTTCTC